>CAMCSO010000130.1 GCA_945877545.1 Bifidobacterium breve | reverse complement strand
GCGAGCGAGCCCGCGGTGAACGTCAGGGTGTAGGTCGAGCCCGTTGTGCCCGTCACCCCAAGGATTGAATAGGTGACGACCCCCGCTACCGCAGCAACCGCAGTCGTTCCGATGGCGGTGGCTCCTGAACTGACAATCGCGGTAACAGTCACCGTGCTGCTCGTCACCTTGTTGCCAGCTGAGTCCCTGATCTCCACGACGGGTTGGGTGGCGAAGGCCGTGCCCGAAACTGCCCCGGCCGCATTCGTGGTGATCGCAAGTTTTGCTGCGGTGCCGGCAGCCGCAACAGTGATGGTCTGGGTGGCAACCGACAAGGTGCCTGAGTGGTAGGTAATCGTGTACGTCGTCCCGACTGTGCCCACGACTCCGAGCCCGGTGAACGTAGCGACCCCAGAAACTGCCGCAATGCTGCCTGCCCCCACCAGTGTTGCCCCCGTGCTCACCGCTGCATAGACCGTTGAGGTGACCGCCGTGTCAGTCACGTTCGTACTGTCCTGGATTGCGATGACCGGTTGCGTGGTGAAGACCGCACCGGATGTCACCGTCGCCGATGCGGCCGCGGTGGTCACGGTCAAGTGATCGGCAACTGCATGGGCTTGCGACAGGCCGATGAATGAGCCGCCCACCGCGAGCGCGATGACCACAACACCGATCACCAATGAGCGAGACTTATTCAGCCGCAAAGCAAGAGGCACGGTGCCGAGCATCGCCCTTCCCAAATGTTTCTCAAACACGACCTATGACTAGAGGTGACCACACATACGCAACAAAATCAAGCCCTGTCCCCGTTCTAGGGGTGGTCGATGAGTTCACGGGCTCGCAGACTCCCGATGTCGATAGTCTCAGCCATGACTTCGAACACCTCTGTACGCCTCGCCCGTCGACCCGCTGGCCTGCCCGTCGCCGACGATTGGGTGATTGAGACGAGTTCGGTGCCCGATCCGGGCCCCGGTCAGTTCGTGGTGCGAACCCACCTCATCTCACTGGACCCCGCCATGCGCGGCTGGCTCGACGACCGTCCGAGCTACCTGCCTCCGGTGGGCATTGGCGAGGTCATGCGGGCAATGACGGTCGGCGAGGTGGTCGCCTCCCAGCACCACAAGTTCGGCGTCGGCTCCATGGTGCTTGGGACCTTCGGGGTTCAGGACTACGCGCTCTCGGACGGCGACGGCGTGACGCTGGTCGACTCGCGCCTTGGCACCCCGTCGATGTACCTCGGCGTCCTAGGCACGACGGGCCTGACCGCCTACTTCGGCCTCATGGAACTCGGAAAGCCTCGGGCCGGCGATACCGTTGTGGTGTCGGCAGCGGCCGGGGGCGTCGGCTCGGTCGTGGGCCAATTGGCGCGATTGAACGGCTGCAGGGTTGTGGGCATCGCGGGCGGCTCGGAAAAGTGCGCCTACGTCGTCGATGAACTTGGCTTCGACGTTGCCGTCGACTACAAAGCCCCAGAACTTCGCAATGCGCTTGCCCGGGCCTGCCCCAACGGCATCGATGTCTACTTCGACAACGTCGGCGGCCCGGTGCTCAATGCGGCCCTCGGCAACCTGGCGATGGGGGCGCGCATCGTCATCTGCGGGGCCATCTCGCAGTACAACGCCGAGGCGCCAACCCCCGGGCCCTCCAACTACATGAGCCTGCTCGTCCGCCGGGCCACGATGGCGGGGTTCCTCGTGTTCGACTACGCCAGCGAGTACCGGGTCGCCCGAAAGCGCCTAGCTCGCTGGGTCGCCGACGAGCGGATCGCAGCGCCCGAGACCCTCGTCAAGGGCACAATTTCCGACTTCAATGACGTGCTGTTGCGGCTCTTCCGCGGCGATAACGTCGGCAAGCTCATCCTCGACGTCACACCCGGCTGACGCCGCCGCGCAAACGTTCGACGACGAGATCGTGCGGCAGGGCCGGGCTCATGTGACCCAGGCGCCCGACCATGGTCGTATTGCTCACGAGTGCATTGAGCACCGCCTCCTCGACCGCATGGACGGTCGCCGCATAGAAGCCGTCCATGCGATTCCACGGAACGAGACTCATCGAGCGCAACCGCGCGTTCGCGGCGGGCTCGCTAGGAAAGCCGCTATCGAGCGCACCGGGATTACCGGTGGAGAGTGCGAGGAAGATGTCGCCGCTGAAGTGGCCGCCCGTCGTTCCAGTACGCGCGAGGCCCATCGGCACCCGACGCGCCAGGGCCTCACACTGCTGGGGGATCATCGGGGCGTCCGTTGCTACAACAGCGATCACCGAGCCCGCCCCGGCGACCGGGTGCTTATCGCGCTGCAGCCAGCCTGAGGATCCCATCGGAAAGGGCACGGCGAGGTCGCCCATCGGCACGCCGTTGATGACGAGTTCGCTGCGGTCGCCGAAGTTGGCCTGGAGGAACACAGCGACCGTGTAGATCTCGCCGCCGAGTTCGACGAGTCGTGAAGCGGTGCCGTTGCCACCCTTGAACCCGTAGCAGTTCATGCCCGTGCCGCCGCCGGCCGAGCCCTCCATGACCGGCCCTCCCGCAGCCGCATCGATCGCCTCACCTGCATGCTCGGGCCGTACGTATGGCTCGTTGATGCTGTTGAGGTAGCCATCCCATGTTTCGGCAACGACCGGCAGCAGCCACTCAGCCGCATGCCCCGGCCGGTTGCGCGCCATCCATTCGATGACCCCTCGATGCACGGTACCGACGGCGTGGGTGTTCGTGATCATCACCGGACCGGTGAGCGCGCCGGTCTCGCGAATCCAGTGCGACCCGGTCATCTCGCCATTTCCGTTGAGCGAGTTGATGGCCGCCGGGCAGGAGGTCGTGATTCCCTCGCGGCCGAGGGGCAGGATCGCCGTCACCCCAGTGCGCGAGGAGACCGCGTCGACTGAGCCGGAGCCGTCCGCAGAGCCGCCCTCAACCAGCGTGACCATGCCCACCTCGACGCCCGTCACGTCGGTGATTCCATTCAACGGGCCGGCAGTGCCGTCGAACCTGATGCCAAGATCCCGTGCCCGCATACGCACATCCCTCACTCACCCTGCGCGAATCACTGATCCGTACGGTAGCCGGGGGCTGGACTCCCATGGAATGCACCGTGCGCCCAACCAGTGGCCGAGGAGCGTGACTCACGGCACTTGATCACTGCAGGCGTTACATATAACCCACGGGCATCACCGTCCGACATCGCGTCTCAGAGCACCGTAAGCGCCTGCGTTCGCAGGGACTTCGACCGATCCAGATATGGGTGCCGGACGTTCGCTCGGCGGCATTTGCCGCTGAGGCACGGCGTCAGGCCCTGGCTGTAGCCATGGCAGATTCGCATAGCGCTGATCAGGATTTCGTCGAGGCTGTCAGCGTTCAATGGGACGAGTAGCCCTTAACTGAACTTCGTCGTGGCGATGTCGCCCTCGTCCCTGGGGGCGTATACGCGAGCAAGCCACGCACAGCCGTCATTCTGCAGGATGACCTCTTCATCGGAGTCGACTCGTTGACAGTCTGCCCGATGACCACGACCGAAGTTGACGCGCCACTGCTGCGGATGGCGATCCCGGCCGACGATGCGACCGGGATCGCTTCACCAAGTTTCGCCATGATCGACAAGGTCACCACCGTGCGCCGCAGCAACGTAGGCGAGCGAATCGGCCACCTTGACGGGGCACAGATGCTCGAACTCGAGCGACGCCTCCTGGTTTTCCTCGGACTCGCTCACTAGCCGAACGGATTCGTCAGGGTCGTTGGCTCCGCGCTAGGCCGACGCTCCGGCCGGTGCCGGACGCCCTCTTTGCCGGCTTCTCCACGGTCGATCGCGAGGCGGCCGTCTGCGAGGGCCGATAGTCCCGGGCGGGAGCAGATCGATGCAAGGCCGCGACCTACAACTCCCAGAGCGCGGAGACGGGAAGCCCCCACAGTCGCTCGGCATGCTGATGGCCCGCCTCACCCGTGCCCAGATGATCCCCGCCGACCAGGGGCTCAAGTTGGCCGGCCGACATGCGGGCCAGTCTCATGGCGACCGCCGAATCCAAGGCGATGGACTTGTGTCGCCGGATCTCACGTCTGGTGAGGTTGGGGTTCCATGGCGGTAGCGCTGAGACTAGTGGCTCGTGTTAATAGTCTTTTGACGGTTCGCTTTGGCGAGGACTTGGCGGCGGTCTTGGTCCAGGTGAAGGTGCCTCGGCCGATGGCCAGGCGCTGGATGAAGCCGAACCAGACTTTGACGAGGTTCAGCCATGATCCAGATGTCGAGGTGAAGTGGTGTGGATGCGGGGGTTGTCGTCGAGCAAGTCGCGGACCTCGGTGCTCTTGTGGGTTGCGTAGTTGTCCATGACGACGTGGGGCTCGCGGTCGGGGTAGGCCTTGGCGACTTGCTTGAGGAATCGAAGGAATTCATGGTGGCGGTCCATTGCGCCATGAGACATTCTCCCGCAACACCAAGCAATCACGCATTACCGACATGGGCACCTAGGTCGTGTCGCAGAGGTATGACTCGCGAAGCAGGAGTAATCTGCTGAACGGCACACTTCTAGATTTCTTCTTGAATATTTCCATCAGAATCTGTCGCGCCTCTCGAACGCAGTGGAGTTCAGCCAATCTTCTGCGCAACCGCATTCACCTCAGCAAGGGAGCCGTCATGACAGAGCACGTACACATTTCGTCGTCGCGATCGTTGATGATCGCGGCAGTTGGGTTTGCCTTGTGGGCACTCGGTTACCTGGCCATCGCCTTACCATTTGACACTGTTTCTTGGGAATGGGTTATCTGCGTCCTTGGGCCACTGATCCTTGCGGTGGGCGTGCTCACCCACGGATCTGCCTTCCGCAGGCAGTTTGGCACACCGGCATACGTCATCTTCGTCATTGGTCTGTTTGTGGCGGCGTGTGAGTTTCTCCCGCTCGCCCTGAACATCGGGGCGGGTTCAACCGGCTGGGCAGCAGTCCCATACGTGTTGTGGGGTACCGGATGGATCATCGGCGCCATGGGCGTCTTGGTCGTCATCGCACACAAGCAGTCGCTACATGCAATCAATAAGGGACCGGTCGCCTCCTACGCGCAGCTCTCGCTCCTTTGTTCCGGAATGCTGGTGTACGGAATCGGCTTCGTTGAACTAGGCAGCGACCGCTCGAGTCACCAATTCGGCGCGGTGGCATTTGGCGGTGTCGTACTGATCGCGATCTCGCTCATCGCCATGCGACGCAGTCTCACCGCTCAAATGGGAGGCGCGGCAACAGGTATCGCGATCTTCATCGCGTGCGCCTGGGCAGTGAAGGACGTCGCGCGCGTGGTCGGTGACCTCATGACCAACGCCACCTTCGCCAAAGAAATGGTCTTCGGCGTCACAGGGGTGTTCTACATCCTCGCTGCCGTGGGCTGCGTGCTTGCCGCACGCCGCAGTTCGGCAGGTTCCCTAAAATCCTAGTGGTGCGTATCGTTAATTAGTTTACGCATCGTATTGCGGGCTAATGTTCCATGCCCGCTGCGACTGCTGCCGCCCTTGCCCTGAACGACGCGGACCGGGAGGTGCTGGCGCGGGTGACAGGACGGCGAAAAGGCGGAGGCCGTCGCCAAGGTCATCGACGTCATCGGGCTCTACCTCGTTACGTTGGTTTGCTGGTCGATCGAAGGCCACCGCGACGGACGGGACTAGGTGCCAGCGGCCGAGGGTAAACTCAAGTCTGCGTAGTCAACGGGCATGCACAGTGATCACGGCACGCGGAGGAAAGTCCGGCCATGTCAGATTCGCGTTCGTCAGACTCCAGTGAGACCGGACACGCCCCGTCACCCAAGCGCACGGCCACCGAGGCCGGGGCAATCCACGGCAAGGCTGGTCGCCGCGGCACGGTCTCTGACTGGATGGACATAGAGAAGGCGCGCGGCATCTCTATCAGTTCCTCCGCCCTGCAGTTCCCCAACGGCGACGCCATCTTCAATCTCGTCGACACTCCGGGCCACGCCGACTTCTCCGAGGACACCTACCGGGTGCTCTCAGCCCTCGACAGCGCCGTCATGCTCATCGACTCGGCAAAGGGTCTCGAGCCGCAGACGATGAAACTCTTCGACGTCTGCAAGGCACGGGGCCTGCCGATCATCACCGTCAAGGGGCAGGATCGCCGTCACCCCGGAGCGCGAGCAGACAGCGTCGACTGAGCCGGAGCGGTCCGCAGAGCCGCCCTCAACCAGCGTGACCATGCCCACCTCAACGCCCGCCACATCGGTGATGCCGTTCAACGGGCCGGCAGTGCCGTCGAACCTGATACCAAGATCCCGTGCCCGCATGCGCACATCCTTATTCACCCTGCAGCCAGACTCACCCTGCGGCAAGACTCTTGTAACGTGTATCGCATCACGTTACACTCAACTATGATCGTGAGCTTCCGGCACAAGGGGTTGCAGGCGCTGTACGAACGCGACTCCATCAAAGGGGTGCAAGTTGCTCACGCGCCGAAGTTGCGGCGCATTTTGTCTGCGCTCGACGTCGCCCAGGGGCCGCGGGACCTGGGCTTTCCTGGATTCCAGAGCCACCCGTTGTCCGGCAGGCTCGCCGATTATCAGGACCACCACTGAGGAGTGTGGAAAGCATGAAGAATCCCGTGCACCCGGGCGCCATCCTGCGGGAAGACGTCCTTGTCGAACTTGGAGTTTCGGTTTCCGATGCCGCTGAGTGTCTTGGTGTCTCCCGTGTGACGTTGAGCCGAGTGATCAACGAGCACGCACGGATCTCGCCCAACCTTGCCCTGCGTCTGGAGGCCGCTGGAATCAGCACTGCTCGAGCGTGGCTCGCCATGCAGAGCGCGTGCGACTTGGCCAAGGAGCGCGCTGCCGGAATGCCCAAGGTTCGCAAACTCGGCACCGCACGTCAGAGCAGTCGCCACGAGCCTGATTCACAACCATTGATCGTCGCTGGCGTCACAAGTAACCTAAAATTATGAACGTCCGTGAGCGCGGCTCAGACCACCGCAAGCGCCTGCGCATGCAGGGACTTCGACCGATCCAAATATGGGTGCCCGACGTTCGCTCGGCGGCATTTGCCGATGAGGCACGGCGTCAGTCGCTCGATGTAGCCATGGCAGATGCGCAGAGCGATGATCAGGACTTCGTCGAGGCTGTCAGCACCCAAATCGACAAGTAAAGGGCCGCGACCTACAACTCCCAGAGCGCGGAGATGGGAAGCCCCCACAGCCGCTCAGCATGCTGATGGCCCGCCTCACCCGTGCCCAGGACGATCCCACCCGCGAAGCGGGACCCCAAACGCTCCGCGAAGGAGCGCAGCCCCGCGAAGTGCTCGCCCCTGAATGACGATGCCGCCCTCACCTCGATGCCGATGACTCGCCCGTCGTCGAGTTCGACGACGAGATCGACTTCGACGCCATTGCGATCTCGGTAGTGGGAGAGGGCAAACGAGGTCTCGCTCCACCCTGCTTGCTTCATCAATTCGGAGACGACGAACCCCTCGAGCATCGGGCCCAGATGATCCCCGCCGACCAGGGGCTCAAGTTGGCCGGCCGACATGCGTGCCAGTCTCATGGCGACCGCCGAATCCAAGACGATGGACTTGTGTCGCCGGATCTCACGTCTGGTGAGGTTGGGGGTCCACGGCGGTAGCGCTGAGACGAGGAAGATGGCGGCGGCGACATCAAGGTAGGTCGAGATCGAGGTTGCAGGGATGACCGACTGCTCAGCGAGACGGCCCTTCACCATCTCACCGGACTGATTGGCCGCCAGTAGACGCAGGACAGCCCGAAGACGCGCCGGTTGCACCTGGCGGTAGACAGACGCCGCATCCCGTTCAATGATGCGCGCAAGATAGCCGTCCAACCAGACCGTTCGCATTCGGCCTTCGAGCCCCTGAACCTCAGGGTAGGCACCTCGCGCCAGCATCTCAACGTAGTCCTGCCGACGCCAGGTCGTCCTGAATGCTGCAGGAGTGCCGTCATCGAGGATGCGCGTGACGAAGTCGTCGCTTCGCCCGACCATTTCGCCTTGGCTCAGCCCGTGCACGTGAATGGTTGCTGCTCGGCCAGCAAGGCTGTCGGCTGTACCGGGGACCTTGA
>CAMCSO010000129.1 GCA_945877545.1 Bifidobacterium breve | reverse complement strand
GGGCGTATTCAACCTCGCCCATCTGATCCATATGGATAAACGGGTCAAGGTCAGCCGCGTTGATGCCGGCGAATGCCCGGCGAACCGGAAAGCCCTCGCCCTCATTGCCCGATGGGGCGCGCGTGATGGACGTGACACTGCGCGGTGTCGCGTCGAAGGGAAGGTCGATGCGTGGAAGGGTCAGGGGGTCGGCGGTGATCGCTGGCATGGGGGCACCTTTCGTTGGGATTAGTTTACCCTTCAACTACCAAGTCGGCAAATGTCGAGCCGCGAACTTCGCATCTCGTCACCCATAATGTATTAAACCGATCAAGCACGAATTCCAACCGACGCAGGGACGAGCATGAAGCCGCACCGACTGGTCGGGGTATTGACCCTTGCCGTCATCATGACCGGTCTGTGGGCGGGAAACGCCCTGGCCGCGGACTCGCAGCTAGGTATCTCACCCCCGTCCGGCAGCGATCCCTCCTCCTGGGCTTCAGTACCGATCACTCCCAGCGTCAACGGGACCGTCGTCACAGCTTTTATGGGGCAGACGCTCGTCCTTGGCGGCTTTCCTGCGGCCGCGTTCGTCGAGACGTCAAATAGTGCCATTTCCCTCGTCAGCCAAGGGATGCTCGGCGAGCCCACCACCGTTGACGGCGTCACGACACCGGGTACCGTGACGAGCCCAATGCTTCATACTCTCGACGTCGGCGCGGCCCTCATCGTCGTTCGTGATGGCACCGCGGGCCCGGCCGTCACGAGGTTCGTCCTACAGGTGTCAACCTTCACAGGCAAGGGGTCGATGCTCGACCGCGAGCCGGTAGTCCTCGATGCCGGTGTCACCACCCTCGCCCTCAACGAGACCGGCGAGCGATTGCTCTGGGACGTCTCCAACTACACGGCAGTGTCCAGCAACGAATCGGTCGTGACCTCGACCGGCTACCGAGGACGGCGCATGCTCACCGCTGTTGGTTACGGCAAGGCACGGATCACCATCTCGCACGGTGGCAAGGAACTAGCGCGCCTCAAGGTCAACATCACCCGCACTCCGCGGTTCGACTTCTACCTTGGCTCCCAGCAACTCACCGCGTCGAAGGGCGATCGGGTCGTGGGCGTGATCGGGAGCCTTGCTCAGCCCCTCCCCAGAGGCGTCGATCCGCCGAAGGTCTGCGCCTATCACGTCATTCCCCGCACCCGACTCGGTTGTGCAACCGTCACGACGAGAGGCACATTCGCGATCTCGGCGAAGCCCGTCCTCGGGACCGCGGTCGTGGAATACCAGGTAGGCGCAGGCAAGGGCTCTTCCTACTTCAGCATCGGAATCGACAAGGGGTGACCCACGCCAACGGTGATGAGCCCATCTCCGAGGCCGCGAAGGCGGCCCACGACCTCGCTGAAGCAGGCGGCGAAGACGGCTACTTCGATGCCACCACCGGACTCTTCGTCATGACGGCGGCCTACCACCTCCGGCGCGGTGCCTGCTGCGATAGCGGTTGCCGCCACTGCCCTTATTCGTGACAAACTCCCCGGCCGGGCCCACATCTGGTTCTATGTTCATCTGATCAGGTACGTGGTGATCTTGCCACGGCCTCCCGAAGCGTCCACCAGCTCGTAAGGAGATGTGCGAAGACGGTTGAGATGAGACCTTGCCGTGCCTTGGCTCATGTTGAGTGTGCGGGCAACGTGCTCCACCGTTACCGGCCCTCCGCGCAGAAGAAGGTCATAGACGCGACGTATCCCAGTCCCGACTGCTGGCAGGTGCAGCCCCACAGCGGTCGTAACGTCAGCTGCCACGGGGGTCCGCGCAGAGTTCCACGGCCAAACTCTCCGACCACGTCGCCAAATCGCGATGCACGAGTGCGTTCGCCACCAACTCACGAAGCGCCTCCATAGGGAATGCGTATTCATCCCGGACAGTGCCGTCAGGGTGCGTCACGATGCTCGTCGGAACATTCACCTGAAGCCATTCCATGGCGTCACCCAGCATGGTGGGAATCGGTCCGTTGATGAATTTCGTGTTGACGGCCCGCTGGTTGTCTGCGGTCGTCAGTCGACTCGTCACGTGCAGGGTGAAGCGCGGCAGATGTTGCTGTGGATAAAGTCCTAACGTCAGTAGCCCCGCGCGGGTGAGTTCCCCCTGAGGCCCAACTATTCCAGAACGCCGGAACAACTCGTCTCCTTCAAACTTCGACAACGGATCGTGATTGGCTCGCAGGACCTGCCGCCACGCCTCGACCACTTCCATGTCCAGGTCTGCTGTGGTGGTCCCGGGGACAGCGAGCCGATCCGCACGTGGAGTCCCTCGACTGACGAGGAACCCCTGCACCTCTTGTTCGGAGATCTCGAAGTCGCCGTCGTACGAGCGCACAAAGGCTTTGCCGTTGGGTGTCAAGCGACAAGGCTTCAGCGTGGGATCGCACTGTGCTACCTCTGCCACGATGACCGCCTCGCCACCGACCGTCGCGTCACTGATGGACAGTTGAACCGGAGGCGCCAGGGCTTCGGGCCTTCGCACCCAGCGACTGCTTGAGGGTCTGTAGATCACGGAGTCCCACTGGCGCGAAGCCTTCCTCTTCACTCAGCCCGAGGAGGAGGATGCCCCCTCCCGGCAGATTGGCAAGAGCAGAAAGGGATGCGCCAATCGACGTCGGCAAACCGCCTTCGGCGGACTTCACCTCTACGGTCGTTGAGTCGCCCCCATTTGCACGTAGTTGGTTGAGCAGGTCTAACCCCAATGCTTCATTTACTGCTAAATTTCTGGCTGGCCTGCTGGGACTCAGCCGCCTCAGGATTACTCGCGCCGGGCTGCCTTCTCATCGCGGATGCGCTCCTCAATCGCCTCCGCCTCCTCAAGAGTCGGCGCCGTTCCGCCCCGACGCTTTGGTAGCCACCAGGGATCCTCGCCTGGCGTCGGGGCTGGGTAGCGGTCGAGGGTCTCATCAAGGAGCACTGCCATCCTCGAGCGCAATTCGACGGTGAGGTCCTCGGCATCGTCGCCACGCTTCGGGTGCATCGGCTCCCCGAGGGTCATCGCAACGGTCTTTCCCCTCGAAAAGTCCTTACGGTCGTAGCCAAGGATGCGATGGCCGCCAAACACGATCATGGGGATGAGCGGGACGTTGGCCGAAACTGCCATGCGCACCGCACCGTTCTTGATGTCCTTCACCTCGAAGGACCGGCTCATTGTGGCCTCGGGAAACACTCCGATGAGCTCACCTGCCTTTGCCTCGCGAACCGCATCGCGAAAGGCCTGGGATCCAGCCTCGCGATCAACCGGAATGTGCTTCATCCCCCGCATGAGCGGACCCCCGACCGGGTGGCGAAAGATCGCGTCCTTCGCCATGAACCGCACGAGTCGATGGCCCGCGTACTCGGCGGGCAGCCCAGCGAGCGCGAAGTCAAGGTAACTCGTGTGATTGATGGCGATGATCGCACCACCGACCGGCGGAATGCGATCAAGGCCGACGATGTCGAATCGGATACCCAGCCCGGCGAACAGCGCCTTCGCAGCGAAGATCACGGGTCGGTAGACGAGTTCGGCCATGCACGCAAGGGTATCGGGAGGCCTCACCGTCCCACGCGCTTGTGAGCCGATTTCTTACAGACCCGGTCTGCATGGGACTTAAGTCCCTACCTTTCGGGCCGATCTCCCCTCTCTCACAGCACCGATCGCGGGGATTCTTAGCCCATGGACGAGTACCAGTGGAACGCACGCATCGCAGTTGGCGTCGACGGCAGCCCCGAGTCCAGAACTGCGGCGCTCTGGGCGGACGAGGAGGCACTCGAGCGAAGATGTGGTCTCACCCTCGTCCACACCGTCCTCCCACCGGTCGGCTCCTCACCATTCAGCGCGGGGCTCCCAAAGGACCTGAACCCCGAGGCCGAAGTCAGACAGGGAGCCCTAGCTGAACTCGATGAGATTGCGTCCACGCTGACGGCCGCAGATGTCCAGACCCGCATTGAGGTCGGCTCTCCCAGCGGGATCATGATCGGTGCCTCAGAAACTGCAGCAATAGTGGTCGTTGGGTCGCGAGGGCAGGGCGGCTTCAAGCGACTGCTCCTCGGATCGGTGAGCACGCAGGTCGCGACCCACTCACAATGTCCGGTCATCGTCATCAGATCGCTCCCCGACCCCAGCGCCGACACTGTCGTCCTCGGGATGGACGGCACCGCTGGTTCATCGGCCGCCATCGGCTTCGCCTTCAACATGGCCAGCCTCAGCAGCTGGCGCCTCGTCGTCGGCAACCGAAGTCACGGTCAGGTCATGAGCGCTGTGCTTGGGTCGGTCAGCCACGGCGTGCTCCACCATGCCCAAGCGCCTGTCGCCGTCGTGTCCAGGCACCAGTCGGCAACGGTGGCCCCATGAGCCCGTCGAAGACCACCGCCCCTGCGCTTGCGCGTGTCGACGAGATCATGTCGACTCCGGTGCTCACGGTCGAGGCATCCGCGTCGATGTGGGACGCCTGGCAGTTGCTGTTCGTTTCCGGCCTCCGCTATCTCGTCGTCCTTGACTTCGGCGAAACAACACTTGGGGTCATCAGCCACCGCACTGTGCTCAACCAGATCCCAACGACCCCTGAGCACCTTCAGGGCCGGACCGTGCACGACGTCATCATGCGACTCCCCCATCTGAAAGTCCTGCCTGGTGATCACCCGACTCGGGTTGCTGCGCTCATGACCGAGCACACCGTCGAAGCGGTGCCCGTCGTTGACGAGACGGGTCGCCTGCTCGGCATCGTCGCGGAGTCGGACTTGGTGCGCTGGCTCCTCCAATAGACTCGCGCCATGACCGCAAACGACCGACTCGTCTGGATCGATTGCGAAATGACCGGCTTAAGCGTGGCCGCCGATGAGATTGTCGAGATTGCCTGCATCGTCACCGAGGCGGACCTCACTGAGATCGACACCGGCATCAGCCTCGTCGTCAAACCGAATGATGCACCGCTTGCTGCGATGGATCCATTCGTCCTCAACATGCATACCGTCTCGGGCCTGCTCGAGAAGATCCCCGGCGGCATCACCCTCGCCGATGCCGAGGAACAAGTCCTCGCCTACGTCAAGCAACACGTGCCCGAGGAGCGCAAGGCGCCGCTCGCCGGGTCGAGCGTCTACGTCGATCGCGGATTCCTCGCGAAGTACATGCCACGTCTCGATGCGCACCTCCACTACCGGCTTATCGATGTTTCGAGCATCAAGGAACTGGGCAAGCGCTGGTACCCGCGGGTCTACTATTCCTCCCCCGAGAAGAGCGGCAATCATCGAGCCCTCGGTGACATCAGGGAGTCGATCGCCGAACTGCGCTATTACCGTGATGCCGTGTTCGTCGAGCAGCCTGGGCCAGACTCACAGGCGGCCAAGGCCATCAGCGGTAGTCACGTGGTCGATCACCGCGTGCAGCCGATCGGTGAATGACCTGCATCTCAAGGGGATTTAACCGGACGTCTCCACCGAAATTTCGAGCCAGTAACGTTTCCCGCCTGTTTCAAGGGGAGGCGGGTAACGGTGACAAGGGTTATTGGGTATCCTGAGAGCCTCGCGCGAGCGAGATGACCGGTGAGGGTGCGCAAGCATTTAGCCGGGCATGGTGGGTGTAGCTCAGCTGGTAGAGCACCTGGTTGTGGTCCAGGACGCCGCGGGTTCAAGTCCCGTCACTCACCCCACGAAAAGTCGTTGCAGTGCAACGACTTTCAAAGACTCGCCCCTCCCAGTGTCAAATGAATGACACGCCTGTCGTCGTGATCGACGGCACGACCAACGAGCTGGATCTTGAACACGTCTTGCGGCGCTTCGTGGACTTCTGCCTTGGTGCCGCTGATGAGGCCGCCGACTTCCTATTGCGCACCTACAGTTATGGCTGCCGACTACGGTGCTCTAATTCAGCGAGACAGCACAAGGTAACGGTGAGCAACCGTGTTTGTGGCTTGAGGTGCTTTGCGCGTGGACTGCCGCCCGGCCGCGCACTCGCACCTGCTGCGCGCGACGTTCGACACGCGCACAGACGCGAGCTCACAACAGCAACCCGAACCCACGTGTACTGCCCGCCCCTTCGTCGGGCGGCATCCCCGATTCCGTCCCGCGTCAGGCCGAACTACGTGTTCGAACTCTCCTCGGCCATCGCGAGCATCACACGGCGGGCTTCGGGACATTCACGCGGCAACCCACCGACCAGCCAGTCGGGAATGATCCTGTTGGCGATTGGGAGCGTCAAGGGTGCGGCATGCCCCAAGTGCGGAGGACCTAGGCAGCGACGGCTCAATCCGAGCCCACATCTCGTCAGAAAGAACAGCGATACGTGACAAATCCCCATAATCAGGCCACACACCCGCTCAACATTGGAGACACGCACTAGGAGGCTATGAGCTCGCCACGCTGGAGGATCAACCCGTCCTCGACCGCCATATCGTGGCCATGCGGAAGCAGGTCGTCAAAGTTCGGCCAATCCGGAGTTGAACCACCCGCCGAGTGGATGGCAGTCCGGATCGCCGCCAGCGCGATCGCCAGACCCTCCTCGAAAGTCGACCCCTCCGCGCTCATACTGATCTCAACCGACATCAGCTCCAAGTTCAGGCCGACAGCCGCATCCATGAGCCGATCGTCGGAAGACTCCAGCTTGAGCAGGTGCTCCATGATCCGCTCGACCTCGTCGGCGACGGTGGTGGACGGCTCCGTGCTGGAGATGTGGAACTCCCAGGTGCAGTGCGTGGTCACTCGTCCTCCTCCTTCCATCTCGGACATGTCCGGCTCGCCCACTGTACAGCCTGCTTCCCGTAGTTCGGGTTGCTCGGCGTCAGGTGTATCCAGCGGTAGTGGGACCCGCATGGGCACAGGACCTTGTAGTACTTCGGGGGATCGAATATTCGCCAGCCGTGGTCGGCGAACTCTTGGAGGACCGCCTCCAGATCCTTGCGCGGATGTCGCTTCCAGTTGCCCACCGAACCCCCACTCGTTGGAAGTTTAAGTCGAAGCTGGCCGATGGCGCACATCAACCACCCACCGCCGTCAATTCACTGTGACCTAGTCTCATTTCACTTCCGCGCGTCACACTCGACCCATGCCACTGACGGACCTCGAGCGCGAACTGCTCGACTTCGCTGGCTTGTATTTCCGGTACGCCGGCGCCCAGGAGCAGGAGAGCAGGCACCGCTTCGACCGCAGCGGCACCATGCACTGGCGCAAGGTCAACGACCTGCTCGACTGGCCCAAGGCGCTGGAGTGTGCGCCGACCACAATCAAGCGGATGCGACGGCTACAGGACGATCGGGAGGCGCGTCAGCTCAGGGCGTTCGCCATAGCGCCGTCGTTCTGCCTGACCTCCTGTCCTCTGGCCCGTTGACCACTCGCGCTTGGGGAACTTCGACCCCAGTAGGCGACTGCAGCCCAAGCGGCTCGTGAGGGATGACGGGCCTAGGGGAGGCGCATCCGTACCGATATTGGTGCGCTTACGCCATGTCACCACCGACCAGGCTGTCGCTGCGGGGGTGCCTGCCGTCGAGTTGCGCAAGCTCGCTGCACGCGGCGCCCTGAGCCGCGTGGGCTTCGGGGTATACCGGATGGAGGAAGCACCGACGACCCCGCTGACCCCCTACGCGCAGGCCCTCGCCCTCGTCGGGCCCGGCTCCATGCTGGCCGACGAATCCGTTCTCGCACTGCACGCGCTCGCGCTCGTCAACCCGAGAAGGATCAAGGTCGCGACCAACCGCCGAGTACGCACGAAACTTCCGGCCACGATCGAACTCATCCACGGTGTGACGACCGATGCGGTCGAGGTCGTCGACGGGCTAGCGACGATGCCGCTGAAAGCCGCCCTCCTTGAGTGCCGCGGCCGAGTCATGCGCGAGCGCCTAGCCGAGGCCACCCACACCGCCCTCGCGCGAGAGCTCATCGACGAGGACGATGCCGCCGAAGTACTGCAGCGGCTCAAACCGGTAAGCACATGAATGCCAGCGCCACCGACCCCGCAAGCCTCCCCATCCTCGAGCGGCGCGTCGGCGCGTACGCCGACTCAACCCAGCAGCAGGCTGGCCGCATCCGCGTCACTAGCGGTAATCCCGGAG
>CAMCSO010000128.1 GCA_945877545.1 Bifidobacterium breve | reverse complement strand
CTCTGTCAGGATCTCCCAAGGCGACGGGAGAACGTAGTTCGGCAGATCGAGGACGATGACCGCGACCTGCCACACGACAATGACCATCAGGATTCCGACCGTGGCGCTCAGCCCTGGTGTCGACGTCAGTCGGCTGCCCGTCCGCGCTTCGGTCACTTCGCGGCTCCCGCGCTGGCATGCCAGGGCGTTGCACGCTTGGCGAGCGTGTCGAACATCAAGTAGATGGCACCGGACCAGAAGGTCGCCACGACCAACGTCGACCAAAGTCCTTCGACATTGAAGCTAAACATGGCGTAGAGGAGGCTGATTCCGAGCCCTCTTTCCGCATTCACCCACTCCGCCAGCATCGCCCCTATGAATGCAGCAGGCCCGGCGATCTTGAGCGATGCAAGAAAGGATGGCACCGCGTAGCGGAATCTGAGCACCGACAGGATCGAGATACGCGACATGGCGAGGGACGATCCCAACTCCGTCACAGCATGGGGCGCGCCGCGCAGGCCCTGCACGGTGTTGATGACGATGGGTAGGAAGGATGCGACCATTGCTGTCACCGCTCGAGCGGTGAAGGTCGGTCCAAACCAGAGCACTAGCAGAGGCGCAAGCGCGATCAGCGGAACGCTGTAGAGGATCACGGAAAGGCGGTAGACAGTCGGGCCGACCAGATCCACAGCATCGATGATAACGGCAACGGTCACCCCGAGGATAACCGCTCCAAACAGTCCGACGATGGCCTCGGTGAGCGTGACGATTGATGCTTGCAGCAGGATCTGCCACTTTTCAATGATCGTCTGCGCTATCTGGACCGGTCCAGACAGGAGCGACTGGGGACCGGCATCTGCGTTCGCGATGAGCTGCCAGCAAACGAGGATGGCGAGGTAGACCGCCGAGAGAGTGACAACTCGCGCCCACCGACTCACAAATCCTCCACTGCATAGGTGCCCGTCAGCTCGGCGGTCAGCGTGCGCACGTATTCGAGGAAGCGCCCCTCTAGGGCCATCACGGTCGTCCGTGGGCGCGGTAGGTCGATGACGAGCTCGGCGACGATACGGCCCGGCCCCTTGCCCATGACGAAGACCCGATCGGAGAGGAAGACAGCCTCACTCACGTTGTGCGTCACGAGAATCGCAGTCGCGCCGGACTCCATCCAGACGCGCTGGAGCTCCTCGTTGAGGTTCTGCCGACGGATCTCATCGAGGCCATTGAACGGCTCGTCGAGCATCAGCACGGACGGATGCAGTGTCAACGCGCGGGCGATTGCCACTCTCCTCGCCATTCCTCCGGAGAGGGTCGAGGGCAGATTCTGCTCAAAGCCCGCTAGGCCCACAAGGTCGAGCAGAGCTCTGGCGCGCGCCTCAGCCTCGCCCTTTGTGAGTCCGGACACCCGGAGCGGTAGCGCAACGTTGGACAACGCACTGCGCCAAGGCAGCAGAACCGGGTCCTGGAAGACGAATCCAAAGTTCCTGGCTTTGCGAGCTTGCCCAGCCGACTCTCCGAAGACCGATACCGAGCCTGAAGATGGTTGGAGGAGGTCAGCGATGACGCGAAGAAGGGTCGACTTCCCACAGCCTGAGGGACCGATGAGCGTGGCGAACTGACCGCGTTCGACGTTAAGGGAGACTTCTGACAAGGCCTGAAAGGTCCCGGACTTCGAAGAGAAATCCATTCCTACGTCCTTCACCACAATGCACGAGTCAGGTGCCCCGGGCGTCGTCGTCATTCGCCGTCAAGCCCCAGGAGTCTGGCCATCGTCCCACCCTCGATCAGCATCCGGTCGCTTTCTGACGGCACGGCGCGCGCAATCTTCGCACGCTCCAGATCGAAGTCATTTCCTGGCCAGTCAGTACCCATGACGATTTGGTCTGGCCCCACCGAGCGGTAGGCAAGCTTCACATCCAGCAGTTGTGCGCCGGACGTTTCGAGGTAAATGTTGGGATTGCGCGCGGCAACGAGGATCGCCTCATTGAGGTTCCACACTGTGCCCATGTGGGCGATCAGTACTGGCGTGTCGGGGAAGCCCCTGGCGATCTCCTCGATCGCCAGGGGCGCGCAGAACGGATCGTCCAGTGCGTTGACCAGAATCACCAAGCCCTGCTGTGTAGCCGCTTCGAATATCGGGTCCAAGAGGCCATGGTCTGCGAAGTGGTAGCCGTGCATGGTCGGGTGCAACTTAAGCCCACGGAGTCCCAGGTCCGTCCCGCAGCGAGCGACAGTTGCCACTGCGTCGACGGACCTGGGATTCACCTGCCCAAAGCCGATGATGCGCCCAGGATTCGCCGCTACAGTCTCGGCGATGAAATCGTTATCCACCATCTGTCCCAGGGAGCACCCGATCGCGAGATCGACGCCGGCCTGGTCCATCGCCCGGATCATGTCATTAGGTGTGTATGACTCCGAGGTTAGATAGTCCGACGTTCCGCCGGCCTGCCAGACGTTGTTGTAGGCGTCGATGATCATGTTCTGCTCCGTTGCTTCGTCAGTTGATAATTGGGAACTGTCTCACTTGAGGAGAGTTGTCTGCCCCGAATACGCCTCTTCGAGAACCGACGTGTCCACGACATCGGCAGCGCTTAGTGGTCCGGAGAGGGTCCCTGCCGCAACCAGCGCATCAATGATTTTCTGCATCTTGGTCGGATCGACGTTGAGAACACCCTTGTCAGACTTAATGAGGTCAGCCTGGAACTTCGCTGTCAACTGCTCATTGGCGAGGACGAGATCGGGAGGTCCGTAAGAATCGACGACCACCTTGGCGCCGGCATCCGGGTTGGCGTTCAGGTACTCGTACCCCTTGATGGAGGCTCGCATGTAGCGGACAAGGAGATCCTTGTTCTTGGCCAGCTCATCCTTCGTCGTGATGATGACATTGCCGTAGCTGGGAACGCCCATGTCCTCAAGGTAGAGGGTCTCCACGTCGATTCCCTGCGCTTGAAGCGCGACGCCCTGAGCCGTGGCATATCCGAAGTAACCGTCCACCTGCCCTGAGGCCAGAGCCGAAGGATCAGGACCGGCCGGGACCAACTCGACGTCATCCAGCGAGATCCCCGCTGCCGTGATGAGCGCCTCAACCTGCTGCTTGGCGGCTTCCGGGAGAGCGATGGTCTTCCCCTTGACGTCCTGGATGGTCTTGATCGGGTTGTCCGCCCGGCTGATGATGGCGAACGGTGACGTCTGGAAGATGGCACCGATCACTACCAGGGGCTCGCCCTTCTCGATCGCGAGGAGGACGTTGGTATTGTCATCGTCGCCAATCTGGGCCTTGCCGCTGGACACAGACTGCCAGCCGCTGATATTCGGGCCTCCAGCGGTGAAGGTCGGTGCGATGCCCTCGTCTTTGTAGTAGCCGTTGGCGTCAGCATTGAAGAAGCCCCCGAACTGAGTGATCTTCAGCCAACCGAGTTGATCGTTCACGGGAGTCAGCTCGGCCGCAGCAGGTGACCCCTCGGCCGCAGCAGGTGACCCCTCGGCCGCACCTGTCGACGATGATCCACTGCACCCTGCCGTCAGTATGACGGCCATGGTCGCGACCACTGCCGCCACCGTCTTCCGTGTGCGCCCCCCGCCGCCGCGGACACGCTTCGTATGTGTTGTCACTGAGGTCCTCCTTGTTTGTGGACATTGACCTTGCCGATCGCCCTGACGGACGACGTCCTTTCTAGATGCATGTTTCACCGGCCGTCGCGACTGAACAACGGTCAGGCTGTAACCCTTAGCGGACGCATGGTTACAGAAGGTGGTGTCATCCACGCTCGTCGCGCTGCTGTACGTCGAAGGCGATGATTGCGACATGCAGCGTGAGGCAGGCCTCAACGTCGTCCAGGTCCACGTTCAGCAACTTCTCTATGCTGCGCAGCCGGTGATAAAGCGCGGGGCGACTCATATGCAGAGCATCCGCAGCGAGCGACTTATTTCGGCCGACACCTAGGTATTGACGAAGTGCCTGCAGTAGATCACGCCGTCGTTCCGCCTCGACCGCGAGAAGCGGGCCGATCTCGCGCTCGACGAACGCTTGGACCCTCGGATCGGAGCGGAGAAGATACAGCAGACCGCGCACATGGACGTCCGGAAGTTCGTGATAGCTTCTGCCGCGCATACCCTCGCGACCCGCCTCAGCCACCTCCCGAGCCTCGTGCATTCCTCGGCCTACCTCGCTTAGTTCCACAACGCTGCCTGCCACCCCGATGACCGCCTCCCGGGGAGGATCCAGTCCGGCCAGTCCCTTCCTAACCGCTGACGACAGCCCCACAAGTGCTTGTTCGCGCGGCGACCGCGGCAGCAGTGACATCAGCATTCCCAGCGTGTCCGCCGCGATGACCGCGACAAGAACACCTTCCGGCCGGCTTTCGGCCGCTGCGTCTACGGCTGCGGCGACATCCCGCATCAACCGTTGCCTTCTCATCCCATCAGCTTCGGTCACCGGCCAGACGCGGACGACTATTGGCACAAGTTGACGATGATGGAGGTGGAGCCCGAAAGCCGACGCACGGGCGAAAAGGTCCTCTCGGGACGAATAGGAGCGATTGATGATGTCGTGCAGCAAGGAACGTCGCGCCTGCTGCTCAAGGGTCTCCTGATCACGTTCGATCAGTCGCCGGATGGCGATGGCCGCGGCCGCTCGCTCGAGCACAACCACCTGATGCGGCATGTGGCTCTGTCCGACCTGCGCGACCAACCTCCCCCATACCTCAACGCGTGCACCGACCGTAGTCGTGAGCCATCCAACATCGGGATGGGAAGTCGTACGACCGGTGTCGCGGCAGGAACGGCTGCGCGCCTCCCAATCGTGCAGGACGTCCTCATCGAAGCGACCGTTGCTGTCGTGCGCGAGCACCAAATGGGAGAGGTTCTCGAGAATGACCGGGGACTGGGCGAGTGTCGCTGCCTCCTTCAGGATTGTGGGCACGGAAGCGCCTTCCAACCCCAAGTTGGTGAAGACCTCGTGAGTGCGTTGCGTTCGTCTCAGCTCGACCATCTGGCGATTCACGATGAGCGAATGGACAGCTTCGGTAACAGTGATGAAACGGATCGTCGACCGAAGCTCGATGAGAGGCAGCGACGCAGACTCAGCCGCCTTGATGAGAGACTGAGGGCAGTGTTCGAATCCCCGACCGAGCCCAAGGAACAACGCCGCGACTCCCGCATCGACGAGGCTGTTCACGTACTGCGTAAGGCCGGCAGTTGAATGCGGAAGGACCACGCCGGTCGTGAGCAGTGCCTCACCGCCCGTAAGCATGTCGCCGATGTCTGCAAGCTCGGAGACGTGCACCCAGCGAACAGGTCGATCAAGCGAGCAACCACCTGCGAGGACCACCGGGTTGCCCCGACGAATCTCCGGCAGTTCAAGCAGTTCGGCGACTGTCGGCAGCACAGGAGCTCCGCTCGAAGGTAGAACTAGAGCATATACTCAAGTCACCATCGCCCGATGAGTCTTTCCATCACTCGACCTGCCAGATCGAGGTCGGAGATCGGAACGTATTCGTCGGCGGTATGCGCCTGATCTGTCGAACCGGGGCCGAACACAGTGCACGACGTACTTTCGGTGAGCGCGGCAACCATAGAAGCGTCCGTGTAGGCCTCGTGCCCGTCGTCGCCGCCATGAGGCAGCAGCTGTCCAGTTTCCGAACGGTAGGCACTCCGCAGGCCCGAAACGATCCGACTGCCCTCGTCTGCGCGGACGGGCGGGCGCGGTGCCCCCAGCGGCTCGATTGTGAAGGTGGCGCCGGGGAAGTCTGCCATCACGAGCTCTGCAACCTCGGAGACCATGGGCACGACGTCATCGATCAGCATCGGGGGCAAGATGCGCACGTCAAAGGATGCCTCGGCGGACGGTGGAACCACGTTGGTGGCCACCCCGGCACGGATCATGCCGCAGGTAAACCTTGGCCGTCCGAGGATGACGTCCTCGTGGGGCAGTCCCGCCACCCGTTCCTTCAGGCGATCGACGATCCTTGACATGACATGGGCGGAGTCGATTCCCAAATGGGCGCGTCCAGCATGCGCCATCCTCCCCGTCACTCGCAGGTCGATCCAGCGAAGGCCCATCTGCGCCAGCCGTAGCCTCATGCCGGTCGGCTCGAGAGCCAGCACCTGATCGTCTGGCTTGAGGAGACCGCTTGCAACCAGGTGCTGCGCTCCTGCCATGTCGGGGCCCTCTTCATCGACGGTCGCGACGAGTAGCAGATCACCGGCCATCCCGCCCATCCCTCGATGGACCTGCTCAAGCAGACCGATCGCAACTGCGAGCCCCCCTTTCATGTCGCAGGCCCCTCGTCCGTAGACCCGTCCATCGCTTACGACGCCCCCGTGCGGCGGAACCGTCCATCCACCGCCCACGGGCACCGTGTCGAGATGGGCCAGGAGCACCAACCGTGGCGCATCTCCATTGCCGGAAACCGTCGTGATCAAGTTTTGACGCCCGGGAAGGACCTCGTGCCACGTCGGAGCCAGCCCCGCCGCGACGAGCCGGTTGCCCACCCACTCCGCGCATGCGGCCTCCTGCACCCCAGGATTTTGGCTGTCTATGCGGACAAGAGCGCAGGTGTCGGCGATCGTCGTCTCGAGGGAGATCATGTCGTGATCCTTCGGGCTAGTTGGCGCAGGCGGATAGAGCGTTCAGCGAGCATGTGCATAAGCACTTCGTCTGGGATCGGCGGCAGCGAGCAGGTATGGCTGCCCTACGTCATTGACGGTCTCCATCACCGTTTGCACGGATCCGGCGTCGAACTCGAAGTCCGGCCATCGCTCGACGACATGACCCCTCTTGCACAGTTCGACCATCACGTCGGTACCGACGCGACCTTCGACGAAGACGCGCCGGTCGGCGCTCGGATGCGGGTGGAAAGCGCTCGGAAAGTTGAATGCCGCGATGCGAGGTGCCTCGACAGCCACCTGCGGATCCATACCGTGATGAGCGATATTCCACACGACCTGCGCGAGAGCCTGCACGATCACGTCGCCGCCTGGGCACGCGAGGGCCCACGGCCTCACTCGGCCCCAATTCGATCGCAGTGCGATGAGGGCAGCCGGTGTCACGCACGGTCGACCGCCGGGCGAAATGGCGTTCGGGTGGCCCGCGACGAGTCGGCTCTGAACGCCGCGGGGGGAGCACATAATGCCTAGCTCAGGAATAATCGGACCTCCATCAAGCGTGTCGGACGGCGATGTCGCGAAGGTCGCACCGCTGGCGTCCATCGTCACGACCGCGGTCGTGCTGAGCGGCGGTGCATCCGGGAAAGCTGTTTGGAGGGTCCGCCCCTCCAGTGCTCCTTCTCCGATCCTCGCAGCTAATTCGTCCAGATGCCGGGCGCCGATTAGGTCCTGCAACTCCGCGGACATCTGATCGGGCGCGGCCAGGTGGTCCTCGCGGTCGTTGAACGCCAGCGTGATGGCTTCGATGAGGACGTGCAACTCGTCTGCAGAGCCTGCATTATGGCCAGCCCCCCGCCTCTCCAGAATTCCGAGGATCGCGAGTGCAACTGGCCCTTGACTCCACGAGGGTGTCGAGAAGACCGACCAGCCCGCCATCTCAATCTTGGGGGCCAGCGCCACCTCGGCCTCGAAGTCTGCGAGGTCCGTGAGTTGCATGTATCCGCCCCCGGCGGTCACCGACTCGACGATCCGGTGCGCGGCCCGGCCACGATAGAAGGCGTCGTGCGCAGCCCGAATCCGCGTGGCCCGATCACCGACGGCTGACTCCTCCGCGGCCACGAGTTCCGACAGAAGCTCTCCCAACGTGCCCTGCACCAGCCGGTCGCCTAGTCGTGGTTCGCGACCGTACGGGAGGTAGACGGCACAGCTTGCGCCCCACCGACTGAATCGACGTGACATGAGGGACAGGCTGGTCACGAGGGAGACGTCAAGCAGGAATCCCTTGATCGCCAAGTTGATCGCCGGCAGGGCCACCTCGGCCAGCGACATCGACCCAAATCGAGCGAGCGCCGCCAGCCATGCAGCCGGCGCCCCCGGCACAATCGCTGGTGCCCCATCCAGAGGCATAGAGCCGCCGTGCCGCTCCAGCATTCCGGAAAGCGTGGCCGTGCGGCTCCATCGG
>CAMCSO010000127.1 GCA_945877545.1 Bifidobacterium breve | reverse complement strand
GAGATGAGGGTGTCGTAGTCGTAGGTCCAAGGCTCGTAGTAGTCGGAAAGGGTTGGCAGTAATGGGTTGCTGAAGATTTGTGCGAGCCGCTTGAAACGTCCACCTGAACGAAGGCGCAGCCTTCCGCGCTTAAGCTCCCACCCTCCCTTCCAGCGCTCCTGGTCCTGGTAGGTGCGCGGATAGCCTTGGCCGGGCCGGGTCTCGACGTTGTTGAACCACACGTATTCGACGCCTGCCCGGTTCGTCCAAGCCTGCTTGCAGGTCACCGAGCAGGTGTGGCACCCGATGCACTTGTCGAGATTCATGACCATCGCTACCTGAGCCATCACGCGCATCAGTACTCGACCTCCTGTGATCGACGGCGGATGACGGTGATTTCGTCACGTTGGTTTCCGGTTGGTCCGAGGTAGTTGAAGGCGAAGGAGAGTTGCGCGTATCCGCCGATGATGTGCGAGGGCTTGATCATCAGGCGGGTGAGCGAGTTGTGGATGCCGCCGCGCAGCCCGGATGTCTCGGTCTTCGGGACGTCGACGGTGCGGTCCTTCGCGTGGTACATGAACACAGTGCCGGCTGGCATTCGGTGTGAGACGATGGCCCGAGCGACAACGACACCGTTGCGGTTGTATGCCTCAATCCACTCGTTGTCTTTCACTCCGATGGCATCGGCATCCTGCGGGCTCATCCAGATCTCTGGCCCACCGCGGGAGAGCGACAGCATAAAGAGGTTGTCCTGGTACTCGGAGTGGATCGACCACTTTGAGTGCGGTGTCAGGTAGCGGACGGTGACCTCTCGGCCGGCGCCGGTGCGTTGGTCGCCATCGAGCCGGTGCAGGTTGAGCGGTGGCCGGAAGATCGGCATGTTTTCACCGATCTCACTCATCCAGTCATGGTCGAGGAAGAAGTGCATGCGCCCAGTGAGGGTGTGCCAGGGTTTCAGCCGCTCGACGTTGATGACAAACGCTGTGTAGCGGCGGCCCCCATGCTCGCTCCCGGACCATTCCGGGCTGGTGAGCACCGGTACTGGGCGCGATTGGGTGTCAGGAAAGGTAATGCGCGTGCCCACGTTGTCGCGGGCGAGGTCGGCGAGTACCTGGCCGGTGCGCTCCTCGAGGTGCTCGAATCCCTGAACCGAAAGACGCCCGTTCGTGGTGCCGGAGAGCGCGAGGATCGTTTCGCATGCGTGCACTGCAGTGACGAGTGAGGGTCGGCCAGCGGCGGGACCATCCGGGATCACGCCGTTCTTCGATGCCAGGACACCAATCTCCTCGGTGGGCATGAAGTGCACGCCCTTCGTCGTCATCCCAAGAGTCTCGGCCAGCGGGCCGAGCGCCGACATTTTCGCGCCGATCGCGGTGTAGTCGCGCTCGACGACGACGAACTTCGGTGCGGTCTTGCCGGGGATGAGGTCGACCTCGCCGGTCTTCCAGTCACGGACGATTCCGCCGGGTACCGCCATCTCATCGGGGGTGTCATGGAGCAGTGGCACGGCGACGAGGTCCTTGCGGGTGTCGAGGTGGCCGTGGGCGAGTTCGGACACCCGGCGCCCGAGGCCTTGGAAGATGTCGTAGTCGCTGCGGGTCTCCCAGGGCGGGTCGATCGCCGGGGTGAAGGCATGAATGTACGGGTGCATGTCGGTCGTCGAGAGGTCGTGCTTTTCGTACCAGGTTGCCGCTGGCAGGAGGACGTCGCCGAAGATGCCAGTGCTCGTCATGCGAAAGTCGATGCTGACGAGCAGGTCAAGCTTGCCCTCCGGCGCCTCCTCGCGCCACGTGACATCGACGGGCCGCTCCCCCTTTGGGGTCTCGTCTGCCCGCACTGCATTGGCCGTGCCGAGGAGGTGCTTGAGGAAGAACTCGTTGCCCTTGCTTGAAGATCCGAGCAAATTAGCCCGCCAGACGGTGAGGATTCGCGGCCAGTTGCCTGGGGCATCAGGGTCCTCGATCGCAAACGAGAGGTCGCCGCTTTTCAATTGGTCGGTGACGTAGTCGGCGGGCTCCTGGCCCGCGGCCTCGGCGGAGGCAACGATGTCGAGGGGGTTGCGATCGAACTGTGGGTAGGACGGCATCCAGCCTGAGCGCGCGGACTGCGCGAGGGTGTCGATCATGGTTCGGCCCTTGAATCGGCCTTCGCCGAGGGGTGAGGCGAGGAGGTCGGCGCCGAGCCTGTCATACCGCCACTGGTCGGTCTGTACGTACCAGAAGGCGGTGCCAATCATTTGGCGCGGTGGTCGAACCCAGTCGAGGCCGAAGGCGAGTTGCGCCCAGCCCGTGACTGGCCGGCATTTCTCCTGACCTACGTAGTGCGCCCAACCGCCACCGTTGACGCCCTGGGTCCCGGTGAGGGTGATGAGGGCGAGGAAGGATCGGTAGATGGTGTCGGAGTGGAACCAGTGATTGGTGCCTGCCCCGAGAATGATCATCGAGCGCCCCCCGGAATCCTCTGAGTTCTGGGCGAACTCTCGGCCGATGCGCTCGGCCATGGCCGCGGGTACGCCGGTGATCCCCTCCTGCCACGCGGGCGTGTAGGGCTCGGGGTCGTCGTATCCGGTCGGCCACTGTCCCGGCAGGCCCTCGCGACCGACGCCGTATTGCGCGAGCAGCAGGTCGAAGACGGTGGTGACGGTCCGTTCGCCTTGGCGGGTCTCGAGCGTGGCGGTCGGGACCCCGCGACGGTGCACCCCACCGCCCTCACCGCTCCCCTGCCCCACGTCAAAGCGAGGGAGCAGTACCTCGACCGCCAAGGTTTCGGTCGCGCCGTAGAACGACAGTGCGGGGTCGATGCCCTCGAGGTCGAGGTTCCACTTGCCTTTGCCGGAGTCGTTGAATCTGAAGCCCAGCGACCCGTTCGGCACATGCGGTCGTCCGGTAGCCGCATCGACGATCACCGTCTTGAAGGTGGCACCCTCGGTGTCGTCACCAAGGTCGTCCGCCGTGATGAATTTATCGGGCACCCAGGCCCCGTCCTTCTCCTTGAGGCTCACGAGGAAGGGGAGGTCGGTGTACTTTTTCACGTAGTCAATGAAGCGTGGAGCTTGGCGATTGATGAAGAATTCGGTGAGGATGACGTGGCCCATGGCCATGGCGAGGGCACCATCAGTACCAGGGTGCGGTGACATCCATTCATCGGCGAACTTGGTGTTGTCTGCGTAGTCGGGCGAGACCGTGACGACCTTCTGCCCGCGGTATCGGGCCTCGGCCATGAAGTGGGCATCGGGCGTGCGGGTGACGGGAACGTTGGCGCCCCACATGATGAGGTACGAGGCGTTCCACCAGTCGGCCGACTCGGGCACGTCGGTCTGGTCGCCGAAGACCTGCGGTGAGGCCACGGGCAGGTCGGCATACCAGTCGTAGAAGGAGAGCATCGAGCCGCCGAGCAGGCTGATGAATCGGGCGCCCGCTGCATGGGAGGCCATCGACATCGCCGGGATCGGTGAGAAGCCGAAGACGCGATCGGGACCGTGTTCCTTGATGGTGTGGACGTGGGCGGCCGCGATCAGTTCGTTGACCTCGGGCCAGGATGCGCGCACGAGCCCACCTTTGCCACGGGCACGCTGGTAGCGGCTTCGTGTCTCGGGGTCGCCGACGACGGCCGCCCAAGCATCGACGGGGTCATCGTGGACCTGTCGTGCCGCTCGGTAAGCCTCGAGGAGCACTCCCCGAACATAGGGATATCGCACTCGGGTGGGCGAGTAGGTGTACCAGGAGAACGCGGCCCCGCGAGGACAACCGCGCGGCTCATACTCGGGGCTGTCGGCGCCAACGGTCGGGTAGTCGGTCTGCTGCGACTCCCAGGTGATGATGCCGTCCTTGACGTACACCTTCCACGAGCACGAGCCGGTGCAGTTCACGCCGTGCGTGCTGCGCACGACCTTGTCGTGGCTCCAGCGGTCGCGGTAGAAGGCATCGCCCTCGCGGCCGCCGACCTTCGTGATGGTGCGCCGGTCGTGCGAGACCCTGCCTGCGTTGAAGTTTCCGCCGGTGAAGAACCGGCCAGCACGCACCAAGAACTCCTCTGTTGCGTTGGTGCGTACGTTCGTCATGAATGTTCCCCCTCGGGTTCAAGATCTGCGGCACTGATGATTCGGGCGGGGGCAAGATCTGCGCGTGAGAGGTGCGCGACACATAATCCGGGACGAACCCACACGTCCATAGAGTCCAAAGTCACTGGTTGACCGATCTGCGCGAAGACCCGAGCGACGAGGGATGCGTGGATATCGCAGATCACCGGATTGGCCTCGACGAGCGCCGAGTAGGGGCAGTCGGTCACCGTGATGGCGTCACCGGAGGGGTTCACGCTCGTCGAGAAGCCGAGCTGTTCGAGTGCAGCCGCAGCCTCCGCGACCGCCTCGTCTGAGTTCTGCGCTGCATGAAGTGGTGGGAGCAGATTCGCCCAGAGATCGGCCACGCGCGCCGCCGTGTCGTCGCCGATCCGGCTCAACTCGGACGCGAGGACCTCGGCAAGTTGCTGGTAGGGCGAGGTGTGACCGCTTGTCATTGCGTAGAGCCACCGAGGCCGGCCGCGACTGGTGGTGCTGTGGGGCTCGCGGGAAATGACGTTCGTCGCAAGGAGGATGTCGAGGTGGCCGCGAACCGTGTTCGCGTGAAGACCGGTTCGCTCGGTCAAGTCCTCGACGTTGAGGGGAGCCCCTGCCTCCTCGATCATCCGCAGGATCAAGGCTCGGCTTTCGCTCGTCACATCGTCAGGCATCTTCCATTTCTACCACGAATCATTATTTAATCAATATAACCGGGGATAAATATCTAACTGTGATTAAAGTGACGCCATGACCACAGCCAGGAACGAACGCGGTCGGGTGAGCGTGCTGGTCATGGCCACCGCCGGGTTCACACTCATGTTCGCCGTGTGGCTGATGTTCGGTGTCCTCAGCATCCCCATCCGCGCCGAATTCGACCTCACCGACGTGCAACTGTCTTGGATCGCAGCGGTCGCCATCCTCAATGGCGCGATCTGGCGACTGCCCGCGGGGATCGCAGCAGACCGCTTTGGTGGACGCCGCGTCTTCATCGCGATGCTCGCGGTCACGGCGATCCCCGCCTACCTCGTATCGCAGGCAACGTCCTACGGCATGCTTCTCCTCTTCGCCTTCCTCGTCGGCTTCGCCGGTAACTCCTTCAGCGTCGGGATTGCCTGGGTGAGTGCCTGGTGGCCACAAGAGCGGCAGGGCTTCGCCCTCGGTGTGTTCGGGGCAGGCAATGTCGGCGCATCGGTGACGAAGTTCATCGGCCCGGCGCTCATCGTGGCCGTCCCGGCGGCGGGGTTCCTCGGCGGCGCCATCCCTGGGGGCTGGCGCTTTGTCCCGTTCCTCTACATGCTGCTCCTCATCGCGATGGCCATCGCTACCTGGTTCCTCACGCCGCACCGAGAGATCAAGCCGGGCAGTGGTCGGTCGCTCGCATCGATGCTTGCTCCCCTGAAGCAGCTTCGCGTCTGGCGGTTCAGCCTTTACTACGTCATCGTCTTTGGGGCCTACGTCGCGCTCGCCGCATGGCTGCCGCTTTACTACGTCGACGTCTACGGCCTGCAGTTGAGTCAGGCGGCACTGCTCACAGCGCTCTTCATCTTCCCTGCGTCGCTCCTTCGGCCAGTCGGCGGAATCATCTCGGACCGAATCGGCGCCAGGCGGGTCATGTACGCCACGTTCGCCATCATGCTTACCGCGTCAGGAATTCTCATGATGCCGTACGGGTACATCGTCCTGACAGCGCCGGGCGGGCCCGGGAACGAGGTTGTACCAGTCCACGAGGTACTGCCGTGGAGCGTCGGCACGACCCTGTTCACCATCCTCGTCTTCACGATGGGCTGCGCGATGGGCATCGGCAAGGCCGCCGTCTATAAGCACATCCCCGAGTACTTCCCGAATGATGTCGGGGCCGTGGGCGGGCTCGTCGGCTCACTCGGCGCCCTCGGCGGCTTCTTCCTGCCACCGCTTTTCGCCTACGCCACGGTCTGGACGGGGATGCCGCAGGCCACCTTCTTCGTCATCTTCGTCGTCACGCTCATCGGCGCCGTGTGGATGCACGTCACCGTGGTCGCAGTCCTACACCGGGCGAGCCCGGAACTGGCCAACAAATTCGAGCACAACTCACGTGAGGAATACGACATGACGGGAGCCCGACCATGAGCAATCCGACGAAGCACCGAGGACCAGACTGGCTCGACGAGTGGGACCCGGAGTCACCAACGTGGGACTCAGGGAGAGCCTGGAAGACCCTTTGGGTGACGACGTTCAACCTCACTCTCGCCTTCGTCGCTTGGTTCCTGGTCTCGGCCCTGGCCCCGAAGCTCAACAGCATCGGCTTCGAGCTCAGCAAGGGCCAGCTCTACTGGCTCATCGCAATGCCGGGTCTCGCTGGCGGCACCCTTCGTCTCATCTGGACGTTCCTCCCGCCCATCATGGGCACCCGCAAGCTCGTCACCATCACCACGGCCCTGTTCGTGCTCCCCGTCGTTGGGTGGGCCCTCGCCGTCCAGAACCCCGACACGCCCTTCACTGTTCTGCTCATCTTGGGCGCCCTCGCGGGCATCGGCGGCGGTGCGTTCGCCGGATTCATGCCGAGCACGTCCTACTTCTTCCCCCGTGCGAAGCAGGGCACGGCACTCGGTGTCCAAGCCGGCATCGGCAACTTCGGCGTGAGCGTCGTGCAGTTCGTCACCCCGTGGATCATCGGGTTCGCCCTCGTCGGCGGCACGGCGCAGGTCATGGTGAACGAGGACACCGGGGTCGCAAGGAACGTGTGGTTCCAAAATGCCGGCTATGTCTGGCTGCCCTTCATTGTCGTCGGTGTCGTGCTCGCCTGGCTCCTCCTGCGCAGCGTCCCCGTGCAGGCCCGCGGATTGCGCGATCAGCTCGACATTTTCAAGAACAAGGACACGTGGGTGATGACGTACCTCTATGTCATCACCTTCGGTACGTTCTCCGGTCTCGCAGCCGGTTTCGGGCTCCTCATCATCAACGTTTACGGCGCAGCGTCGTTCGGTGAACAGGGCATCGACCCACTCAGGTTTGCCTTCCTCGGCGCGCTCGTTGGGTCATTCGCGAGGGTCATCGCAGGTCCCGTCGCCGACCGGGTCGGAGGAGGACGCCTCACCGTGGTGTCGGCTCTGGGCATCGCGGTCGGTTCGGCTTACACAGCCCTGCAGCTCTCACCGGCATCGGTCGACGAGTTCCCGAAGTTCCTGTTCGGCATGCTCTTCATCTTCTTCTTCGCCGGAGTCGGTAACGCAAGCACCTTCAAGCAGATGCCGATGATCTTCGAGCGTCGACAGGCTGGCGGCGTCATCGGATGGACATCGGCGATCGCGGCATACGGCCCCTTCGGCTTCGGCATGATGCTGTCGTTCATGGCCCCCGCCCTCTTCTTCGGGCTTGGAGTCGGGTTCGCACTGCTCGCCGCCGTCATCGCGTGGTGGTTCTATGCGCGGCCGGGTGCCGAGACACCCTGCTGAACCCCAACCGTTGATGTCGAGCTGTTCAACCAGCGTGCGGAACAATGGACATCATGACCGATCTGCAGAAGTGGCTGCCTAGGGGTGTCGAAGCGATCAACGCTTGGCAGGATGCATATGGAGCCTTCGACCAACACCCCTCTCTCGTCGTCTCGGATGAGGTGCTTGGTAAGGCCTTCAACGAACTCACGGAGCGACTGCGCGACAACTACCCGGTCGGTCACCCGCGCTACGTGGGCCAGATGCTCAAGCCCCCGCATCCGGCGGCCATCCTCGGCTACACAACCGCCATGCTCATCAACCCGAATAACCACGCACTCGACGGCGGCCCGGCCACCGCCCAAATGGAGAAGGAGGTCGTCGCGCGGATCGCGACGATGTTCGGGTTCGAGCAGCACCTCGGCCACCTGACCTCGAGCGGCACCATCGCGAATCTCGAGGCGCTGTGGGCGGCTCGCGAGTGCCACCCGGGCAAGCGAATCGCCTACAGCGTCGATGCCCACTACACGCATTCGCGAATGTGCCAGGTGATCGGCGTTGAGGGAGTCCCCATCGACACCGACGGCTCAGGCCGGATGGATCTCGGCGCACTC
>CAMCSO010000126.1 GCA_945877545.1 Bifidobacterium breve | reverse complement strand
AGGGCCGCAGCCTGACGAGTCACCCGGTGCACCTGGAGGTGGTCGGGGTGGCCGTAGCCGCCGGACGGGTCGTATCCGACGACGATGTCGGCCTCGACCTCGTCGAGAATCGCGCTGAGGCGATCGGCCACGGCGAAGGTGTCCTGATGCGCAAACCCGAGGGGGTGCTCTGCGTTGAGCCCCGAGTCGGGATAGCCCAGCGACTCGATGCGATCGACGCCGAGGGCATCGGCGGAGGCGGCGAGCTCGGCACGGCGACGCAGCGCGAGGTTGCCGGTGAGCTCGGCTGACGTGAGCCCTGCCTCGCCATCGGTTGCGACGATGAGGATGACGCGCAGGCCTTGTGAGGAAGCGCGCGCCATTGTCCCGGCGGTGAGGAGCGCCTCGTCGTCGGGGTGTGCGTGGACGAAGACGATCGTGCGCCTGCGCGTGGGGGGGCGAAGCATGTGGTCATTGTGTCGTACCGTCACACCGTGAGAATCGCGCACGTCACCGACTGCTACCTGCCCAGAACTGGCGGCATCGAGACCCAGGTCCGGGCCCTCGCACTCCAACAGCGCGCGCATGGGGACGATGTCCGAATCGTCACCGCGACCGGCGGCTCGGCGGAGGTCTTTGCCGGCGATGACATCGTCGATGGGCTGCCAGTGCACCGGATCGCGGTGCACCTGCCTTTCGACCTGCCAATCCATCTGAGAACCCGGCGCAAGGTGGTGGAGGTCTTCCGTGCGCACCCCGTCGATGTCGTCCACATCCATGCGGGAGTCGTGTCGCCGTTCGCGTGGGGGGCGCTGCGTGCAGCCCATGAGCTCGGTACCCCGGCACTCGTCACCGTCCACAGTGTCTGGGGTCCGCTCGCCCGCCCGGGGTTCCGGCTCAGCAGGGCGGCGATCCGCTGGGACGCGTGGGGAGCCCAGCTCTCCGCGGTGAGCGACGTCGCCGCGGCCGAGATCGCCCGTGCCCTGCCCGGAGCCGGACCAGTGCTCGTGCTTCCGAACGCAATCGACCCTTCGGACTGGCAGACGTACCGCGTCGAGGGCGTACCGGAGGAGTTGCGCATTTCCACGGTCATGCGCCTTGCGCCCCGCAAGCGCATCATCCCGTTCCTGCGAGTCATCGACCAGGCGCAGCGAGCCCTGCAGGGCGATCCGCGGCTGCGGGTCGCCATCGTTGGAGACGGCCCCGATCGGGCGCGGGCCGAACGATTCGTCCGTGATCACGGTCTTGAGGCCACGGTAAGTTTCCTCGGCAGGCTCGATCGCGTCGAGATTCTCGAGGTCTTCGCGAATACTGATCTGTTCCTGCAGCCGTCGGTCAGGGAATCCTTCGGTCTTGCCGCGCTCGAGGCGAGATGCGCCGGCCTGCCGATTCTCGCCCGCAGCCAGACCGGCACCACCCAGTTCGTCCACGATGGGATCGAGGGAGTACTCGCTGACACCGACTCAGGTCTGGCTCAGGCGATCATGCGCCTATCCAGGGATCGGGCGCTGCTCAGTCGCATCGCCCACCACAATGAATCGACCCCACCGACCGACACCTGGCCACGCGTGCTCGGACTCGTGCACGATGCCTATCTCGCCGCTCAGGTGCGAGCCACTGCCTGAGCCCCCGCGTTAGTGTTGAGCCATGGCTGCGTTGAACGAAGTGCCGTTCGTGAAGGGCCATGGCACCGGCAACGACTTCGTGATCATCCCCGATCTCGACGGCGTCCGGGGACTGTCGGATGAGCAGGTGCGAGTTCTCTGCGACCGGCATACCGGGATCGGAGCCGATGGAGTCCTGCGGGTCGTTCGCACTGAGCATTTCTCGGATTCGGTGCCCGGTGGTGGCGCGGCCGAGTTCTTCATGGACTACCGAAACGCCGACGGCAGTCTGGCTGAGATGTGCGGCAACGGTGCCCGGGTCTTCGTCAGGTACCTCAAGGCCGCCGGGCTCATTACCGGGAGCGAGGTCACAATCGGAACTCGCGGTGGCGTCGTGAACGCCTCAATGCACGAGGACGAGTCGATCACGATCGACATGGGGCGGGCCGATCCGGTTGGCGTCGGTGAAGGGCTCACCGTGAGCGTCGGGGATCGAATCTGGGCGGCGACTGGAGTGCACCTTCCGAATCCCCATGTAGTGGTGTTCGTCGAGTCTCTTGAGGAGGCTGGTGATCTCCTGCGTGCGCCGCTGGTTGCTCCGCAAGGGGTGTTTCCCGACGGGGTCAACGTCGAGTTTGTTACCCGAATCGGCCCTGATCACGTTGCGATGCGGGTCCACGAGCGAGGGGTGGGCGAAACCCTCAGCTGCGGTACCGGTGCCTGCGCCGTCGTGTGGGTGGCACGCCGCAGCACGGGTGCCGGCAGGTCAGGCGAGTTGCCGCCCAGCGCCATGAGAGTCGACGTCCCTGGTGGATCGCTTCTCATCACCGAGACGGCAGAGGGCAATCTCCTCCTCAACGGTCCGGCCGACCTTGTTGCCCGCGGCACCGTGCTGCTCTAGGCGAGCTAGTTTGCGATCACCTCGCTGATCGCGGCCAAGTGGGCCGGGGTGGAGCCACAGCAGGCGCCGATGACATCGATCCCGAGCTCGCGCATCTCGCGCGCGAACAGTGCCATGTCGTCAGGTGTGCCGGTATAGACGAACTCCCCGCCGACGAGCACCGGAAGGCCGGCGTTCGACTGCATGATGAGCAGGGTGCCGTCGGGACGGTTCCCTGCCATGGCGGTGGCGATAATGCGCATCTCGTCGGTGCCGCGTCCGCAATTCGCCCCGACCACGTGCGCGCCCATGCCGGAGAGCGCGACGACTGCGTTGGCGGGGGTCACGCCCATCATCGTGCGCAGGTTGGTGTCGAAACTCATCGTCGTGAAGATCGGCAGCCCGGGTGCAGCCGTTTGGGCGGCGACGACTGCGGCCTCAACCTCGGAGAGATCGCTCATCGTCTCGATGAGGATGGCGTCAGCACCACCCTCGGCGAGTGCGGCGATCTGCTCGCCGAAGAGCGCCTGGGCCGACTCAGGGGTGAGGTCGCCCATTGGGTCCATGAGTTCGCCGGAGGGGCCAATATCGCCCAGAACGTAGACACCCGACGTTCGGTCGGCCACAGAGCGGGCAAGCCTGGCTGCGGCCATGTTCAGCTCGCAGACGCGGTCCTCGAGACCGTGCATCGCTAGGCGTGACCGGTTACAGCCGAAGGTGTTCGTGGTGAGCAGGCGTGATCCGGCTGCGACGTACTGCTCGAAGATGCCGGCGATGACCTCGGGACGGTCGACATTCCATAGCTCAGGGGCGCCGCCATCATCGAGGCCGGCGTCCTGGAGCATCGTCCCCATCGCGCCGTCGCCCACGCGTACTCGGCCATCGCGGATTGCGTCAAGCAGGTCACTCATTCGTTGCTCCAGGGGGTCCGTAAGTGTCGACGAGGCCGTTGAGCGCCTCAGGGTTCCAAGTCGTGTCGAGTTCGCGTGAGACTAGATCCGCAGCCTCTGCTGCAGACCCTTCCATGACCTGCCAATCCCCGCGAGTCCAGCCCTCGAGATAGGCGTCGGAGTCAACTGCGCCCGCGCGCATTGCAGCCTCGTCGATTGCCTCCTGGAAGCGCTGCGGCATCGGAATCTTCACCGTGTCGTCGCCATCTCGGGCGGTGACGAGCGAGGGGATCTCGCGCCAGCGGGTGACCTGCACTTCAGTCATGGTGCACCACCATCGGTCGTAGGTTCTCGAGCGCTTCGACAACCTCGGGCCGGAGGTCGGCGGGGCTCGCTGCCGCGTGAGCGGCTAGTTCGTTGATCATGGAGGGCGCCCAGAAGGTGCGAAGGTGCTGGGCGACCTGAGCGGCCACGTGAGTGCGGTCGGGTACGCCGAGCGCGATCTGGTTCGCCATGGCGACGAGCCTCGACGTAATCATCGGCGTGCGCCTGCAGCGGAATCCGGCCGCACCTCGACGGCGGTGACCTTGTACTCGGGGCAGTTCGTTGCCCAGTCCGAGTTGTCGGTCGTGATGACGTTGGCGCCGCTCACGGGGTGGTGGAAGGTGGTGTAGACGACGCCGGGCGGGACCTCGTCGCTGATGCGGGCGCGCATGGCCGTACGCCCGGCTCGGCTGCTCACCTCGACCCAACTGCCGTCGCCGATGCCGCGGACCTCGGCGTCTGACTCGTGCATGTCGAGCAGGTCCTCCGGGTGCCACACGACATTCGCGGTTCGGCGGGTCTGCGCCCCCACGTTGTACTGGCTGAGGATCCGGCCGGTGGTGAGGAGCAGCGGGTACTTGCGAGTGCTCCGCTCGTCGGTCGGCACGTAGGGGGTCGTGATGAACTGGCCCTTGCCGCGGACAAAGGCATCAACGTGCATGATCGGGGTGCCTTCCGGCGCGCTCTCGTTGCAGGGCCACTGGACGCTGCCTACGCGGTCGAGCATTTCGAAGGAGACCCCGGCGAAGGTCGGGGTGATGGAAGCGATCTCGTCCATGATCTGGGCCGCATTGTCGTAGTGCATCGGGAACCCGAGGGCGGTGGCGAGTGCGCAGGTTGCCTCCCACTCTGACTTGCCGGTGCGGCTCGGCATGACTGGTCGCACCCGGTTGATGCGCCGCTCGGCGTTGGTGAAGGTGCCGTCCTTCTCGAGGAAGGAGGTTCCGGGGAGAAACACATGCGCGAACGCAGCAGTCTCGTTGAGGAAGAGGTCCTGGACGATGACGAGGTCCATCGCTCCCAGCGCGGCCTTTACGTGGGCAGTATTCGGGTCAGACTGGGCGATGTCTTCGCCCTGGACGTAGATTGCCCGGAACTCACCGGTCGTGGCGGCATCGAGCATGTTAGGAATGCGAAGGCCTGGCTCGCCTCGCAGTGAGGTGCCCCAGAGGGTCTCGAACTGCTCGCGCACTGTGTCGTCGGATACGTGGCGGTAGCCAGGGAACTCATGCGGGAAGGAGCCCATGTCGCAGGCGCCCTGCACGTTGTTCTGGCCGCGGAGCGGGTTGATGCCGACCCCGCGTCGACCGATGTTGCCGGTGGCCATCGCGAGGTTCGCCATGGCCATGACCATGGTCGAGCCCTGGCTGTGCTCGGTGACGCCGAGTCCGTAGTAGATGGCGGCATTCGGTGCGGCAGCGTAGGCCTTGGCAGCGGTGCGGACGAGATCGGCGGGTACGCCGGTCTGCTCAGCGAGGTGCTCGGGGCTGTTCTCGGGCAGGCGGATGAAGTCCTCCCACGCCGCGAATGAAGCGAGGTCGCACCGCTCCGCCACGAAATCACGGTCAATGAGGTTCTCGGTCGCGATGACATGGCTCATCGCGTTGACGACCGCGACGTTCGTGCCCGGTTGCAGTTGGAGGTGGTGGGAGGCGGCAATGTGGGCAGATCGCACCAGGTCGATGCGGCGCGGATCAACGACGATGAGGCCGGCGCCAGCGCGCAGCCGGCGCTTCATCCGCGATGCGAAGACCGGATGGGCATCAGTTGGGTTTGCGCCGATGACCATGATGAGGTCAGCTTGCTCAACCGACGCGAAGTCCTGAGTGCCGGCCGACGTGCCGAAGGTCTGCTTGAGCCCGTAGCCGGTGGGGGAGTGGCAGACCCGCGCACAGGTATCGACGTTGTTGTTCCCGAAGGCGGTCCGGATCATCTTCTGGACGACGTAGACCTCCTCGTTTGTGCAGCGCGATGAAGTTATCCCGCCGATCGAGTCGACGCCGTACGCGTGCTGGATCTCCTTGAGGCGCAGGGCGGCGTAGTCGATCGCCTCGTCCCACGAGACCTCGCGCCACGGGTCGGTGATCGACTCGCGGACCATCGGGCTGGTGATGCGGTCGGGGTGGCTCGCATAGCCCCAGGCGAAGCGTCCCTTCACGCAGGAGTGGCCGGCATTGGCCCCGCCGTCCTTGTCGGGCACCATGCGCACGAGCTCATTGCCGCGCAGTTCTGCCTTGAACGAGCAGCCGACCCCGCAGTAGGCACATGTGGTCTTGACCGTTCGGGTCGGCATGCCGAGTTCGATGACGCTCTTCTCCTGCAGGGTCGCCGTCGGACATGCCTGCACGCATGCTCCGCACGACACACACTCGCTTTGGAGGAATGACTCGCCCGCTCCCGAGGTGACCTTCGAGCCGAAGCCGCGGCCAGAAATGGTCAGGGCGAAGGTGCCCTGCACCTCGCCACAGGCCCGCACGCACCGACTGCACGAGATGCACTTGCTCTCGTCGAAGGTGAAGTATGGATTGCTCTCGTCCTTCGGCGCCTCGAGGTGGTTCTCGCCGTCGAAGCCGTACCGAACCTCGCGCAGTCCCACGACCCCGGCCATGTCCTGCAGTTCGCAGTCGCCGTTGGCTGGGCAGGTGAGGCAATCGAGGGGGTGGTCGGAGATGTAGAGCTCCATGACGCCGCGGCGGATCTTGGCGACGTGCGGAGTCTGGGTATGGACCACCATGCCGTCCTCGCAAGGGGTCGTGCAGGAAGCCGGAGTGCCCTTGCGGCCATCGATGTCGACGACACACAGCCGGCAGGACCCGAAGGCCTCGAGGTTGTCGGTCGCGCACAGCTTCGGAACGGACACCCCGGCCTCGGCGGCGGCGCGCATGACGGAGGTGCCGGCGGGCACGGTAACCGGGACGCCGTCGATATCGAGGGTCACGGTCGCGTTGGCTACCCGCGCTGGGGTTCCATAGTCGAGATCACGCAGAATCGTCATCATTTCTCCGATCGAAGTCTTCGCTGAAATTGCGGAGCGCACTGAGCACGGGCATCGGGGTGAGCCCGCCCATCGCGCATAGGGAGCCATCGGTCATGACCTCGCACAGGTCAATGAGGAGGGCGGTGTTCGCCTCGCGGTCCTCGCCACTGCGGATCCGGTCGATGACCTCGACCCCGCGGGTCGAGCCGATGCGGCATGGCGTGCATTTGCCACAGGACTCCTCGGCGCAGAACTCCATCGCGAATCGCGCTTGCTCAGCCATGTCGACGGTCTCGTCGAACACGACGATTCCCCCGTGTCCGAGCATGCCACCAGCGGCAGCGAGCGACTCGTAGTCCATCGCGACATCGAGGGCATGCGCCGGCAGGTAGGCGCCGAGGGGCCCGCCGACCTGGACTGCCCTCACCGGCCGGCCGCTGCGGGTACCGCCGCCGTAGCCATTGACGAGCTCTGCGAGCGAGATGCCGAAGCCGCGCTCGACGATGCCGCCACGGGCGATATTGCCACCGAGCTGGTAAACCGAGGTGCCGAGCGATCGGCCGATGCCGAACGCTGCGTATGCCTGCGCACCGTGCTCGAGGATGTAAGGGACCGCGGCGATGGTGAGCACGTTGTTGATGACGGTCGGCTGGCCGAACAGGCCCGAGATCGCCGGGAGCGGGGGCTTCGCACGGACGATTCCGCGCTTGCCCTCGAGGCTCTCGAGCATCGCGGTCTCCTCGCCGCAGACGTACGAGCCGGCCCCGACGCGCACCCGGACATCGAATGCGAGGCCGCTGCCGAGCAGGTCGCTGCCGAGCCAGCCGCGGTCACGCGCGAGGCCGATTGCCGATTGCATCGTCGCGATGGCGTCGGGGTACTCGGAGCGGATGTAGACGTAGCCGATCGTCGCGCCGACGGCCACCCCTGCGATCGCCATGCCCTCGAGGAGGGTGAATGGGTCTCCCTCCAGGAGCATGCGGTCGGCGAAGGTACCGCTGTCGCCCTCGTCGGCGTTCACGCAGACGTACTTCTGGGCCGAGGCTGTTGCCTCGACCGTGCGCCACTTGATGCCGGCAGGGAAGCCTGCCCCGCCTCGCCCGCGCAGCCCCGAATCGGCGACCTCGTCGACGATCGAGGTGCGATCCATCGTGAGGGCACGGCGAAGGCCAGCGACACCGCCGTGGGCGAGGTAGTCGTCGGGGTCGAGCGGGTCGATGACGCCGACCCTGGCGAAGGTGAGGCGCTCCTGGCTGGCGAGCCAGGGGAGCTCGCCGGTGAGGCCGAGGCGAAGCGGATGCTCGCCGTCTGCGAGGAGGGCGGCGGCAAGAGAGTCAAGGTCGGCTTCGAGGACCGGACCGTAGGCGACCCGGCCGTCCGGAGTGTCGATCTCGACGAGCGGCTCGAGCCAGAGCATGCCCCGGGAT
>CAMCSO010000125.1 GCA_945877545.1 Bifidobacterium breve | reverse complement strand
GCTGCCCGCTCAGGATCGATGTCGCATACGGCGACGAGCACGACCTCGGGGATCTCGGACCAGGCATGTAGATGGTTCTGCGCAAAGAAGCCGCAGCCGATGAGCGCAAAGCGATAGGGGCGGGTCACAATTCGATGGGCCTTTCTGGGTCCAAAATCCATTCGCTCCAGGATCCGACGTACATGCGTGCATCGCCAAGTCCGGCGTGGGCCATGGCGAGCAGGTTCTCGGCGGCGGTGACGCCTGAGCCGCAGTAGAAAATCACCTGCTCCGGGGGCGTTTGGCCGATGAGGCCCTCGAAGTGCGCCCTCAGCTCTGCGGGTGGGAGGAATCGTCCGTCGTCAGAGAGAACCTGGGTTCGCTCAGCGAGCCCCGCGCCGGCGATGTGGCCCTTGACAGGGTCGTAGTACTTGCCGAGGCCGTGATAGCCCTCCTCCGACCGGGAGTCGAAGACCCGGCAGGCCGGGTCGACTCGTGCGACGTCAACCTCATCGATTAAGGCGAGGAGTCCGTCGCGAACGCGCGGGACGAAGGTGCGTGGGGTTGCATGTTCGGCATCGGCCGTCATCGACCTGCCTTCGGCCAACCATGCGGTCAACCCGCCGTCGAGTACCGCGACAGCGTCATGACCCAGCCAGCGCAGCATGACCCAGACGCGTGCGGCGGCCATGAGCCCGCGATCAGCGTCGTAGACGACGACCTGCGTCGTGGAGTCGATGCCCCAGGCGGAGAGCTGGCGTGCGAACGCCTCCGGCTCCGGGAAGGGGCGTCGGCCCGTCACCCCATCGATGATCGGGCCGGACAGGTGGGTGCTGAGGTCAGCGCGCAGCGAGCCTGAGATGTGAGATTCGTCGTAGGCGCTCGTGCCCCAGCCCTCGTCGTCGAGTGAGAATCGGGCGTCGAGCAGGACGATGTGCGGGTCGCGCAGGCGCTGCTCGAGTTCGTTGGTAGAGATCAGGGTCGTGAACGTCATGGGGAGCCTTCCGATGCTGGACCTAAGCGGTGATCCTACGCTCGGGCTATGACGATGAAGCCGAGGAGTTATGAAGTCACCGACGGACGCGACCGGGCGCCGGCACGGGGGATGCTGAGGGCGCTTGGGATGACCGATGCCGACTTCCGCAAGCCCCAGATCGGAATCGCTTCCTCCTACAACACCATCACGCCCTGCAACATGTCGCTCAGAGATGTCGCGACCGCCGTTGGCCAAGGGGTACACGCGGCGGGCGGCTTCCCGATGGAGTTTGGCACCATCACCGTGTCGGATGTGATCTCCATGGGCCATGAGGGCATGCACTTCTCCCTCGTGAGCCGTGAGGTCATTGCTGACTCAGTCGAGACGGTCATGCAGGCGGAGCGCCTTGATGGCATGGTCACCCTCGCAGGCTGCGACAAGAGCATCCCCGCGATGATCATGGCGGCCGCCCGCATCGACGTCGCGAGCGTGCTCATGTACGCGGGCTCCCTGCTCCCCGGACATGTGCGACTCACCGACGGAACCGAGATGAACGTAAACATCGTCACGGCATTCGAGGCGGTTGGGGCCTGCGCTCGTGGTCTCATGAGCGACGCGGATCTCGACATCATCGAGCGTGCGGTCTGCCCGAGCGCCGGGACATGCGGGGGCATGTACACCGCCAACACGATGGCGAGTGCGGCGGAGGCCATGGGGATCGCGCTACCGGGCTCGTCCGCGCCACCGGCCGTCGATAGCCGTCGCGAACTTCTCGGGCGCCAGGCGGGGGAGGCCGTCGTCGAGTTGCTGCGTCAGGGCACGACAACACGGGACATCATCACGATGCAGTCCCTAGAGAACGCGATCGCCGTCGTCATGGCCCTCGGCGGGTCGACGAACGCCGTCCTCCACCTTCCGGCGATCGCTCATGAATGTGGTTTCGAGCTTGAGCTCGACGATTTCCATCGCATCGGCTCCAAGGTGCCGCTACTCGCCGATCTCAAGCCATTCGGTGAGTACGTGATGTTCGATGTGGACCGAGTCGGGGGCATCCCGGTCGTAATGAAGGTGCTCCTCGACGAGGGCCTCCTTCACGGGGATTGCCTGACGGTCACCGGCCGCACCGTCGCCGAGAATCTCGCGAGCATCGATCCTCCGGAACCGGATGGCAAGGTCCTGCGCCCGGCGAGCAACCCGCTGGCGGCCAATGGCGGCATCACGATCCTCTCCGGCTCACTGGCTCCCGAGGGGGCCGTGGTCAAGAACGCCGGTGTGCCGGTCGAGGTCTTCGAGGGGATCACGCGGGTATTCGAGCGGGAGGAGTCGGCGATGGCGGCGCTCGAGGACAACACGATTCAGGCGGGCGATGTGATCGTCATCAGGTACGAGGGTCCGAAGGGTGGCCCGGGGATGCGGGAGATGCTCATGATCACCGGGGCGATCAAGGGTGCGGGGCTGGGCAAGGAGGTCATGCTCATCACGGATGGACGGTTCTCAGGTGGCACGACGGGGCTGTGCATCGGCCATGTGGCTCCGGAGGCAGTCGACGGCGGCCCGATCGGCCTTGTTCGGGATGGTGACCGAATCAGGATCGATATCCCCAACCGAACGCTTGATCTCCTCGTAGATGAAGATGAGATGGCCCTGCGCCGGGCGGCCTTCGAGCCGCTGCCGCCGCGCTACACGCGTGGGGTTCTCGCGAAGTACGCGAAGCTCGTCGGATCCGCGTCGCGAGGAGCCGTCTGCGACTGAGGTCGCCGGACTGCACTGAACCAACCCGGTTGCGTGGCTAGTGGGCGAGATCCTTGATGACTCGAGGAATGATTCGCCAGTTCGCGGTGAAAATCATCTCATGAATTTGCGTTTCGCAGATCGACTCCAAGGCATGCCGCTGACGCCAGGCGTCACCCTCATCGGTGACCTGCATCAGCCAGCAGGAAACTGGTTGGTCTTCATAGAAGGGCCTGCCGATCATCAGATGACCATGTGTGAAGTTCCCTGGAAAGAACACCTGAAGTTGAAGCGGCGGAATGGCTGAGTCGTCAAAGCGACTGCGGGCCTCCCGTTGCTCGGGCCAGGTGCACTCCCAGGTACCGAAGAGTCCGAGGCCTTCACGATGACTCAGTTGATGGACGGTGACGTCGCCTACACCAGCGAGCACATGGAGGTTGAAGTCCTGTAGGACCTCAAGGGCAACGGGGGTGAGCAATTCGAAGGCCCTTGCGAAGACCGCGTTGCGATCCTCCCGATCCTTCGCTCCCTCGTATGCGTCGAATTCGAGGTCCTCGAGGTGGCGCCGAAGATCGACTGATCGCCACGACCAGAAGGAGGGATCCGCGTCGTCAGTCATGATCGTGATTGCCGTCGGTTCGAAGGTTTCCATCACCGGCTCCGCCGGCAGTCGCAGCCAGTTGAAGCCTGCTTCGCACCTGATGCTCAACGGTCCGGAGGTGGGTAAGTGATGCTCGGGTATAAAGGTCGAAAAATTCTGGGGCATCACCGCTCAGCACCGACTCAAGCGGTCGCGCCTTGGCCGGGAACAATTCGAAGGTGACGGTGCCCCGGTAATCGATGTTGATCAGCGTTTCGACGTACGGTGCAAAGTTGATCGTTCCCGTGCCCGGTGCTGCGCGCGTGTTGTCGGCGAAGTGCACGTGCCCGAGAAGAGGGGCGGCAAGCCGCAGGGCCTCGATGGGATCGGATTCCTCGATACCCATGTGAAAGGTATCCGCCATGACACACATGCTGGGGTGATCGATGGCCTCCACCAGTGCCGTCGCCTCGGCCAAGGTATTCACAAGGTGCGTCTCGTATCGATTCCAAGGTTCCACGGCTAGGCGACAGGTGCCATCCGCAGCCTTCGCCAATTTACTGAAGCCTTGTATGGACCACTCCCATTCCTGCTCCGCACTGGAGAGCAAGTGAGTGCGATTCACCGCGCTTGGATGCACATTGACAATCGGGGACTTGACGATGGCGGCCATCTCGATGAGGCCTAGAAGGTAGTCGTACCCATTGCGCCGGATATCCGGGTCCGAGTGGCATAGATCGCGGTCAGAGCCGAGGAGTGACGAGATAGAGCTCACCTGGAGACCGAGGCCGTCAGTGGCCTCTCGGATCTGCTGCGGTGAAATGTCGAGGGGATCCCCCGACAATTCAACGCGCTCATAACCGGCACTGGCGATGCGTTCAAGTCCCCGGCGAGGGTCCTCATTGCCGTATGTGACCATGTTGTAGGAGTAAGCGAAGGCCTTTTGGTCGACGAGTTCAGTGCCGTTGACGAGATCAGTGTCCATGCGAGGGCTCAGTCCCGCGGCAATTCGGTGAACACCTCGTAGATGCAGCCACCCGGGGACTCGAAGAAGGCGATCTTGCGCCTGGAGAACGTGGCATCGACGACGGATGGCCCCTGAATCACCCGGCCGCCCGCCGCACTCAATCGCTCAAACGTTACGTCGAAGTCATCCACCTCGAACACGATGTGGGTCCACCCGTTCTTGAGTGGATGGTCCAAGGCGCGCTCATAATTGACCTCCTCGAAGACGAGGACTCGGGTGTCGCCAACCTGAGTGAAGAGCAATTCGCCCTCCTCACCATCAACAAAAACCGGTTGTCGACCCACGACATCGGCCCCCATGGCCCGAAGAAAGGTCTCCTCCAAATCGAGGTCAGCGACCTTTCCTCCAACATTCCAAAGCTTCATGGTCGTGTCCTTCCTGATGTGTCATCCGCGTCTAGGAGTGTTCGTGAATCGTGGAGGAAGGCATCGACGGCTCGTGCAAGAAATTCCACATCAATACCTGCTGCAACCAAGTTCGCTCCGAGTCTTCTGGATGCGAGGGTAGCCGCGGGCGATGCGCCACATGCCAAACCGGCGGCCAGGCCCACGGCTCGAGCTCGAGTGAGCACGTCGCAAGTGATTGCTGAAAGCTCAGAGTTGGCGGGATCTCGAGGCAGACCGAGCTCGTTCGCGAGGTCATTTCGTCCGACGAGAATGCCATCGAGTCCGGGGAGAGCAAGGATCTGGTCGAGATGATCGAGCGCGCCGCGCGTTTCGATTTGGATGATGACGACAGTCGAGCGCTGTGCGCGGTCAAGATAGCCGTCGACATCCCTCAGGTATCCCGAGGCTCGACGCGGGCCGAAGCCACGGCTGCCAATTGGGGGGTAGTGAGATAGCCGAATCGCGTACTCAGCCTGATCAGGGTGCTCGACGCGCGGGATGATGACCCCTGCGGCCCCGTTGTCCAGGGCAGCCATGACCGGGGCGGGGTCAATTGCAGGTAGCCGGACGAGGAGGGGGACTCCTGCCCGGTCGGCAACGATCTGGGTCATCAGGGCAGTGCTTGCGGTAACTGGGCCGTGCTCGGCATCGAGGATGCAAAAATCGAACCCGGCCAGGGCAATGACCTCAGTCATCATCGGATCACTCGTCGTCAGCCATGTTCCGAGGAGGCAGGCGTCACCTCGAAGGGCCGCCTTGAAGTGCGCCCCTTTCAAGTCCTTGTCCACCGCTTCTCCGCACATTTGGGGCAGGTCGCCCTGCGCATCTCCTGCTGGCAAGTCTAGGGAGGCGAAGGTAAATGTGCAGACTGTTGGCAAAAATATCCGCATCCGATACTGTCAGTTGCACAGGCCCTTGTCAGTGTGCCGGGCCGCGAGCAAGGAGGCCGCTGTGCGCTTTGAGTTGGGGATTGGACCAGATTCCTGGGGGGTTTGGTTCCCGGCTGACCCCCACCAGCCGCCGTTCGAACAATTCCTTGACGAGGTGAACCGGGCCGGTTACCGAACAATCGAACTTGGACCGTACGGCTACCTGCCCACCGATCCCGTGATTCTGCGCACGCAACTCGATGCCTACAAACTTCGGCTGAGCGGAGGCTTCCTGTTTGGGGATATGCATGGCGCGGACGCTTGGGAGAACTTGCTGCCGGAACTCGACGCTGCGTGCGGGCTACTGCAGGCGCTCGGGGCACAATTCCTCGTGCTCATCGAAGGGATGTACACAGACCTGTTCACGGGGAAGATGGTCGCGAATGCCGAACTCACGGAGCAGGAGTGGACGCGACTCGCGGATGTCTCCAACCGGATAGGCGCCTACGTTGCCGATCGATATGGTCTGCGCGCGGCATTTCACCCCCACGCCCAGACTCCGATTGAAACCGAGGAGCAGATCGAGCGCTACCTCGCGTTGACCGATCCGGAACTTGTGAGCATGTGTCTTGACACCGGCCACCATGTGTACTGCGGTGGCGATGTGGTGTCATTCATGCGCACGCACCATGAACGCATTCCGTATCTGCATATCAAGAGTGTCAATCGGGGCGTTATGGCAGAGGTGGCATCGAAGGGACTGCCGTTCGCCGATGCTGTGAAGATGGGCGCTTTCACAGAGCCAAAAGAAGGTGCGATCGATTTCAAGGCCTTCCACCAGGTTCTCCTCGAGATCGATTTCGAAGGCATCGGGATTGTGGAGCAGGACTTGTATCCGACCGAATTCGACCGACCCCTACCAATTGCGGTGAGTACCCGTGAGTACTTGGCAGGTATTGGTTTGGCCGACAGCGTCTGATGTAAGCGTTCAAGTGCTGTGACAAGTTGTGTTCGGGCCTAGGCAGCGAACTGCGCAATCGAGGGAGGAGCACGGCGATGGGGCGTGGGCATTCGATCATTGACACGAGGCTGTGGCAGGTATTGGACTCCAGAGGAAATCCGACGGTGGCTGCGTGCGTCCGAACTGCTTCGGGCGTTGGAACGGCCATTGCCCCGTCTGGGGCCAGCGCCGGCTCGCATGAAGCAATCTTCATTCGTGATGGGAACGCGGCCGAATTCGGTGGCCTTTCAGTGAGGCAGCATCTTCTGGCGGTTCGGGCGTCGATTCAAGAATCGCTCGTTGGACGTGACGCCTGTGATCCGCAGGACATTGATGCTGCTCTGCGCGCCTTGGATCCCGATCCGCAACTGCGAGCGATCGGCGGCAATGTGGGCACTGCCGTGAGCATTGCGGCCTGGCTCGCGGCCGCAGACGGGGAACATCAGGCGCCTTGGGAGTGGCTCGCGGCGCATCATGGACGGGCTCCCTGCATCCCGATGCCCATGGTGAACATCATTTCTGGCGGCGCTCACGCCGGTAGCATGATCGACATTCAGGACATCCTTGTCGTGCCGATTGGGGCGGTGAGTTTCTCCCAGGCACTTGAATGGTGCTGGCGGGCTAGGGCTGGGACGCGTGCGGTGCTCGACATGCAGGGATTCACCACCGCTCTCGTCGCGGATGAGGGTGGTCTGGCAGCACCCTTCGATGCCGATGAGCGCGCGATTGAGGCGGTCGTTGCGGGCATTGAACATGCAGGGTTGCGGCCTGGAATCGCCCTCGCGATCGCACTGGACGTCGCCGCCACCGAGTGTCAGGTGCCAGGTGGCTATCGCATGCTCGGGTCTGTGGTGACTTCCGAGGTATTCGTGGATCGAATTGTTCGATGGCGCCATGAGTATCCGATTGTGTCGATCGAAGATGGTGCAGGGGAGGACGATGATCTCGGCTGGGAGCGGTTGGCGCCCATGTGTGCCGATACGCAGGTGTTGGGCGATGACCGTTACGTCACCACCGTCGACCGGGTCGAGGTTGGGATGGCCAGGGCTGAGGCGAACTCAGTGCTCGTCAAGCCGAATCAGGCTGGCACCCTAGGTCAGGCCTTGCGCGTGGTGGAGCAAGCCCTTGCTGCCGGGTGGGCTCCGGTGGTGTCTGCCCGATCGGGGGAAACCGAAGAGACATGGCTGGCGGATCTGGCAACCGGGACGGGTGCTGGGCAGATCAAGGTGGGTTCAACCATGAGGTCGGAGCGGAATGCCAAGTGGAATCGACTGCTCTACCTTGAGCAAGCGCACGACCTGCCTTTTGCGGGTGCAGCGGCCCTCGCGCCCAGAAACGACCTGGAGTGATTGATGCAGGAGGATGAATGACTGCTGAAGGCAAGATATTTGAGGGCAAGGTCTGCGTTGTGACCGGCGGGACTCAAGGGGTCGGGGCTGCAGTCGCGCGGTTCTTTGCCAGTCAGGGCGCAGCGGGCATCGTCACCTGCGGCCGCGATCAGGTCCGAGGGGCAGCGGTTCGCGATGGGCTCGTGGA
>CAMCSO010000124.1 GCA_945877545.1 Bifidobacterium breve | reverse complement strand
AGCTGAACCATCTGGGCCCCGGCGTTCACCTTGAGCAGGGCTCGGTCGGCGCGGTAGTCAAGTGGGGGAGCGCCCGGGTTCTCGACGGCCCCGATGAAGAAATCACCGGTGGGCGTGAACTTCCGGCCGGAAAGATAGGTGCCCGCCTTCATCCCGGCCAGGACCGAGACCAGCTGCGGGCCATCGAGGTCGAAGACGCGGCGCGCCTCGGGCTCGTCGCCCGCAGTGACGTCATCGCCGGTGAGCGCGGAGAAGTTCACGACGCCGAACATCGAGGCCCCTGCGATGTCAGCTTGGATCGCGATGCGGATCTTGTCGCGGCAGACGATCTGCAAGATTGGCTCGATGCCAAGTTGCGTGAGCGCGATGGCCATCGCGACGTTCGACGCATGGGCATGGGCTGCGGGATTGTCTGTGACGTTGACGGCATCAACGAACGGGGCGATCTTGGCAAGACGCCCAGCGAGGTCCTCGACGGAGCCGCCATCGGATGAGGGGCACTCGGCGGTCACGATGGGCCGGTGGCGCGATCGTGCCAAAGCTGCGAGTCGCGCGGAAGAAGTCGTCATGTTTGTGACGCCGCGACTCCGAGCCAGCCCGAGGGAGTCTCCTGGTCGCGCCTGGTCACGAGGTTGACCCATGATGAGGTGCCCTGGAGCGAGTTGTCAACCGGGGGCCGCAGGTCGCGGATGTGAAGTCGCCAGGACTTGGGGAGGAGTGGCAGGTGCTCGGCGCGGTGATGCGCCTTGACCCAAACGCACGGCATCTCAGGGACGACCTCGCAGGAGCCGTCCTCGCGCACCCCGCCGCAGGGGCCGTTGCGCAACGTCTTCGGGCAGGTCATCGGGCAGGTCATTCCGGTGGAGTGAAGCACGCATTGGCCACACATGCGGCAGTCCCAGATCGGCGCCTTCACGACGTGCTCGATCGCGGCGATGGCTCCGTCCACCGGACCGGACATCAGGCGCGCCGTGCTGCGACGAGTTCCTTGGCCTTGCGAACGGCGGTCGCGGCATCGGCTGCATAGCCGTCGGCCCCGCAAACATCGGCATACTCCTGGGTGACTGGGGCACCGCCGACCATGATCGCGCAGGTACCCCGGAGTCCGGCCTTCTCGATCGCGTTGATATTCGCCTTGAACATCGGCATTGTCGTCGTGAGAAATGCCGACATCCCGACGATGTCCGGCTTGTGCTCCTCGATGGCCGCGATGAACTTCTCCGGAGGGCACTGCACGCCCAGATCAATGACATTGAAGCCGGCGCCCTCGAGCATGATGTTCACGAGGTTCTTGCCGATGTCGTGGACATCGCCCTTGACTGTGCCCATGACGTAGGTGCCGACTGTTTCCACACCGGTCTGTGCGAGGAGCGGGCGCAGGATGTCGAGTGCGCCGCTCATCGCCTTGCCGGCGATGAGCATCTCGGGAACGAAGTAGTCGCCCCGCTCGAACCTCGCGCCGACCTCCTCGAGGGAGGGGATGAGGGCGTCGAAGAGGATGGTCTCGGGGGTCATGCCCATCTCGAGCCCGGCATTCGTGAGCTCGAGGACGGCGGAGCGATTGCCCGCCATGGTCTCGTCGTATAGGCCTTTGAGTACGTCATCAGGAGTCATGCTGCGCCTGCTTTCCCGTTCTTTGGTAGGTAGCCCATGGCGGTCGAGATCTCGTGCGCAGCCGCAACGAGAAGCCTCGCGAACTCGCGGATGCGAGCAGGCGTGAGTCGGGACGAAGGCCCGGTGATCGAAAGTGCCGCGATGACGCTCCCGCTGCTCGCCCGAACAGGGGCGGCGATCGCGACAAGGCCGGGCTCGAGTTCTGAGTCGGCGAGGGCCCAGCCGCGCCGAGCGGTGACCTTGATGTCGTCGGCGAGCCGGCTGACCGTGGTGAGGGTGCGGGCGGTGCGACGATCAAGTGGCCCGTGAGGCATGGGCGCGCCTCCGGCGAGGAACACCTTGCCGAGTGCGGTGCAGTGGGTGGGTAGGCGCTGGCCAACCCAGTTGACGTTTCCGATGAGGAACCTGCAGTCGACCTGTGCGATCTGCTCGACCTCGTCGCCCACGAGGATGGCGAGGTTGATGGTCTCGCCGGTGGCATCGCTGAGGCGCTGTAGGTGCGGCCGGGAGAGTTCGATGAGCGAGTCATGTGAGCGGTCGGAGTGGGCGAACCTCGTGATGACCGGCCCCGGGCGCACGGCGCCTTCATCTGACCGGTGCACGAGTCCGTGCCGCTCAAGGCTCGAGAGGAGCCGGGAAAGCGTGCTCTTGGCCAGCCCGCTAGAGGACTGAAGGTCGCCGAATGTCGGTGGCTGCCCTGATTCGAGGATGGACACGAGGAGCGCTGCCGCGCGATCGACGGCCTGAGTGCCGGCCGCTCCGGTCGCGCCGACTGGAATCGCCACGTGGTGCCTCCTCCCGGAGCCTCGAGATGCTCAAAAACCAGATGCCCGAAAATGTTCCACGATATGGAACACAAGTTCCACGACAGAGTGTATGGTCGGCCAAATCTTCGGTCAACCGATTTCGATGTTTCGCCCTGAAGCCTTGGAGGCGCACCTATGTTCATCAACAAGATGCCTCGCTACGACATCCTCTCGACGGATGCCATGGCCACGCTCGACAAGGGCTGGAAGCGCCTCCTGACCGAGATCGGGATCGAGTTCATGAAGCCCGAGGCCCTCGATCTCTTCCGCAAGGCGGGCCAGCGCGTCGAGGACAACACTGTGTTCCTCGACCCCGAGTTCGTCCTCGAGCAGATCGCGAAGGTGCCGCGCGAGTTCGATATGCAGGCGCGTAACCACGCCCACGACGTCCACATCGGCGGCGACCACATGGTCTTCTCGAGCGTGTACGGCTCCCCGTTCGTGCGAGCTGGCGAGACGAGGCGTGAGGGCACCCTCGCCGACTTCCAGGATTTCGCACGCCTCGCGCAGGGGTTCGATGCCATGGACTCGGTGGGCGGAGTGGTGGTCGAGCCGAATGACGCGCCGCTCGACTCACGCCACCTTGACATGGTCTACAACGCCCTGACGCTCACCGACAAGATCATCATGGGCAATGTCGTGAGCGCCACGAACGCGCTCGACACAATCGCGATGGGCGAGATGGTGTTCGGTGGCCGGGCATCGATCGAGGAGAAGCCCTTTTGCATCTCGCTCGTGAATTGCAATTCCCCCCTGCGCTGGGATGACCGGATGCTTGACGCGCAGTTCGAGTACACCAAGGCGGGCCAGCCGGTCATCATGACGCCATTCCTCCTCATGGGGGCCATGTCGCCGGTGACGATCCCCGCGGCCCTCGTCCAGCAGATTGCCGAGTCCCTCTCGGGCATCACACTTTCCCAACTCATCCGGCCTGGTGCGCCCGTCGTCTTCGGATCATTCCTCTCGAACATCGACATGCAGTCAGGCTCCCCCCAGTTCGGCACCCCAGAGTCCGCGATCGGCCTGCTCTGCACCGGCCAGATCGCACGACATTTCGGCCTGCCATTCCGCACCGGCGGCGGGCTGAACTCCTCGCAGATGCCAGATGCCCAGGCCGCCTACGAGTCGCTCATGACCATGCTCCCGACCTTCCTTGCGGGCACGAACTTCGTCATGCACGCGGCCGGGTGGCTCGAGGGCGGCCTGGTGTCGTCATTCGAGAAGTACGTCATCGACGTCCAGATCCTCGAGAGCCTCCAAAAGGAGTTCACGCCCCTCGAGATCAACGAGGACACCCTCGCATTCGAGGCGCACGACGAGATCCGCCACGGCGGCCACTTCCTCGGCGCCAATCACACGATGGAGCGGTTCCGCGACTGCTTCTACCGACCCTTCCTGTCGAGTTCGGACAACTTCGAGCGCTGGACCAGGCTTGGCGCCCGGGACACGGCGACCCGGGCCGGCGAGATCTACAAGAAGAAGCTCGAGGAATACGTTGAGCCGCCGATGGACTCGGCCTTAAAGCAGGAGCTCGCCGACTTCGTCGCCCGTCGTCGCCACGAACTCGGGGACTGACCACGTGGGTACCTACGACGTCATCATCGTGGGAGGCGGATCTTCGGGCTGTGCACTGGCCGCACGGATCTCCGCAGACCCGTCGACGAGCGTGCTCGTGCTCGAGGCCGGCCGGCCCGACAGCATCCTGGACCCGTACATCCACATGCCGGCAGCCCTTACTTTTCCCATCGGAAATAAGCGCTACGACTGGATGTACTCCTCCGAGCCGGAGCCGCACCTGCTCAATCGGCGGATCACCGCCGGCCGGGGCAAGCTGCTCGGCGGATCGAGCAGCATCAACGGGATGATCTTCCAGCGTGGCAACCCGCTCGACTACGAGCGCTGGGCGGCCGATCCGGGGATGCAGGACTGGGACTTCGCACACCTGCTCCCGTACTTCAAGCGTATGGAGACCTGCCTCGCGGGCGCCGATGAGTACCGGGGCGGAAGCGGTCCGCTCCTCCTTGAGCGCGGGCCGGTGAGCAATCCGCTGTTCGGCGCCTTCTTCGAGGCCGTTCAGCAGGCGGGATACCCGATCACGAGTGACGTAAACGGGTACCAGCAGGAGGGATTCGCCGCGTTCGACCGCAATGTGAAGCGCGGACGCCGCTGGTCCGCGGCCCGTGCCTACCTCCATCCGGTGATGCACCGGCCGAACCTCACTGTCCGGACCCGCGCGCAGGTCGCCCGCGTCATCATGGACGACACCAGCGCGATCGGTGTCGAGGTCCTCGAACGGGGCGGGGGCACGACCCGGATCCTCGCGGGCGAGGTGATCTTGTCCGGGGGGGCATTCAACACCCCCCAATTACTCCAGCTCTCCGGGATCGGCGATGCGGATCATCTGCGGTCGGTCGGGGTTGAACCTGTCCACCACCTGCCCGGGGTCGGCCAGAATCTTCAGGACCACCTCGAGGTCTACGTCCAGCACGCGTGCACCCAGCCCGTCTCGCTCAACCCCAACCTCAAGTTCTGGAAGCGACCCTTCATCGGGGCCCAGTGGCTCTTCCTTCGGTCTGGTCCGGGAGCATCGAATCACTTCGAGGGTGGCGGCTTCGCGCGGAGCAATGACGAGGTCGACTATCCGAACCTCATGTTCCACTTCCTACCGATCGCTGTCCGCTACGACGGCACGGCGCCGGCTGGCGGGCACGGATACCAGGTGCATATCGGGCCGATGTACTCCGACTCGAGGGGCTCGGTGACCATCCGCAGCAGCGATCCCAGGCAGGCGCCGGCCCTTCGATTCAACTATCTGTCGACCGATCAAGACAGGCGAGAATGGGTCGAGGCGATTGCCGTGGCGCGCTCGATCCTCGGGCAGGATGCATTCGCGCAGTTCAGCGGGGGAGAGATCTCGCCCGGCCCCGAGGTCGCCACGGACGAGCAGATCCTGGACTGGGTCCGCACCGATGGTGAGACGGCCTATCACCCGTCCTGCTCGGCACGAATGGGCATCGACGACATGTCAGTCGTCGATCCATCCTCGATGCGCGTGCACGGTATCGACGGACTTCGGGTTGTCGACGCCTCGGCAATGCCCTACGTGACGAACGGCAACATCTACGCTCCCGTCATGATGATGGCAGAGAAGGCGGCGGATCTCATCATGGGTAATGAGCCGCTCGCGCCTGAGTACGTGCCGTTTTACCGATATCGCGATGAGCACCCCTCTTCGCCGGGAGTGGAATAGGGAACTGCCATGCCCACCTTGTTCATCGACGGTCAATGGATCAGGGCTGCGGCAGGCGGCACCCGGGAGATCCGATGCCCGGCCGATCAGTCGTTCGTGGCAATTGTTGATGAGGCGGGGGCAATCGACACCGTGGCAGCAATTGACGCTGCGCGACGTGCATTCGACACTGGCGACTGGCCCGCGACTCCGTTTACGGCGCGAGCAGCGCTCCTCCACCGGGTCGCGGACCAAATTGAGGCGAGCTCGGTGGAGATCTCCCGGGCGGAGTCGCTCGATACCGGCAAGCGGCTCGTCGAGAGCGAGTACGACGTCGTCGACGTTGCACGGTGCTTTCGGTACTTCGCCGGGCTTTCCGCCAGCGGGGGTCGGGTCGTCGATACCGGGAATCCGGGCGCCATCTCGCGCGTCGTACAGGAGCCGGTCGGAGTTTGCGGGCTCATCACCCCGTGGAACTATCCGCTGCTGCAGGCTTCCTGGAAGGTCGCCCCGGCACTTGCGGCAGGCAACACCTTCGTCCTGAAGCCCAGCGAGCTCACCCCGAGCACCTCGATCATCCTCATGCGGATTCTTCAGGAGTGCGGACTCCCCGCAGGGGTCGGCAACCTCGTCCTCGGTGCAGGCGCGACTGCGGGAGCGCCCCTCGCCGAGCATCCCAACATTGACCTTGTGTCCTTCACTGGTGGTCTCGTCACTGGTCGCCGGGTCATGGCGGCAGCCGCGGCCACGGTGAAGAAGGTAGCCCTCGAACTAGGGGGCAAGAACCCGAATATCGTCTTCGCAGACGCAGACCGGGCAGCGGCCCTCGACAATGCGCTCACCGCGGTATTCCTCCACTCCGGCCAGGTGTGCTCGGCCGGCGCGCGCCTCATCATCGAGGAGTCCATCCGCGACGAGTTTGTCGATGATCTCGTGCGGCGGGCCAACCGAATTGTCCTCGGCGGACCGTTCGATCCACTTGCGCAGGCCGGGACCCTCATATCCCGGGCCCATCGCGACAAGGTCGACGCCTACGTCGAGGCTGGGATCGCCGAGGGAGCTGTCCTTCGATGCGGTGGCAGGGCGCCAGACGATCTCGGCCTCGACGCTGGCTGGTTCTACCGGCCCACTGTCCTAGACCGTTGCCACTCGTCGATGGGGTGCGTTCAGGACGAGTCATTTGGGCCTGTCCTCACCGTCGAGACCTTCCGCGGCGAGGATGAGGCGGTGGCGATCGCCAACGACACCATCTACGGGCTCGCGGGTGCCATCTGGACCTCAGATGCCAGCCGGGCCCAGCGGGTAGCCGGCCGCCTCCGCCTCGGAACGGTGTGGATCAACGACTACCATCCATACCTCCCGCAGGCAGAATGGGGCGGATTCAAGCAATCCGGTGTCGGACGGGAGCTCGGTCCGACAGGCTTGGGGGAGTACGTCGAGTTGAAGCACATTTACCAGAACGTGAATCCGGCACCGAGCGGCTGGTTCGCGACTGACGAGACCGGAGGTGACTGATTGACAGCCAATTCGCTGGCTCCAGTCGTGGGCGATGTGGAATCGACGTCGGCAATCAGCGTGCGATCCCTCTGGAAGGTATTCGGCCCCAAGTCGCACGCAATCGCCGGGTCACCGGCCGCGGATCTGTCGCGTAGCGATCTGCTTGCGAGTACCGGTTGCGTCGCCGCTGTTCGCGATGTCTCCTTCGATGTTGCTCCGGGCGAGGTGTTCGTCGTCATGGGTCTGTCGGGGTCAGGCAAGTCGACCCTCGTCCGATGCCTCACCAGGCTCATCGAGCCGACCTCTGGGAGCGTCCTGCTCGCCGGCGAGGAGGTGCTGAAGGCGTCCCCTGCGCGACTGCGCGAGCTGCGCCGCACCTCGTTCTCCATGGTGTTTCAGCATTTCGGTCTGCTCCCGCACCGCAAGGTCATCGACAACATTGCCTACAGCCTTGAGGTCAACGGCGTGAAGCGTGATGCCCGATACCGGCGGGCGAATGAGGTCATCGAACTCGTTGGGCTCGACGGCTACGCCAATCACTACCCCGAGCAACTGTCGGGAGGCATGCAGCAGCGAGTGGGCCTCGCACGCGCGCTGGCAGTTGACCCGCAGGTTATGTTCCTCGACGAGCCGTTCAGCGCTCTGGACCCGCTTATCCGCCGTGACATGCAGGCAGAGGTGATTCGGCTCCACCGTGATCTCGGCAAGACCATGGTGTTCATCACCCATGACCTCTCCGAGGCGATGAAGCTCGGCGACCGCATCGCGATCATGCGCGACGGCGCGGTCGTCCAGATGGGGACCCCAGAGGAACTCGTCGCGAATCCCGTGGACGACTACGTCGCCGACTTCATCCGGGATATCCCCAAGTCCCACGTCCTCACCGTCCGGGCGATCGCCCGGCCGCTGCGACCTGAAGAGGACTCCACCGGCCCGGAGATCGACGTGACGATGATTGTCCGCGACGCCA
>CAMCSO010000123.1 GCA_945877545.1 Bifidobacterium breve | reverse complement strand
GGTGACTGAGCGAAGGTGCAGTAGCCACAGCGATCGCGGCAGAGCATCGTGAGGGGGATGAACACTTTCGGGGAGTAGGTGACCGTCGTGGCGGACATTGAGTGCCTCCCAGTGACCAAAACTCAAACGACGTGGACGAATCATGAACCTGCATCGTGTCACATGGCCTCGACTGCCGTGCCCGGTACGGCGCCGCTCGACGGCAGCCCCGCTGTGAGCCATGTCACGGCGGGGATGAACGAGCGATGAATCCTATGTGAGCATCAGCACAGATGGCGCTGCTTTGTTGTCAGAGGCAACAATTCTGGGTGATAATTGGTTTGTCCGTTCGGCGACCGCCGGAAGGGCATCGGCTGACCTGGCGATCCCGGGAAGGTCGAGAAGTCCACGACGATGACAGGAGAAACCCTCCATGAAGCCGTTTGCAAAGGTGTTCGCTTCAATGTTCGATCGCCAGCCGCACGACGAGAACAAGGCTGCCCGTCGGGCATTTCACCGGGAATGGGACCGTCAGCGCGCGATTGCACTGACCCCCTCACATCGGGCAGAGATCGACGCGATCTTTTCTCGAAGCCTGTAGGCCCGGCACCCTCGGCCATCGTGCTGAGAACAATCCAATCGAAATGAGTGAAGTCCCCCTCCGACCGGAGGGGGACTTCACTGTTTCGCCGTCAGTCGGGGTGATCGTCAGGAGGTCCTCACTTGGAACTCGACGCCAACCCATCTGCCTCCCTGCTGAAGGCCCAGTGAGTACCCGTACAGCCCGCGCTTGCTCAACTCCATCGTGAGCGAGTAGGAGCCGTCCGACTTCACGGTGGTCTCGGCTCCCACGACCGGCTCAAAGTGCCCCGATCCACGCTTGTCCGTTGGGATGAATCGACTCAGGGTGAGAACATCGCCGGCTGCAACCGACGGCGGTGCCTTCCCTGAGATCGTGACGGGCATCCCAGCGGTGACCTCCGTGTCGGACAGTTGCGCGGTGCCACCCCATGCCGAAGTGTTCGGGAGCTTGGTAAAGCCTGCATGCCAGAGCGTGGTGGGGTCGATCGACACCGGGCGAGCGATGGCGCGGGCCGGACGCGCACCCGTGCCCGGTGTCGAAACCTGAAACTCAAATCCAAAGAATACCGACGCGGCCCCCTTCGTCTGGTAGCCCACGTGGTAGCCCCACACACCCGGATAGCCGAGCTGGAAGCGCATCGAAAATCGCTGGTCGGAACCAACGACCGTCTTGATGTTGAGCGGCCGGAATTCCCCAAGTCCCATCTTGTTGAACGGGTAGAAGCGGGCCAGCCTGAGCGTGGCACCGACCGGCACCTGGTCAGGGGCCTTTCCGCTGATGATGATGTCAGTGCCTCGGGGCACCTCGCCCCCGCTGAGGGAGACCGGCATTCCCCAGTCCGTGGTGTTCGCCTTCACAGTGAACCCGATGTCTGCGAGTTCTGCTGACGTGAGCTGCGGGCGCTTCTTCGCAGGTTCCGAGGAAGGTCCGGACGCAAGGGCCGTGGGTGCGAGAAGCACTGCGCCAGCCGCCAAACCGACGATGAACAGCACTGGCCTCAATTCCAGTCCGCCTCTGCAGCAACGCGCAGAGCCTGCGCACCGATGGTGAGCGCTGGATTTTGTGCTCCGGATGACGGGAAGAATGACGAATCGACGACGAGCAGGTTCGCGATCTCGTGCGATCTGCAGTGCCCGTCGAGGACACTCGTTGCCGGATCAAGTCCGGCCACGACAGTGCCACACATGTGGCTGTTCATGTCGATCCCGAATCGCTGTTCGAAGACTTGTGGGTAGCCAGCTCGTTTGAGCATGGCCTTCGCCTTGCCGAGGAGGAGCTCATGGCGGTCATAGTTGCTTCGCTGCCATGACACCTGTATCCGTCCGTTCGCGTTGATCCGCACTCGGTTGTCGAGGGTCGGGGTGTCCTCGGTCATGACGAGCCATTCAATGCTTCGTCCCGCCATTCGATTGAGCACGGCCAACGGCGCACGCTTCGCATGGGTCTTCATCATGGATCCCTGAACCTTGCCGATAAGTTGAATCGTTCCACCCGGAATTCCGTCACCGAGATCGTGATAGTAGTCGTTGATCGCGACGGTCTTTTGGAATACCACGTCATTTCGGCGGCGTGGATCGATCGCCGCGATGTGGGTATTGTTGTGGACCATGTAATTTCGGCCAACGAGGTCGGTGGAGTTAGCAACCCCATTCGGCCACCGGTCGCTCGTACTCCGAAGCAGGATGATCGCCGAATTCACGGCACCGCCGGCGAGGACGAATGAGCCCCCGGTGAACTCACAGGGCTCCCCGCGGCACTCACCGAGGAGCCTCGTCACCAGGTCCCCGGCACCGGTCTCGATGCGGTCAACTCTGACCCCGGTGAGCAACCGCACGCTGCCCCCCATGAGCGCCGGGCCCAGTGCACATGTCTCTGCATCCGATTTCGCCCCGAGCCTGCAGGGAAATCCATCGCACGTGCTGCAACGAATGCAGCCACCGCCCGGTTGCAGATCGACGCCCATCGATGTTCGCGAGGGATGCAGGCCCTGCTCCTCGATACGCCGGACGGTTTCTTGGACGTAGGACTCGTGGTCAAGCGCCGGGTATGGATAGGGCTGGCTGCGCCAGGGCTCGGTGGGGTCCTCGCCGGTGGTGCCGTGCACCCGGTAAAGGGACTCGGCCTGCGAGTAGTACGGCTCGAGGTCGGCGTAGGTGAACGGCCAGGCGGGAGAAATCCCACCCGGGTATTCGGTCCGCTCGAAGTCGCGCTCGCGAAGCCGCGGCAGGCTTGCGCCGTACACCTTGGTATTGCCGCCGACGAGGTAGTGAACCCCGGGATTGAACTCCTCGCCGGCGTCGTCAACCCAAGTCTCGTCCGGCTTGTACCGTCGCTCGATGAACACCGCCTCTGGCGACCAGTTCTCGCGCTCCCGCGGCAGGTAGTCCCCCCGTTCGAGGACGAGCACATCGATTCCGCGACGCGCGAGGCCCCACGCGAGGGTGCTGCCCCCCATGCCGCTCCCCACGATCACCACGGTCGCGGAGTCCTTCATCATCCGACCATCTAACCGTCTTGGCTCCCACTTCGCGACGTATTCGGCGAACGACGACGGGGCGGTCCTAGTCGTGCAGGTGCTCCTCGACCTCAGCGTGGCCCTCCGGCTCGATCTGAATGGTTGAGTGCTCGATGCTGAAGTGGCCGTCGAGGCACCCACGCAGGTCCTCGAGCATCGGTCCGAGACCCCCAGTTAGTGCGTCATCACGAACGACGACGTGCGCACTCATCACGGGAAGGCCCGAGGTGATGGTCCAGGCGTGCATATCGTGAACGCTCAGGACGAAGGGCTTGCTCAGCCAGTGCTCACGCACGCTTTCAAGGTCGACGTCCTTGGGGGTCGCCTCGATCAGGATCCTGATCACCTCACGGAGGAGTTGCCAGGCCCGCGGCAGGATCATCAGCGCGACGAGAACCGAGACGATCGGGTCGATCCGCAGCCAACCAGTAGTAGCGATGGCAATGGCCCCGACGATCACCGCGATGGACCCGAGGAGGTCGCCCCACATCTCAAGGTAAGCACCCTTGACGTTGATACTTTCGCGCGCACCCCGGCGCAGCAAGAACAGACCAGCAATATTTGCGGCGAGCCCAACAGATGCGAACGCGAGCATGCTCCCGCTCGCGATGTCTGGCGGCGCCTGCCAACGCGACCACGCCTCGTAGCCGATCCAGCCCGCCACAGCGAACAGGAGGATCGCATTCACCCCTGCGGCAAGCACCTCGATCCGCCTGTACCCGAAGGTACGAGACGGCGTGGCCGGCAACCGGCCGGCGCTCATTGCAGCGAGCGCAATGAGGATGCCGACAACGTCGGTGAGCATGTGTCCGGCATCCGCGAGGAGCGCCAGGCTCCCCGATCGAATGCCGCCGACGACCTCGATTACAAGGACCGTGAGACTGAGCCCGAGGGCCCAAACCAGACGGCCTCGGTTGTCGACCCCGCCATGCGAGTGTCCGCTACCCACGCCGCCATGGTAGACGACGCCACCCTCAGCGGGCATGTCCCGCACAGCGAGCGACCATCGCGAAGGCACGCTCACGAACGACCTCGCGCTCATGGTCATCGATCCGCCGATTGAGCCGCGCATGATTCTCATCGCGCCTCGAGAGTGCGCCACGCTCCTACCCGCCGCACAACAGTTTGTCCGCATCGCCAAACTCGAGTGCCGAAAGCGGCTGTCGCGTCCCGCACGCTAGCCGTCAGCGCCGCCAGTCCTCCGGCTTTTTCGAACCAACGACAGGTGCGAGCAGGAACACCGACAGGGTGCTCGAGATCACCTGCGCGAGGACAAGGCCGACGAGGACGAGAAGTTGGATCTGGACGGCCAGCATCGGGCTCGCACCACCGAGGAGGAGTCCAACGAACGAACCAGGGAGAAGGACGAGACCGGCACTCTTCATCTGATCGAGTGCCGGGGCGAGTGATTGCTCAATGGCCCTCGTCGCGACCGGACGCACCGCCTGCCGAGCACGGGCCCCGAGAGCGAGATAGCCCTCGATCTCCCCCCAGCGCTCGAGCGCATCGTCGCGCAGTCGCGAGCCCGCAAGGAGGGTCGCGGTCATGGCGCCGCCAATCATCTGAGCTGTGAACGGCAGGAGGCTCTGGACATCTCGCGAGAGCGCTCCGGTCGCAGCGACGATCCCCACGGTCGCAGCAGCACCGGCCGTGATCGACACGAGCACCCGCCATGCATGCCGGTGGCCGCAGCCGATTCGGCGCACCGCCGTCAGGGTCGCCGCCCCGAGCATGATCGCAACGTAGACAAGTGACCAGCGGGGATTGGCGAACAGCCAGCCGATGACGACAGCGACGAGTGCCAACTGCACCACAGCCCGGACGGCTGAACCGAGCAGGTCGACACGAAGCCCGATCCCGCTCACGCGCATCACAGTGAGCGAGGCGACAAGCAGAACGACCAGCGCCAGCGCAGTCCGCGCAAGTTGGGCGTCCAGACTGAACTCCAACGCCCCTCCACCCCCCGTTTGTCCCGTCATCGTTGATCACGCGCCCGAACGGTACTCCTCGACGCTGAGCCTGCGGCGTGTGGTGATCTCGCCGATCCTGCTCCAGTCGCTGCCGCCGAGTCGGGCGATCGGGTCAAGTCGATCGATGGCGGCGCGTCCGTCGACGAGAACCGATGCCTCGACGGCAATACACATCACCTCACCGAAGACGACGAGCCCATTACCCATCGCCTGGATCTCCACGAGGCGGCATTCCAAGGCGTATGGCGACTCCGCGACGCGGGCCGCGGCAACCGTCTGACTCGCCTCACGTGTGAGTCCCGCAACATCGAATTCACTGATATCCGAACCGAATTCGACGCTCGTCACGTTAATCTGCTCGAGCATCTCTGCCGGACTCCCGCATACGACGAACTCGCCCGTCGCCCGAATATTGCGCACTGTGTCCTTCTCCCCCATCGAACTGAAAACGATGATGGGAGGTGCCGTGCTCACGATGGTGAAGAACGAGTGCGGGGCAAGGTTGTCGATGCCCTCCGCACTTCGCGACGAGACCCAGGCGATCGGACGCGGTACGACGAGGCTGCCGAGAAGGGGGTAGACACTGCGCACTGCGCTCGGATCAATGACGACTCGACTACCGGATTCATTGGCAACGCTGGGCTGGGGGCTGTTCAACGTCATTGGCCAATGGTGTCATCAGGAGGATCCCGTCGGCCGGGAGGCTATGCACGCCATGCCGAACTTAGGTGTCCGCATTCTCCTCGGCCAACAGGAGAGCCACACGGCGGGCTTCGGGACATTCACGCGAGAGCCCACCGGCAGCCCAAGCCGGCAGAACCCTGTTGGCGATTGGCAGCGTCAGGAGTGCGGCATGACCCAAGTGCGGCGGACCTTCGGGCCAGGCACTTTCGCGCAAGAACTGTGGTGCGGCGTAGTACGCGATGGTTCTGCACTCGCGGATCACGATCGGGGAGCCCAGCTTCGAAGTGATTCGCGTCTTCAACTCGGCCACCTGACCCGCTGCGGTGCTCGAGAAGGCATCAAGAATGCTCTCCAGCGTGTTCTGCTCAGCATCGGTGATGGAGTTCTCCTGTAATTGATCGGCCCACCAATTGACGGCGTCGTCAGGGCTCTCCGGCAAGTACCCGCTTGGTATGCCAACCCCGGCCATCGAGCCCTGTCGCTCGACCCAGTAGGCATCGAAGAGTTCCCGGCTCCGGTCGTCAAAATCATGCAGGCTCTTCGAATGCTCCAGAAGGTGTAAGGCAGCAGTGCACCGAAATGCCGTAATGAATGCCACGCCCAGGAGATCTGGGTCTGCGGCACTCACAGTTGTGCCGTCGTCCATCGTCGCGGTGGCGTGCGAATGGAGCCTCCAGAGGCGCTGGGCGGCCGAGACTGCGGTTGCCTCCTCGCCGTATTCAATTTCATCAAGAATCCCGAGGGTCTGAACAGTCCGCTTCAGCGGATCCACACCCCCAATCGTCCGCTCGTTCAATACGCGGGCGATCTTCCGGTGGAATGAATTGAGGAAGGCACCTGCCAAGATGGAGAACAGATGGGTGCGGTCCTGAGTCTTGGTCAATTCTCCGTGAGGATCAAACAATCCGTGGTGAGCATCTATGTGCGACCGGAAATCCTCAAGGGTAGGGAAATCAGGCATATGTTAACCGTACCAAAGCCGCGCGTGGAAAACAGGTCAAGCGGTCGGCAACCTCGTCAGTGGTCGGAGTTGACGAACCTTGCGTGGACGCGACGAAGCGAAATGCAGCGCCGCGGCAGTGATGATGCCCGCCGAGCGCTGGAGCCCCTTCGTGACCGCCGCAGCGTTGTCGCCGGCGTAGTCGTATTCCCCGTTGATGCGCGAAAGGAGGAAGACCTCGTAGTCCGTCGAGAGCCCGAAGGCCACGATCGCGGTGACGAGGACGCCGATCAGAGTGGATGTGGTGACTCAAGCGGACTTCGCGTCGCGCTTTGGGTTGACGGGCGGTGGGAGGGGCGTCCCCTTGGCCGGGCCGGACTTCATTGGGACCACGAGGGCTAGTCTCTTGGAGCCCGTCCGAACGGTGATCTCCAGTTGCCCGCCCACGGCCCTGACGTACTGCTCCAGCACCTCAAGGGTGACATTGCGAGAACGCTCGATCGCTGCAACACGGGGTTGGCTGACGCCGATCCGCTGCGCGAGCTCCCGCTGGGACAACCCTGCCCTCTCGCGCAGCGCGGTCAGCCCTGCGGCCAGGCGAAGCTCATCCTCGATCCGGGCTACGCGCTCGAAAGCTCCCGGGGTGGCGAGCACCTTCTTCTCCCACGCATCCATGCTCATCTCTTGTCCCTGCCCTTTCCTCGTACTCTGGGTTGCCGGCTCTCTGCCTTGCGATCCTCCGCGGCCGTGGTGAACTGCGCTTGGTGCTCGTCGAGCCTGTCATCTGCCACCGCGATGTTGCGGCGGTACCAGCCGCGCCAGTCGTCGCTCTTGTCGCCCCCCACCAGGAAGATCGCCCGTCTCATCTTGTCGAAGGCGAACAGCACGCGAACCTCGGTGCGACCAGTGGATCCCGGCCGTAGCTCCTTCATGTTGCTGTGTCGGCTGCCCACCACGGAGTCGACCAGCGGCCGTCCTAGGGCAGGACCTTCATCACGCAGGACACGCAAGGCTGCCAGCAGCGCTTCCGAATCCGCCTGAGCGAGGCTGTCAGCCCAAGCCTCGAACGCAGCATGGAACTGGATGTCCCACGATACTTTCGACACGTTGATAATACTATCGTGATCGGCAACTATTCAGGTCCGCTAATAAGTGTGATGCTTACGAGCTGGCCCCGAGGGCCAGGATTCAGGGTTGTCCGGCGATCTCGCCTAGGTGATGGGTATTGCACAAACCATGCAGGCCTTGGCCGAACTGCCGGCAGCGCGAAGACCTGACGAACCTCAGTACCCACCACCGGAGCGTCAGCAAGAACATGTGAAGCGTCCCGCGGCTCAGGACAACGCCAACGACCCACGCCGCAAGTGACCTGATTAGGTACAAATATCCAAGGATTCACCTCGGATTTCACCGTTTCTCCCATGATATGGGACAAACGGGAGGTGGGCTAGTGGTCGGAGATGCCG
>CAMCSO010000122.1 GCA_945877545.1 Bifidobacterium breve | reverse complement strand
GACCCCCTCACGCACCGCTCGGTGCTCCTCGGCCCAGTAGTCGAACCAGTGCTCCCGTCCCCACGAAAGGGTTGCGTCACGCGGCTCGATGCCCGCCGGGGTGAACCAGTCGGCACCCTCCCAGCCGCTGACCTCGCGGAAGAACGCCTGATGTTCAACGAGACCGGCGTGAATGGGGGAGAGCCCCACCCCGCGGGCGGTGAGCATCGACCGGTTCGGGAAGTGTGAGGCGTAGACCATGCCGAGCGACTCGACGGTTCGCGCAGCACGGTAGTCGGGGGTGGCCTGGCCGGGCTGGAGTCGATCGATCGTGAACCCGGTGACGTCAACATCGGGCTGGCCGCTGACGATCCAGTGCGCGAGCACCCGGCCGAGCCCACCGCCGGTGAGGATGCCGATGGAGTTTAGGCCAGCAGCCACGAAGTAGTTCGCGACCTCTGGCGACTCACCGACGATCGGCTGCAGATCCGGGGTGAAGGATTCCGGGCCGCAGAAGAACTTGCGAACGCCGACCTCGTGGGAGACCGGGACCCGGTCCATTGCGCGTTCGAGGTAGGGCGCCATCCGCTCCCAGTCGGGCGGAATCTCGCCGAACGAAAACGTCTCGGGGATCCGATCGACGTGCCACGGTGCGCAGACCGGTTCGAACAGGCCGATCATGAGGCCGTCGCCCTCGGGGCGGTAGTAGCCGTAGGAGGACGGGTCCTCGAACACGGGCAGGCCGGTGTCGAGGCCGGGGATGGTGTCGGTGATGAGGTAATAGTGCTCGGCGGCCTGCAGGGGGATGCTCACGCCGGACTTCTCGCCGAGTTGCCTGGCCCACATGCCCGCGCAGTTCACGACGAACTCGCATTCGATGTCGCCCTGGTCGGTGGTCACGGCGGCGACGCGTCCGCGCTTCACGACTACCCCGGTTGCGGGCACCCCCTCGATGATCTGGACCCCTTGCATGCGGGCGCCCTTCGCCATCGACATCGTGACGTCGACGGGATTCACTCTTCCGTCGTCGGGCACGTAGAACCCCGCCTTGAGATCATCGGTCCGGGCCAGGGGGAAGAGCTCGGCGATCTCCTTCGGCGAAATCTCGTGGACGTCGACTCCGAAGACCCGGTTGAGCGCCGCGACCCGCCGGTACTCCTCGAGGCGTGCCTCATCGGCGGCGGCCTCAATGAAGCCGACCGGGTTGAAGCCGGTCGCGAGGCCGGTCTCAGCCTCGAGGCGGCTGTACAGGTCGCGGCTGTACATGCGCATCGAGGTCGACGTCTCTGACATTGATCCGTAGCAGACCATGAGGCCGGCGGCATGCCAGGTGGTGCCGGAGGTGAGCCGATCGCGTTCGAGGAGCACGACATCGCTCCAGCCGAGGTGACCGAGGTGGTAGGCGATCGAGGTGCCAATGATGCCCCCACCGATGATGACGACGCGTGCGCGCCCCGGCAGGTCCTTCGAGGCCGCGTCGGGGTTCACGAGCGCATTCTCGCATGCACGGCGGCAGGGCAAGGCACGTTGCGTCGAGCCACCCCTCGCAAGGAGCCGATCTCCTTGAGGTGCTCGCCTGCGCCCTTCGTTCAGGTTTCCCCGCGGCTATGGAGCTCACCGAGCCGGATAGGCGATTGTGGATCGAGGCCTATGCGAGCGACCTCGTCCAACGGGACCCGATCGATATCGGTGAGCGGGTCGACACGGTCCTCCTGCGCCGTTACCTCGAGGCGCTCCTGGCGGTGTCTGCGACCACGGCCACCGATCAATCACTTCGCACAGCGGCAGGGATTGCCACCGATACGGGACGCAGGTACCACGATCTCCTCACCCGGATGCACGTGATCACCGATATTCCGTCATGGTCCAGTAATCGTCTTACAGGCATCGCGAAGGCACCCAAGCGGATGGTCTGTGATGCCGCGTTCCTTGCCCCGTCCTTACCCGCCGTCCGTCGCGATGGAGTCCTCCTCGGTCGCGTGCTTGAGACATTCGTGCACCAGCAGATCAAGCCGCTCGCCGATCTCGGGCCCGTTCCCTTTCGCAACTTCCATGCACGATCGACCACCGGTCACCGTGAGATCGATTTCATCTTGGAGCGCGGGGACGGCGGGATCCTCGCGGTGGAGGTGAAGGCGACGGCAGCGCCGTCAGCCAAGGATGCCGCTCACGTGAAATGGCTGGCCGAGAAAATCGGGGATCGGTTTCTCGGAGGGTTGGTCCTGCATGCCGGCCCGTCAACCTTCGAACTGGGCAATGGGGTCTGGGCCGTCCCGATCTCCAGTCTTTGGAGCCAAAGCCGTTAGCGCTTGTCCGTGGGTTACGGTTTGGCTACCCGGCCGTGACCCTCGGCGATATCGAGTGCCTCGGTGGTGTCGCCTGTCAGGTCGGCTCCGAGGAAGGCGGACGTCTCAGGGATAGCGAGACGGACTTCATTGACGTCATTCAACTCCACGAAGAGGGCATCGGTCGACAGGTCTAGCACATGACCGCCGTGCTTGCGGTCGGCACTGATGAAGTGCATGTGATGCCCGGTGATCGATATGGATTTGCTGTAAGGAGGGCTCCAGAATCCGACGAGGGTGCCTGCGATGTCAGAGAAGTCGAACAGCGACTGCCCGGCGGTGGCTGCAACGAGGTCGACCCCTGACTCGCTCTTGCAGGCGGCCCGCAGCCGGATGGACCGAAAGGTGCCGGTGGCGCGGATCGATACAAATGCATTGTCAGATTTCCGCATGCGGTCGATCTCGGCAGTCAAGGCCTCATAGGTTGCGATGTCGGCGATGCCTTCAACGTAATCGGCAGCGAAGTTAACGACAGTGGCGAATGGCGTGAGCGCTGAGTCGTCCGCCTCGACGACCGAACCATCGGACCGTGCCTGATAGCAGCGGCCGTCGATCAGGATCATCTCGCCGTCGAGGTCCTCGAAGGTCCCGAGCCCGAGATCGCCCTGCCGGCGGAGATCAGCAACCGATACGCAGCCCTGGTAGAGGCCCTTAACGAGCGCCCCCGAGGTCGAGACCTGAAAGATGGAATGGTGGTCGATGTCGAGCGAATCGGCGAGCGCCGCCTGAACGATGTGGCTCACGCTCTGACCACTTGTCCTTGATCGTTCGGTGAGGGCTTGCCAAATGCTGACTGAGACTCGGGTTTGAAGAAGGTGAGACACAGACCACAGTATGGAGGACAGTGGCCGGGGCCACACACCGGGACCGAGTTCGACGCCGTCGGTGAGCGGACGAGTTGGCGTCCGCACAACGGCAGATATATGCAGAAATTTGCTACTCTGCGGCGATGCGCACAACCCTGAATATCGACGATGCGCTTTACCGGCTCGCGAAGTCGACCGCAGCCAACCGCGGGTGCACGGTCACCTCGATCATTGAGGAATCCCTGCGGGTGGCGCTCCAGTCGGCCTCCGCCCCCGGGCGTTTGCCCCCGCTGTTCGTGTCGAGCAAGCCCATCGGGCTCGCTGCGGATGTAGACCTTTCGGATAAGAGCGCCGTTCGTGATGTTCTGGACGAAGCCGATGGCAGTAATGCTCTGCCTTGACGTCAACGTGCTGGTCTCGGCGATTCGACCGGATACCTCCCACCACAAGGTTGCGCTGACCGCCATCGACGTAATGCGGCACGGCACCGAACCAGTCGCCCTCCTCCCCGAAGATGCCGTGGTCTTTCTGAGGGTGGTCACGAACCGGCGAATCTTCACGAGCCCAGAGACGCTCGACGAGGCAATGGAGGCATTGAACAGCGTCGTCGCCTCACCGGTCATCAGGATTACCGAGGCAGGGCCAAGCCGCTGGGCAGTATTCGAGGGCCTCGTCCGGGGGAAGAATTTCCTGGGCGGCGACATTCACGATGCGCTACTGACGAGCGCGAGCATTGACATGAATGCGACGCTTGTGACCGCTGATCAGGGATTTGCGCGGTTCCCCGGCCTGAGGACACGCCTGATCGTCAATGCCTGAGGCTAGGTGATCGAGGCCCGGTAGATGCTCTCGATCGAGGCGTCGAGCGCGGCATTGAACTCGGCATCGCTTTGCTGCGCAGTGAGGCCCTCGGTGAGCGCTCGGGAGAAACTGGCGACGACACCATGGTTGCGCGCGAGCCGGGCGTTGGCGTCGTCGCGCGAGTAGCCGCCGGAGAGCGCGACGACCCGCAGGACCCGGGGATGGCTAACGAGGTCAGCGTAGAAGTCGTCCTCTTCTGGCAGAGTCAGTTTGAGCATGACGACCTCGTCGTCGATGAGGCTTGCGAGCCGATCGAGGAGGGCTTCCTTGAGCAGGGTCTCGGCGGCCGCCTTCTCGGGGCTGTGGATGTCGACCTCCGGCTCAATGATCGGGACCAGGCCGGCGGCGAGGATCTGGCGCCCGATCTCGAACTGCTGGTCGGCGACGGATTGGATGCCAGCCTTGTTGGCGAGTTTGATGACCGAACGCATCTTCGTCCCGAACACGCCCTTGTCCTTCGCCCGGGCGAGGAGGGCATCAAGATCGGGCATCGGCTTCATCACCTGAGCGCCGTCGACCTCGTCGGCGAGGCCCTTATCGACCTTCAGAAATGGCACAACCTTCTTGACATCCCAAAGGTAGGCGGCGGCTCCTTGGCCCTCGATCTCGCGACCCATGGTCATCTCGAACAGGATGGCACCGACGACACGGTCGCCGGTGAACGCCGGACTCGTAACAATGCGACTGCGCATCTGGTGGACGAGGTCGAACATCTGCTCGTCGCCTGAGTAGGAGCCCTCATCGATGCCGTAGAGGCCCAAGGCTTTGGGGGTGCTACCGCCGCTTTGGTCAAGGGCTGCAATGAACCCCCGGTCTGACTTCATTTTTTCGAACTGCTCGCGGTTCATGCCTCATCCTCTCATCGGCTTCCGACGATACTCAATGGCGAGCCGGGAGTCCCGCGCTGACAGATGCTCCTGCACCATATTCGTCTTCGTTCGTTGACGGAAGGTGGTCCAGTGTCGGACACAGTCATCTCGGACTGGATCAAACTGGGCGCATACGTGCGCGCAGCCCGACACGAGCGCGGCTGGACCCAGATCCAACTGGCTCAGCGTGCGGGCGTCTCCCGTGCCTGGTTAGCGAGGCTGGAATCCGGGCACCGTCGAGCAGAACTTGAGTCGATCTTGCGCCTGTTCGCTGCCCTTGACCTGCGACTCCTCGCACGAGCGAGCAACTCGGGAGGCGTCAACGGTGCGCCCGAGGCAGGGCACGTTCTGAACCTCGTCGCCGCGGAGGCGGCAATTGCTGATTCCCGGTCAGCAGCTGCCGAGCGGCGGCAGCGGTCCTGGCAGTTGGCCGCGCAGGTGGCCCGGTCACCCGGTGGAGCGTGAACGGGGAGCGGCTTTGCGTGCTCCTCGCGGGAACGTCGATTGGCTGGCTCGAACGTGACGGTGGGGCAGGCCAATCCACGTTCACCTACGAACCTGAGTACGTGCGCAGTGGAACCGTAGCCCTATCCGCGCGACTTCCGTTGACTACGCTCACCACGCCACGCCGTGCAGTTCTGCCGCCCCGGCGACATCAGTCTCCTCGTGAGCAGGACTGGGGATCATGTCGAGGTAAGCGAGGCTGACCTTGCTAGGCGCCAGCGTGACTTGAGGCAAGACCCCGCGTCCTGGACCATGCCAGCGGAGCACTGGTCACTGGGCGGACAGCAGGAAAAGTTCGCGCTCGCACGTATCGGTGGCAGGTGGAATGAAGCGCACGGTGCGGCGCCGACAACTCACATCATTAAGCCAGGCATCAGGCATCTGCAGAACCAGGCGCTCGTCGAGCATGTCACCATGTCGGCGGCTGCAGCATTAGGACTCGATATCGCTGCATCAATGTTCGTGAGATTCGAGGACGAGTGGGCGATCGCCGTTGAACGGTTCGATAGGTATGCCATCGATGGAGGCGAGATCGGAAGACTGCATCAGGAAGACTTCTGTCAGGCGCTTGGCCGCATGCCGTCTGCCAAGTACGAACAGCGTGGGGGCCCGACCCTCGGTGACATGGTCCGCGTGATTCGCCAGGAATCCACCCGGCAGGAGTCCGACATCCTTGCCCTCGCCGACTTCCTCATCATCAATGTGGTTGCGGGGGCACCGGACGGGCATTCAAAGAACATCTCGATTCTGCGGTCGGCCGGTAACACGTGGATCGCGCCGTTGTACGACCTCGCGACAGGACTCCTATACGACAGTAGGGACGTGGACCGATCTGTTGCGGTGTCGGTGGGCGGCGAGCGGTCGGTGGCCCGCATTCGTCAGCGGCAGTGGGACAAGGCCGCAAACACTTTGGGTCTACCCGTTGACCTGCTGACGGCACGTGTCAGTCACCTCGCTCGCGACTTTCCGAAGGCCTTCGACTCGGCGGTTCACTCGAGTATCAGCGTCCCTGGTGCGGAGGCGATCCTTGAGCGGGCATCAAAGAACCTCACGCCTCACTGCGAGCGGATTGTAGCTCAACTCGGCTGAGTAAACGTTGCTATTCCTGAGCGACGACCGCGAGGAATTGACTGCCGTACCGCTCCGCCTTGACCGGGCCGATCCCGTTGACCTCGAGCAGTTGCGCGAGGTCTCGAGGCCTTGTCGCCGCAATCTCGCGCAGGGCCTTGTCGGCCAGTACCACGAAGGCGGGCACGCCGTCGGCCGCCGCGAGTTCCTTGCGCACCGCACGCAGTGCCTCAAAGAGATCCTCGTCGGCGCTCGAGACGGCCGCCGCCGGCCCGGCCGCTCCTGCCACTCGCTTCTGTCGCCCGGCCGGTGCCTTGGCCGAGGCCCGGCGCAGTTCGACGGTGGTCGTGCCCTTGAGGATGGGAGTCGCAGCATCGGTGAGCTGAAGGGCGCCCATGGCGCTCGGGTCGGGGTGCAGGACGCCGCGGGCGACGAGTTGCCGGAGCACCCCGCGCCACTCATCGGCGCTGAGGTCGGCGCCCACGCCGAAGGTCGGCAACTGGTCGTGGCCGAGGCCTTCCATCCGCGGGGTGCGCTCGCCGCGCAGCACGCTGATGATGTGGCCCGCGCCGAACCGCTGGCCCGTTCGGACCACTGCTGAGAGTGCCTTTTGGCTGGCGACCGTCGCATCCCAGAGTTCGGGCGGGGTCAGGCAGGTATCGCAATTGCCGCAGGCCGCAGACTGCTCACCGAAATAGTTGAGGAGTATCTGACGGCGGCAGCCCGCGGCCTCGGCGTACCCGAGGATGGCGTCGAGCTTGATCTGGTCAACGCGCTTGTGCTCTGCGGAGCCATCGGATCCGGCGATGAACGAACCCTGCTGCACGACATCGGCGAGGCCGTAGGCCATCCACGCCTCGGCGGGCTCGCCATCGCGTCCGGCGCGTCCGGTCTCCTGGTAGTAGGCCTCAAGGCTTTTCGGCAGGTCGAGGTGCGCAACGAACCTAACGTCGGGCTTGTCGATCCCCATGCCGAAGGCGATGGTCGCCACGACGATGACGCCGTCGTCGCGCCGAAACCGCTGCTGGACGCGCCGCCGCGTCTCTTGGTCGAGCCCGGCGTGATACACCTCGGCGTCGAACCCGGCGGCCCGCAGCCACTCCGCGGTCTGTTCGGTCTTCTTGCGCGAGAGGCAGTAGACGATGCCGGCCTCGCCGTCACGTCCGGCAACATCCCGAAGGAACGCGAGAAGTTGACGCTTCGGGTCGTCCTTGATCTCGACGGTGTAACGAATATTGGGACGGTCGAAACTCGACACGAACTCCTCGGCGCTCTCGAGGCCGAGCCGGTCATGGATCTCGTGCCGGGTGACGGCATCGGCGGTCGCGGTTAGTGCGATGCGAGGGGTATGCGGGAAGCGGCCGCGCAGTTCGGAAAGGCGCAGGTACTCGGGCCTGAAGTCGTGGCCCCACTGCGAGACGCAGTGGGCCTCGTCGATCGCAAACAGCGCGACCCCGGGGCCGGCGGCGACCTGCTCGAGGGTGTCGAGGAAGTCGGGGAGCATGAGGCGCTCGGGGGCGACATAGAGCAGGTCGAGGTCACCGCGTAGGAGATCGCGTCGGACGTTGGACGCCTGCGCTGCTGACAGGCTCGAATTCCAAAAGGCGGCGCTGACGCCGAGGAGTCTCAGGGCGTCGACCTGATCTTGCATGAGCGCGATAAGCGGGGAGACGACGATGCCGACGCCGCGCATGGCGATCGAGGGGATCTGGTAGCACAGCGACTTGCCGCCGCCCGTCGGCATGAGCACGACGCTGTCGTTGCCAGCGACCGTGCGCTCGATGATCTCCTGCTGCCGACCGCGGAATTCGCTGAAGCCGAAGGTGTCGCGGAGCACGGCGCTGACATCGCTCACGTGACCGTCCACCCCCCGGTCCTCTCCTCATCGGGCCCCAGCCCAATCTAGTCGGTTGCGCTCGAGCCGCCACCGTCGCGCGGACGTGGGAGGCCGTCCGCGC
>CAMCSO010000121.1 GCA_945877545.1 Bifidobacterium breve | reverse complement strand
CGGGCGACTTGCGGTCAGTGCTTGCCATGGTTCAGTGCTCCCTGAGAACGGCGAGGCCCGGAAGGGTCTTCCCTTCGAGGAATTCAAGGCTGGCGCCACCACCGGTACTAATGTGACGGAAATCGGCTTCGTCAAGCCCGAGTAGCCGAATGGCGGCGGCGGAGTCGCCACCACCGACCACGGTCATGGCATTCGAGGCGGCGAGTGCCTCGGCAACTGCCCTCGTGCCAGCCGCGAACGGCGCCATCTCGAAGACCCCCATCGGGCCATTCCAGACGACAGTGGCCGCCTGAGCAATCTGCCCGGCGAACAAAGCCGCGGTCTTCGGTCCAATGTCTAGGCCTCGCCATCCTTCGGGAATGGCGTCGGCAGGGACAACCTGCGTGGCAGCATCGGCCGAGAACGCATCGGCGATCACCACATCGACTGGTACGAGGAGATCAACCCCGCTCGCACGCGCCTGCTCGATAAAGCCCTTCACCGTGTCGATCTGATCGGGCTCGAGGAGTGAGTCCCCGACCGGATGGCCTGCTGCCGCCAGAAAGGTGAATGCCATGCCGCCGCCAATGAGCAGGACGTCCACCCTGCCGATGAGATTGCCAATGACGCCGAGCTTGTCACTGACCTTCGAACCCCCGAGGATGACGACGTAGGGCCGGGCCGTGTCTGCGAGCAACTGCGCAAACACGGTTGCCTCCGTATGGACGAGGCGACCTGCCGCACTCGGCAGCAGCCGGGCGATGTCGGTGACAGAGGCCTGCTCGCGATGCGAGACGCCGAAGCCGTCAGAAACAAACAGATCAGCGAGGCTCGCCAGCTCTGCTGCGAGTGCGGCCCGCTCATGTGGATCCTTGCTTGTCTCGCGGGCGTCAAACCTGATGTTCTCGAGTAGCACGACGTCGCCCGGCTGCATCACCGCGACCAACGCCCGAGACTGCGATCCAGTGATGTCAGCGCCAAATCCGACCGGTACTCCCATGAGCTCACCAAGCCGCAATGCGACCGGGCCCAAACTCAACTCAGCGGAGGGACCACCCTTCGGGCGGCCGAGGTGGCTGACGATAACGACCTTGGCCCCCGCCTGCCTCAGATGCGTCAGGGTGGGAAGGCTTGCACGGATCCGACCATCGTCGGTGATGACACGAGCCCCATGCGCGCCCTCTGCGAGCGGGACATTGAAGTCCGATCGAACAAGGACGGTCTTCCCGGCAACCCCAAGGTCGTCGAGTGACTTCACGCCGGTGCCCTAGAGCTTCGAGCCGACGAGGCCCACGAGATCAACGAGGCGGTTGCTGTAACCCCACTCGTTGTCGTACCAGCCGACGACCTTGAGCATGTTCCCGTTCACGTTCGTAAGGAGAGCGTCGAACACACATGACGCCGGGTCGGTGACGATGTCGCTCGACACGATCGGATCCTCCGTGTACACGAGAATGCCCTTGAGGGGCCCCTCGGCGGCAGCCTTCACGACCGCATTCACCTCTTCCCTCGTCGCAGACCTCTTCAATTCAACCGTGAGATCAGTCGCTGAGCCTGTCGGCACGGGGACCCGCATCGCGTAGCCATCAAGGCGGCCAGCAAGGTGAGGCAGGACGAGACTGACGGCCTTTGCAGCACCGGTGGTGGTCGGGATCATGTTGATCGCAGCGGCACGGGCACGACGAAGGTCAGGGTGCGGGAAGTCGAGGATGCTCTGGTCGTTGGTATAAGCATGGATGGTTGTCATCATGCCGCGCTCGATACCGAATGCCTCGTCGATGACCTTCGCCATCGGCGCGAGGCAGTTTGTTGTGCATGAGGCATTCGAGATGATGTTGTGGATCGCCGAGTCGTAGGTACCGTCGTTGACGCCCATGACGATCGTAATGTCCTCGCCCTTGGCCGGCGCGGAGATGATGACCTTGCGGGCACCTGCCGTGAGGTGACCCCCCGCCGAGGCTGCATCCGTGAAGAAGCCCGTGGACTCAATGACGATGTCGGCGCCAACCTTGCCCCAGGGCAGCGCCGCCGGATCGCGCTCCGCAAACACTGGCAACGCTTTCCCGTCGACGATGATCTCGCCATCGCCGGCCGAGACCGTGACCGGGAGCCTACCGAGAATACTGTCGTACTTGAGGAGGTGAGCGAGAGTCTTGGTGTCAGTGAGGTCGTTGACACCGACAACCTCAATATCGGCTCCGCTCGCGAGAATCGCGCGGTAGAAATTGCGACCAATCCGACCAAAACCATTGATGCCAACTTTGACAGCCATGTGAATCTCCTCGTGAGCGCGATATGCGAACGTTTTCCTGCGAACCTTATCGAACGCCTGCTACCCGGCCAACAAAGTGAGCACCCGGTCAGTCAGGAGCCAATCATGTCCGGTTCGAGCGCAGACTCGGTGTCAGGAATGCCAAGATCACTCGCCCGTTTATCAGCGAGGGCCAGCAGGCGGCGGATCCTGCCGGCGATCGCATCCTTGGTCATTGGTGGGTCGGCCAGAGCGCCCAGTTCTTCGAGGCTTGCCTGCTGATGCTCGAGGCGCAGACGTCCGGCGACGAGCAGGTGGTCTGGAATGTCACCCGCGAGGATCTCCATGGCCCGGGCCACTCGGGCGCCGGCGGCAACCGCCGCTCGTGCAGATCGCCGGAGGTTGGCATCGTCGAAGTTCGCGAGTCGATTTGCGGTTGCGCGCACCTCACGGCGCATCCGACGCTCCTCCCACGCCATCACAGATTCGTGGGCTCCGAGCCTGGTGAGCATCGCGCCGATCGCGTCGCCGTCACGGATCACCACTCGGTCAACCTGGCGCACCTCACGGGACTTCGCCGGGATCCCCAGCCGACGGGCTGCGCCGACAAGCGCCAGTGCAGCCTCGGGCCCGGGGCAGGTAATCTCAAGTGACGAGGAACGCCCGGGTTCGGTGAGCGAACCGTGCGCGACGAATGCTCCCCGCCACGCCGATTCGCAATCGCACACGGCCCCGGAGACAACTGCCGGAGGCAAGCCACGAACCGGTCGGCCACTCGAGTCGATGATGCCGGTTTGGCGAGCGAGTACATCGCCACCCTCGACGACCCGCACGAGGTACCGCGCCCCCTTGCGCAGCCCTGCTTGCTGGACCATCGCGATATCGCAGGTGTGCCCGTAGATTTCGAAGAGATCTTTCTTCAGCCGACGAGCAGCAGCACCAGTATCGAGCTCCGCCTCGATGACGATGTGACCGGCAACAAGATGCAGACCACCAGCAAACCTCAGAAGACTCGAAACCTCGGCCTTACGACAGCAGATTTTGGTGATCTCCACCCGGCTGAGCTCGTCCTTCACCGCCGATGTCATCGCCATAGGGGATCATCCTGCCACCTGCCCAGAACAGAACCGAATGACACCGCAAGTCTGCCGGGGTCGTGCTCGCCGCGGCGAGCATTCCCGGGGTATCCCACCGATGCAAGTTCAAGCAGCGCACCCATGTCCGCGCATGTCTGGCGAAGGGCAGCGTCATCCACGACGTTCACTGGATCGGCCACGACAACATCGAATCGAAGCTCAGGAACGAGCCGCTGCATGAATTGCAGATGGTCGTCGAGTGACGCCCCTGCCGTCTCAGTGTCACTCCCCGGGTCGAGGTTGAGCACGAGCATTTTGAGTGCTGAACTATCGCGGATCGCGGCGAGCTGCGCAGGGATGAGCAGGTGTGGCATGACCGAGGTGAACCACGATCCCGGCCCCAGAATGATCGCATCGGCGACACTGAGGGCCGCGAGCGCATCAGGACACGGTTCAGGTTCAGCCGGTTCCAGCCGGATTCCCAAGACATCCCCAGTCGTCGTAGCGACGGCTGCCTGGCCCTGCACAACGGAGACAACATCAGGTTCGGCCGGATCGTGTCCGCGGACGTCGGCAACAATCGCCACCGGCGTCACGCTGCACGGGAGAACCCGGCCATGCGCCTCCAACAGGGCGGCAACCCAGTCGAGTCCGGTGACAGCATCGTGGGTCTCCTCCCACAGTGCGGTGATGAGAAGGTTCCCGAGTGAGTGACCCGCTAGGTCGCCATCGCCACCGAATCGATGCTGAATCACCTGCCGCCAGGTTCGGCCCCACTTGTCGTCGCCGCACAGGGCCGCTAGCGCCATCCGCAGGTCGCCCGGTGGGAGGCCGCCAAATTCAGCGCGCAACCGCCCGCTGGACCCGCCATCATCGGCAACGCCAACGATCGCGGTGATCTGATCAGTCACCCGCCGCAACGCCTTGAGTGTTGCCGCTAGGCCATGACCCCCGCCTAGGGCCACGACCCGTGGCCCGCTCCCCTGCCCGTCAAGACGCAGGCCAGAACCCCGAATCACTCCCGGCCCAGATCGCGGTGCATGACGAGGGTTTCCATGCCACCGAGTCGCAGTCGAGCGCCGAGTTCCTCGGCCATCGCCACACTTCGGTGCTTCCCGCCGGTGCATCCGACCGCGATCGTGACGTAGCGCTTGCCCTCATCGAGATATCCGGGTGTGACGAGAGCGATCTGCGCGGCAAAAATCTCGAGGAACCGCTCGGCAGCATCGGCCGCGAGCACTGTCGACGAGACGGCGACGTCCCGTCCAGTGAGCGGGCGCAACTCCGGGTTCCAGTGGGGATTCGGGAGAAACCGGACGTCGGCGACCATGTCAGCGTCGACAGGAATGCCGTACTTGAACCCGAACGACATGACGGTCGCATGGAGCGCCCGTGGGTCATCTCCGGCGAATGCGGCCTCCACCTTGCGGCGCAGGTCGTGAACATTGAGGGTCGAAGTGTCGATGACGACATCAGCATTGGCACGAAGGTCGCCAAGGATGGCGCGCTCAGATTGCAACCCGTCGACGATGCGCTTGGAGCCCTGAAGCGGATGGGGCCGCCGAGAACTTTCGAACCGGCGCACGAGGACGTCGTCCGATGACTCGAGAAAGAGGGTTCGGACGCCGATGCCGACCGCGGGCAGGGCTGCGAGCGCCTGACTCAGGTGCGTGAAAAACGACTTGCCTCGCACGTCGACGACGACAGCCATCTTGGTGATGTCATCGGACGCCCGGGCCAGTTGCACCGCTTGCTGCAGGAGGGACGGCGGCAGGTTGTCAATGACAAACCACCCGAGATCTTCAAGCGCCCGCGCGGCGGTCGAACGGCCGGCCCCTGACATGCCGGTGACAAGAGCCACCTCAAGTTCGACCCCGGTCAAAGCATTCGTGCTCACGCGGATCCCTCCCGTGGATTGAGCGACGAGTGAATTGTGGCACCAAGCGCAGGCCCGATGCCCTCCACCACCAAGAGTTCATCTACCGTCGCCAGAGCAACCTTCTTGGCACTGCCAAAATGCTTGACGAGCGCCTTGGCACGCTTGGGACCAAGACCGGGGATTGCGTCAAGGGCGCTCGTGGTGGCCCGCTGGCCCCGACGCTTGCGATGCAGGCCGATGGCACTTCGGTGGGCCTCGTCGCGAATCCGCTGCAGCAGGTAGAGCCCCTCACTCGTTCGAGGCAGGATCACCGGATCCGAGTCGTCCGGCAGCCACACCTCTTCGAGTCGCTTCGCGAGACCGATGACCGGAACGTCGGTGACTCCCGCAGCCATGAGGGCGTCCTGCGCTGCACGCACCTGGGGCTGGCCGCCATCGATGACGAGCAAGCCGGGCGCGTAGGCGAATGCCCGTCGCTCCACGCGGGCCGCCGCTACGTCACCAACCTGACTTGTGGAATCAGACGTCCCCCCATCAGCCTCTCGCCTAGCGAAGCGGCGCTGGACAACCTCCGCCACGGCCCCGGTGTCGTCGGCCGTAACGGTCCTGATGATGAACGAGCGGTAATCACGCTTCTTCGGTAGACCGTCCTCGAAGACGACGAGTGATGCCACGGTGTCTTGACCCTGGAGCGTCGAGATGTCGATGCACTCGATCCGAAGAGGTGCATCGGGAAGGTCCAGCGCTTCTTGGAGTTCTTGCAGTGCTTTGCTCCGCGTCGTGAGATCGGTCGATCGCTTGAGCTTGTGCTGGGCGAGCGACTGGGTGGCATTGAGGAGGGCCGTATCCATGAGACTGCGCTTGTCTCCACGCTGCGGCACCCGCACATCAACCTTCGACCCGCGCACCTCCGACAGCCAGTCAGACCAGGCTGGACCGGATTCCGGATCGCAGGACACAAGGACCTCACGGGGGATGTCGAGGTCGACTCCGTCGACATAGATCCGCTGGAGGATGCGCTCGAGGTAGCCGGAACTTGGTAGATCCTCCGACTTCTCGAGGATAAATCCGCGTTCACCCCGGATACGCCCGCCACGCACATGGAATATCTGGGCCGCCGCCTCAAGTGGATCCTCGACCATCGCCACAACATCGGCGTCGGTGCTGTCGGTGAAGACGACGGCATTGCGCTCGAGGGCCCGCCGAAGCACACCAATTCGGTCACGCAGGCGCCCCGCCTCCTCGTAGGCCTGCGAGTCGGACGCGGACTGCATTTTCCGCTCGAGCTCACGAACGAAACCATCCGATTGGCCGGCCATAAAGGTGCAGAAGTCATCGACCAGAGCGCGGTGCTCTTGCGGCGTGACGCGTCCGACGCAGGGGGCGCTGCATTTGTCGATGTATCCGAGAAGGCACGGTCGCCCGATCCCCTGCGCCCGTCGAAAGACGCCGTCGCGACAGGACCGGATAGGGAAGACCTTGAGCAACTCATCGACCGTGCCGCGGATGGCCCAGGCATGAGCGTACGGCCCGAAGTACCGAGTGCCCTTGCGCTTCGCTTCACGGACAACCGAGACGCGCGGGATCTCATCGCCGACGGTCACCGCGAGGTAGGGGTAGGTCTTGTCATCGCGAAATCTGACGTTGAACCGAGGGTCATACTCCTTGATCCACGCGTACTCGAGCGTGAGTGCCTCGACCTCGTTGCCGACAACCACCCAGTCCACGTCAACCGCGGTGCCGACCATCGATGCCGTGCGGGGGTGCATCCCCGACGGGTCTTGGAAGTAGCTTGTCAGGCGAGAACGCAGGTTCCGTGCCTTGCCAACGTAAATCACCTGACCGCGCGCGTCTCGAAAGCGGTAGACGCCTGGGTTCGTCGGGATGGTGCCTGCTGCCGGGCGCAGCGGGGGTTTCGGTGAAGACGTGGCTCCGGTCACGAGTCAGGGTAGGACGACGCTGTCACCCTGCACCGTCACGATCGCCGAGGTGAGGCCCTCGGTGGCCGGGCCTTCCAGCACCGCACCGTCGACCGCGGAGAACCGTGAACCGTGACACGGGCAGATGATCTCGTTCTCCACGACCTCGGACACCAGGCAGCCCTGATGCGGGCAGACTGCGGTGAAGGCCTTGATCGAGCCCTCGTTTGGCTGCGTCACCACGACCGCGACCTCTTCGTTGACGAAGCCACCTCCAACTGGGACATCGCCGAGCGAAGCGATGACGGCTCCCTGACCGTCAGGCGCGGGACCGGTCACAGCCGAGGCCTCCGCCGCCCCGGTATCCGATCCCCCTCCGCAGGCGGCAAGCATGCCGCCGACTGCAATGGCACCGCTGACCTGAAGGACTGTACGACGTTCAACCATGACTGACTCCCTTCGATGCCTCAGGCTATTTCACGACGGTTCGGGATGCGCGAGCGGCCTTGGCCGGAGACTTGGCCGGAGACTTGGCCGGTGACTTGCGGGGAGCCTCGGCGGTCAGCATGCCCGCGAGGAATTCTCCGGTGTAACTGCCCGGCGTGCCGGCAATCTGCTCCGGGGTTCCGGACCCGACGACGAAGCCACCACCCGATCCGCCCTCTGGCCCCATGTCGATGACCCAATCCGCCGTCTTGATGACATCGAGGTTGTGCTCGATGACAAGGACGGTGTTGCCCTTGTCAACGAGTGAATGCAGCACCCCGAGGAGTTTACGGATGTCCTCAAAGTGGAGCCCGGTCGTCGGTTCATCGAGCACGTAGATGGTGCGTCCCGTCGACCGCTTCTGCAGTTCCGCGGCCAATTTCACGCGCTGGGCCTCGCCACCGGAAAGGGTCGGTGCCGACTGGCCCATCCGCACATAGCCGAGGCCGACGTCGACGAGGGTGGCGAGGTGGCGGGCAATCTGCGGAACTGCGGCAAAGAACTCGAGGGCCTCCTCGATCGGCATCTCGAGAGTTTCAGCGATCGTCTTGCCCTTGAATCGAACCTCGAGGGTCTCGCGGTTGTAGCGCTTGCCGAGGCAGACCTCACAGGGGACGTATACGTCGGGCAGGAAATTCATTTCGATTTTCAAGGTGCCGTCGCCTGAGCAGGATTCGCAGCGGCCGCCCTTAACATTGAAGGAGAACCGTCCCTGGAGGTAGCCGCGCACCTTGGCCTCGGGAGTCTCGGCGAAGAGTTTGCGAATGTGGTCGAAAACACCGGTGTAGGTCGCGGGGTTGCTT
>CAMCSO010000120.1 GCA_945877545.1 Bifidobacterium breve | reverse complement strand
GTTCCGCATCAGTGTCAATTTCAATTCCACTCGCGCTGATGCCACAGCGAATGTGACCTTCGCCGATCGGTGACCGCAGCGGGAACAGGGCATCAACGATCAACTCGCAGAGCCCGTGAGCGATGCACCTCAAGAAGCGGGCAACTCGCCTTGTTGCCAACACGATCCTGCGACTGCGTCATCGAACCCGACGCAGATGCACTAGAAGTCATACATGGGGCACGGGCGAGGCTTGCCATCGGCCGAGGGCGATTCGCTATCTCGAATGGTGAGCAGGAAGTTCTTTCGCACACCATCGGGCTCGCGCTTGATCACGTAGCGTGCGAGCCCGTCATCCCAAATCTGGCTCTCACCAAGGGCGAACAACTCACTAGAGCAATAACCCGCACCCTCTTGATTGAGACCAGCGCCAGGAAGGCCGACGTCGGCGTTATATGCCCAGAACTCCATGGGAGCGTTGGGCACAGGTAGCCCTATCCGGCCGTAGACATCCGTCTCGCTGCCCAAGCCTGACGCGCAGGCCTTGGCCCCAAACTCCAGCGAGCCCTCACCTGACTGCTCGTCCTTGTCAATGAACGTGACCACCGGGGTGACTGAAGAGCGGTTCTCGATGCACACCGTCGTGGCCAGCCTGCCGGACGACACTGGTGCCGCCTGACGATCCTGTTGGCCGCACGCCACGCAGAGCAGAGCCGTCATTGCAATGATGACAACACGCATCGTGAATTCTCTTTCATGGCTGGCGACTGAGTGAATTCCGGCTAGAGACTGCGGCTATCAATCCGTTACCGCTACAGGCACTATTCAGCATTTGGCAGGCTTGCCGTCGACCGAGGGATTTTTACTATTCTCAATAGTGACGCGGAAAACCTTTCCCCCAGCATCTGGCTCACGCTCGACCACGTACATCAATAGCCCGTCAAACCATGTGTGGCTTTCACCCACAGCGTACGAGAAAGACAAACACTTTCCGGCACCATACTGCGCCAAAACTGCGGACGGATAGCCAATGTCCGGGTTATTCGCCCCGAATTCCATGGGCGCATTCGGCGCCGGCACGTCAATTTTTACAACAACATCCATATTGCCTTTGAGAATGAACTTCCCTGACGCGCAGGCCGTGGCCCCAAACTTCAGCAGGCCCTCACCCGACTGCTGGTCCTTCCTAGGGAACGTGACGTCCGGCGTGACCGAGGAGCGGTTCTCGACGCACACTTTCGTTGACCTTGCCAAGCCGATTCCCAACTCAGGCGACATGCCGAGGACCGTCGCCGACGCTTCAGGTGATAGCGAACTGGCAGCTGCCCCGCTTGACGACGGGGTCGCCATTGCAGGGGTGGCCGACGCGGCGCTACGTGCCACTTCGTTTCCGCCACAGGAAGCCAGGAGCACGACGCAACCAGCGATCAATGCCACTCTTCCCAGGTTTCTCTCACGCGACATGCGTTCCTCCGTTTTCTTCAGGCTCGGACCTTGACTATGGGCTGCACAGAGCAGGCTTGCCGTCGGCCGATGGTTTTTGACTGCGATCAATGGTGAGCCGGAAAACGGTTCCGCCAAAATCGGGCTCGCGCACCATCACGAAACGCAAGAGACCGTCATCCCATGTCCGACGATCGCCAACGGAGTAACCATCGCCCTTGATGCAAATTTGAAACGGTATGCCGGCCACCTGTGTGTTGGGCCAAAGGCGCGCCGTTGGGTCTTTAAACATGCTCATGAGATAGGGGGTATCTGCGGCGAATCTATAGGACGCGTACGGCTCCGGCAGGGTAATCCAGCCCTCGAGATGGGCGGATTTCGTATCTGACCCTGTCGCACAGGCTGTCGCACCGAATCTCAGGGGGCCATCGTCAGATACGACAAGCGTGCCCTGGCTACTGAACTGGACCGACGGGGTGATGGCGGACCAGATGTTCTGGATGCATAGCGACGTGGAGCCCGAGGGCGGTTGCGCCAAACGGTTGATTGACGTACTCGATGCCGATGCGCTCGATGCCGATGCGCTTGATGTGGATGCGCTTGATGCGGACGAGGATAGTAAGAAGCTTGAGTAAGCGAGGGGGCATGCGCCCCCCCTTATTTGTGGGTATTGGACATGGCTCCTGGCCCATCGATAAGTCCTACCATGGGTTTTGTCTATCCATAGCCCTTCTCGGGAGCGTCCGGCGAAGGGCGGGCCGGCCCGAAGCTTTCCCAGATCATTAGATGGAAGGTCGCCCGATGACCAGCCTGCCCAGCGCACTCGCAGTGGCCATGAGCGCACTCCTGCTAGCGGGCTGCTCAAGCGTTGAACGCTCGGCAGCGCCCATTGATTCATCCCCCACCGCTAGCGAATCGTCGGTCGCGACGCCCTCTGGTGCCCCCAGCGTCGAAGTGTCTTCAGCTTCAGCGTCCGCGTTCGCAGAGACCAGTTCCTCGTCACCTACCGCGGAAGCGCTGCTCAGCGAAGCGGCAGTCACGGGAGCCTCCAAATCCACCCGCATCTGTGTCGTCAATCAAGACACCATCGGCAACCGACTCAACCGCGTGATCTGGTACCGCTACGACACGAATACCGGAATGAAGATGCCCCTGAACGAATCCGTATGCGCTGAAGGTGGCTTTTCCTCGCAACCTGACGTCGAGGGCACGATCACCATCTCGGATGGAACGAGCATGGTCAACGACACGATCGACATCAAAATGACTGCCTTCAATCCCTTCGTGACCGAACCATGGGTGTACCTCACGGGGCCCGGCTTGGACACCGGGACAACACGATTGTCGGAAGGCGAGCGATTCTTGGTTTCGGCGCAGGCTTCTGGACGCCAACGTCGGCTCCTCGTCATCGAGCGCCTTCCTGACACTCAGTGGAAGGAATTCCGGATCACTATTTCAACCCCTCGAGTTTGTGAACCCGGAGGACCATGCGCAATCGGAGACTCCGGGCCAGGCGGAGGCATCGTGTTCTACGACGCCGGCAGCACAGCGTCGTGGGGACGCTATCTCGAGGTGGCTCCACAAGGGTGGAGTGGGAAGCCTGATGACCCGCGGGTGAAGTTCTGCGCGACTGATCAAGAAGGCTATGGCAAGCAACTGTCAACAGAACGCGCCGTGGGCACTGGCCGCGAGAACACGATTATCGCCGCCCGAAACTGCGGCGGTGGCGCAACCGCTCCCTCGCTTGCTGCCAATTACACAGGTGGCGGAAAGAAGGACTGGTTCTTGCCTTCAATTTTTGAACTCTGGGGGCTGGCCGATACTGTCACCCGAAAGGAAAGCGGCCTGTTCAGCGGTTTCGACACGGACTCCTATACCGGCTACTACTGGTCGTCATCCAACGCCAAGGATACGAACATTGGCGTCCTCATCAGGAACCTCCAGTGGGATACCGCCGATAGCGAGGGCGTCAACGGCCCGATGCGCAAGGATCTCGAAGTCCGCGTCCGACCGATCCGAGCGTTCTGAGGAGCCAAAGCAACTGTGGTCTGGGGAGGATGACGTGACGAGCAATGAGGCGGGGCGCAAGGCGCTCCCCCGTAGCGAGAACCGCGGGGTCGTGCTCACTGCATTTGTGGCCGCATCGGCGATGATCCTCGCCCTTGGCACATATGAGTTCATGATCATCCCCGCCCAGTGGGACATCGGATTGACCGTGGACCAGGCGAACGCCACGAATCTCATCCCCGCGGGAGCTGCTCTCCTCGTCGTCTTCGCCTCGAGCTCGCTGTGCGACCGCCTCGGCTACCGGCGACTCCTCCTCATGGGGGCTGTGTGCTATTCGATCGGCGCGGCGCTGGTGGCCCTCGCTCCCGGATTCTTCGTCTTGCTCGCCGGTCGCGCGCTCGGGGGCATCGGCGGCGTGACCATGGGAGTCGTCGGGCTCGCTATGGTGAACGCGATCTTCACCGACACCGCCAGCAGGGCAAAGGCCTTCGCCGCGTTCGCGGCCCTCCTGCCCGCTGTGTCCTTCGCCTTTCCGCCACTCGGCGCGATACTGGTCGAGTTCGTCGGCTGGCGCAGCGTCCCGCTGCTTTGGCTCGGCCTCGGCGTGTTCACCCTCGCGCTGGCCCTCGTTACTGTCCCCCGAGGGCTCGGAATCACCTCGGCGGGTGGCTCCGAACTCATCACGCCACTCGTCGCGGGTCTCACCCTCGCGAGCCTCACCCTCGCCGCCACGGTCGCCGGCACAAGTATCAGCATCGCCGTGCTCCTAGTTGCGGCCGCGTTCATCGCGTTCATCGCATTTGCCCTCCTCCGCAAAGTGGCGGGCCTGCGCGGACTCGACCTACGCCTGCTGCGAAGCCCGGGAGCGTGGCTCGTCGTCTTCGCGACCATGCTGCTCTTCGGGGCCAACCTCTACTTCTTCACGAGCCTGCTCATCCAATACCGCTACTTCGATCCCATCATCTTCGTCGCCGTGATCCTGTCGGCACCTGAACTTTGCGCACTGGCAGGCTGCTACGTGAGCGGCTGGGCCGCGACCCGCTGGGGCGCGCCGCGGACGGCGAGCTTCTTCATGCTGCTCGCGGGGCTCGCAGCCTTCTTCGCCCTGAGCGTCGGAAACGATGCCGCCATCTACCATCCGGTCGCGGTGCTCTGCCTCGTTGCCTTCCCCAGTGCCGCAGCCATGGGTCCGCTCACCCAGACCTTCATGGACCTCGCACCCCAAGATGGATCGAGCGCCCCGGCCGCGATGCGAGACGCTCTACAAAACCTCGGTGGCAGTCTCGGCGGGATCATTGCGGGCGCGGTAGGGCTGACGGCTTTCGTCTCCTACACCACCGGTGCACTCACCGACGCCGGCCTGCCCGACGACTTGGCCGCGCACGTCGCCAACGAGATTGTCCAGGGCACCCACGTCAACGATCTTGCCTCCGCGCCGTGGATGCCCCCTGACATCGCCGACCTCATCGCGGGTTCGCGCGAAGTACTCAACACCGGACAGTCCGCGGCCTACTGGGGAGCCGCCGTGAGTTCCGGGATCATGTGCATCATCGGAGCCTTCCTGCTCCTCATGTACGTCCGCAGGGAACGTCGCCTCCGCGAATCTCTTTCCAAATCCTAATAATTCTTCCCTGCTCATGGAATGAGCTAAAGGGTGCCCTGATCTTGCACCCGCAACTCCCCAACAGGCAGGGGCCTTGGTGGCGGTGCCGCCTCGATCTGCGTTGGCATGGTCGCCGGGCGGCGTTGCTGCTTGGCAGACCCCGAATCGCACGCCAGCGAGCTCGTGCGGTTCGTCACCGACCGTACCCAGCGTGCCGAGGAGAGGCTTCTTTGGTTACCGCCCTGAGCCCTCATGTCGTTGATAGCGTGCACCTATGGAGGCCATGGATCGGTCGGATTCCATGCAGCAATGGCGGAAGGTTTCTGCATCAGGCCCTTCGCTGAGCAAGTCACGTCTCATCCTTCAATCGGCAGCCATCGCCGGCGGCTGGGTCCCCCTGGCCATCGCGGCAGGCCAGAGCGTGGCACTGCGGATGAATGACCTCGGCGCAACCACCGCGGTCTACTCGCTGATCGTGGGCTGCGGGTGGGCCGTGTCGATGGTGAGCCTCCCCGTGATGGGCCAGGTCGGAGATTTCGCCGTGCGGCGGGGAATCGACCGGCGCCTGCTGCTGGTGACGGGCGGCATCGCAATGCTCGCCTGCTTTGCGCTTCTCGGTGGGGTCCAGAGCGTCGCAGCCTTCGCAATGGTCTGGCTGCTCGCGCAGATTCCGACTTCACTTATCGTCACGGCTGCGTCATCTCGGCTTGCCCAAGAAGCTCCCGTTGAACTACGCGGCTGGGCATCAACCGCCGCAGGTGTCGGGCCGGTTCTCGCCATCACAATTGGGGCGATCACCACCTTGGCGCTCAGCAGCGTTCCCGCGGTTCTCTTCGTTGCCCCCGCGATCGTCGGAGCGATACTCCTCATCCCCTCTCTTGCGATGCGCCCGGTTCCTACCCGATCCTTGAACGCGAGGGACGCCTCCGTGGCTCACAGCACGCGGTTCTATCCGTGGAGCTTGCTCATCGCGATCGCGTTAGCGTTCAGTGGTCTCGCAGTCGGACGCGTCTACCTGGTGCCGCTCATCGGGTCAGTCTCGTCGAATGCCAGCGACGCCGAGGTAACCGCAATGGCATCAACGACGTTACTTGTGGCAACCATCGGTGCACTGGCGGGCACGATCGTGGCGGGGAAACTCATGCGGCGTGGGGAGCGCGCCCTCGTTACCTTCGGTTGGTTCTCCCTGGCTTCTGCCGTTCCGCTCGCCATCTTCGCCTTCCTTACTACTGCGGGCCAGGTCATCGCAGTCGGTCTGCTGCTCGGCTTCGCCATCGGGGCAATCAACGCCGCGGCCTACGGCATCTACCTGAATCGTTACGCCGACAGACCTGATCCGGGACGAATCCTCGGACTCATCGTTGCCGCCGAGACAGTGCCCTACGTCATCGTGCCGCTGTCCGCAGCCGTGTGGCAGGCATCAGCAGACGCTGCCTTGATCCCGGTGCTTTTCGCCATCGGTGCAGTGCTGGCCATCGGCGCGTCAGTGCTGACTTTGACGAGGGTAGGCCGGTGAATCCTGCACGGATCGGCTCAGCACCCTAGGCCCGCCCCCCGAAGTGGGACATGCGACCTTGATACCGGCACGAACACCGTGACCGCGCGCATCGGACTTGGACAGACCCTGTTCGTCAACAACGATGTTGGTGGCGACCTATCGCTTCAAACTTGCGATCAAGGAAGCCAACCTTCGCGGCGGGCGATCGCATGCAGTTCAAGTTTGGTGCGAGCAGTCAGCCCTATATCCGTGTACTTCTGGCGAACTCGATCGAGGTAATGCTTGACGGTGCTCGGCGCGATCCCCATCCGGCGAGCCACCATCTGCTGGGTCATCCCCGAGGCATACAGCACAAGGCTGCGATGTTCCTGCTCGGATAGCGAGGCGACTGAGCTTAAACGCCCCGTCCGATTGACAAATTCACGCGCCACCCACGACCGACCTTCAAGGATTGTGAGGGCGGCCGAGACCATGTCACCCGGATCAGCGCGCTTGTCCACGTAACCCTTGCCCCCTGCGACGGCAACCTCTTCAAAACCCTCAACACTCGACTTCTCAGTAAGAGCAACGACGGAGATGCTGTGCATCGAGAACGCGGTGACGATCTCTGCGGCGCCCATGCGGCCCCCGCGGTCAATGTCTGCAATCGCGCAGTCACAGCCGTACTCGCGTGCCTGGCGGACAGCCTCGAAAACGGAAGGACCTGAGTAGACGATCACTGCATCGTCGCACGCCGCAAGGAGTCGGGTGGCGATGGCTTCCCGCACCAACGGGTGGTCGTCGACGATGACGAACTTTGGACCTAGACAGCCGGATTGCCCGACGATCAGTTGTGCAGACTCGCTCATGAGGTCTCCTCGTCCACGAATAAATAGACGATAACACAGGTGTCACCATTGGTGACATACGAATGCCTAGGCGATTCGAGTGGCGGCCCAGCCCTTACCCGGGTCGCGCAGACCGATCGACGCGGGCGAGAGCGCCCACCCGCGCACACTCGTCCAAGATGAGCACAAGCCCCCGGTCAAACGCGACTTCATTGAGTTCGTCAATGCTGGCTTCGTCGCGAGTCGCGGCTTCAAATGCGGGATCAGTCACGTGACGCAGACGCTGTCGCCGCGTCTCCAGATGCGCTGGGGCCCCGCCGAAGTCGAAGACGGATGCACCGAGCACGTAGCTCTCCAGCAGTCGATGGTGAACAAGCAAATCCGAGCCTGCGAGACCCAACTCAGTCAACGACGCCAAGATGCCTGACTGCATGGTCGCCACCGGCTCAGAGTTGGCGAGCGACTCGATAGGCAGTAGATGGGAGAGGGTGACGGCGGGGTGATCACGCATTGCCGAGCGGAGTCCGCGCGCGAGCGCGAGGAGGCGTTCACGTGGCTCCTTTGGAAGTTCACCCGCTCGCGAGAGACCTTCCTTCACAACGATCGCATTCACCGCCGTCAAGACGTCGTTTCGATCCTTGAAGTGGCGGTACATGGCTGTGTGATGAAGCCCAGTGGCCCGGCCTAGGGCCCGCAACGTGAGCGCATTCACTCCGTGCTCGTCGATGAATTCCAAGGCCGCCGCAGCGATGACTTCACGAGTGTCAGCGGCTTGGTTCACCCGAAGAATATAGCAACGCGGCATCGTCGCCGGGTCCTCATCAGATCCTGCGCCCTGCCCCCGAAACGGTGGGTAAGTCGCAAGGTCCGTGCTCATCTACCGCTGCGCCTTCGCAAGGCCACCCCCCAATGTGAGGGTCTTGGTCGTCTCTGATTTGCCCCATGTTGCGCCTAGCCTTGTCCACTATGACGAACATTCCAGGGCTACTCGCAGGTGTATGCGTCCTGCTGCTGTCGGGATGTACTGCCGCCGTCGATCGTGAAGCGGCTCCCCTAGCCAGTTCGGATGCGCTCAAGACCAACTTGGGTTCCCGAATCTGCGTTGAGA
>CAMCSO010000119.1 GCA_945877545.1 Bifidobacterium breve | reverse complement strand
GGGCCCGGTGAAGACGAGACGACCGATCAGGGCGCGGCGCCGGGTGGCGCCACGCCCTGACATGGTGGTCCCTGTTGCCATTAGTTGGAGGCCGTGACCTCTGTTGCGATCTTCGTGTAGGCCGGTCCGGCTGCACCGAGGTCCAGCAGGCCCTCGCCCTTGAGCAGTTCGGCCGGTGTCATGCCCATGTTCGGGTAGGACGCGGCGAGCCCGGCTCCCACAGCTTCCATCGCTGGCTTGTTCGGGACCTTGTACAGGATGTTCTCGGCGACCCAGGTGTGCGTGCCTGCATCGAGGATGTAGTTGATGAGGGCGTGTGCTGCCTCCTTGTTCTTCGACGACTTGAGGATCACCATGGTGTCGGTGAATAGGTCGCTACCCTCCTTGGGTACAACGAACTTGATTGCGGGGTTCTCGGCGATGCCGTAGTTGCACCAGCCGTCCCATGCCTCGACCATGACTGCCTCACCGGACACGAGGCGGGTGTAAAATGTGGTGTCGTCGTAGGCGAGAAGGTTGGGCTTCGCGGCGATGAGCGCGTCCTTGACCTTCTGAAGTTCGGCCTCATCGGTTGTGTTGACCGAGTAGCCGAGTGCCTTCTGGGCCGGCAGCATGAGCCAGCGCTCGGTGCCGAGCATGGTCACCTTGCCCTTGAGGTCGGCTGGTGGCTGCAGGAGATCATTCCAGCTCGTCGGCTCAAAGCCGTTCGTGAGGTCGCTTCGGTAGCAGATGCCGGTCGTGCCCCAGGCATACGGAACGGAGTACTTGTTCCCGACGTCATAGGTGAGTTGGGTGGCCTCCGGGTACAGGTTCGCCAGGTTCGGGATGAGCGCGGGATCAATGTCGGCGAGCAGACCCTGCTCCGCGAGCGCCTGCGCGTACTGGCCGGACACGAACGCGACATCGATTCCTGAATCGCCGCCGCTGGTGATCTTGGCGACGACCTCCTCATTGGTCGCGTGCTTCGTCACCGTGACAGCGGCGCCCGTCTTCTCCTGGAACTTGGTCGGCAGGTCCTCGGGCATGTAGGCATCCCAGTTCGAGACCACGAGGGACTGCTTGCTTAGGTCGGCGTTCGGGTCGAGTGTCTCGCTGCTTGAGGTCGAAGTCGAGCTGCCCCCACAGGCTGCGAGGAGGAGTGCGGAACTCACCGCAATCACCCCGAATGCCCCTGTCATACGCATCTTGCGTTCGGTCCCTCGCATGTGCTGACTCCTATCCGGCGGCTGTGGCGCCCGACGTCTGAAACCGAACCCGTTGTCCGGTGCTGTGCGTGAGCGTTGCACACTGGGTCAAAGTTATGCAAGGAATACAGTGTTGGAAACCATACTGTTATGCAATCTTGTTGAATTTGGATTCAGGACGGGACCTGCTCGTTAGAGTGTGGGTTGACAACCCGAGGTCACCTGTGAGGGGAGGCGTGCGGTGCCGAGGACGAAGGCTGGCGGTGACAGGCGCAGTGAGCGCCGCAGTGATCTCCTCGAGGCCGCCCAGCGTGCAATGGCCGAGCATGGAGCGGGAGTTCGGCTCAATCAGGTGGCCGAGGAGGCGGGCCTCACCTCCGGCGCCATTCTTTATCACTATCCCGACCTACAGGACCTGCTCATTGACGCGAACCGGGCGGGCATGGAGCGCTTCTATGACGAGCGGATGAAGGCGCTTGACGGGGTCGACGATCCAGCGGAGCGTCTGGTCATCACCATTCGCTCCGGCCTGCCCGTCGATGACGATGACGAGGAGGTGCGGTTGCTCTGCGCCCTCGGCGGTGAGGCGGCACGTAACACGGTCTACGCAGTGCTCCTCACGTCCTTATTCGACCGGCAGGTAGCGATGTATCAGTCGATCTTGGAGATGGGCCGAGCTCAGGGCGCGTTCACGTTGGCGAATGATTCCCTTTCGATCGCGCGCAATCTCGTCGCGCTTGAGGATGCCTACGGGTATCGCATCATGGCGGGGCACCCGAGTCTGGATCACGGTGCGACCGCTGAACTCATCCTTGACTATGCCCGCCTTGCCACCACCCACCCCCTTGCGAAGGAGTCCTGATGCCCAGCAGCCCGTTGACGATCCTGTTCATGCCCGAATCCGCCTATGGGCCGACCAATCAGTGCATCGGCATCGGCAAGGTGCTCCTCGAGCGCGGTCACCGCGTCGTCTTCGCGGCCGAGGCGTCCTGGCAGGGCAAACTCGCCGCGCTGGGCTTCGAGGAGGATCTCGTCGATCTAGCACCAGCGGCCGACATCGCCCCCGGAGAGCCGGAGCCGGATGCGGGCCAGTTCTGGAAGGACTTCATCCGCGAGACGGCACCCGAGTTCCGCAAGCCCACCATCGAGCAACTCGAGACCTTCATGAAGCCCACCTGGCAGGCGCTCATTGATGGCTCGATGTTCTGCGAGCCGCAATTGCGCGCGATCATCGCGCGAGTGAAGCCCGATGTCGTCGTCGAGGACAACGTCCTGTGCTTCCCCGCGCTCATGACGAGCCCGGCCCCATTCGTCCGCATCGTCTCCTGCAACCCCCTTGAGATGAAGGGCGCAGGCGTGGCGCCCACGTTCTCGGGGCTGCCAGCGGCCGATCAATCGCAATGGGCAGCCTTCAACGCAGAGTATGACCGTACCCATCGCGAGCTGTGGACGGCCTTCAATGCGTGGGTGATGAAGGAGGGCGCCCCGGCGCTGCCTGACCTCGAATTCATCCACACCTCGCCCGAGGCGAACCTCTACGTCTACCCGCTCGAAGCTGACTACACCGAGGATCGCCACCTTGACTCAACCTGGCACCGGATGGACTCGAGCGTGCGGGAGACCGACGCGGAGTATGTGGTGCCGACGGACATTGCGAACCGGCCCGAGGGCAGTGCCCTCGTCTACCTTTCGCTCGGATCGCTCGGGGGCGCCGACGTTGACCTCATGCGCCGGCTCATCGATGTGCTCGGGCGAACCCAGCACCGGTTTATCGTGAGCATGGGCCCGCAGCACGCGGAACTCGAGCTCGCGCCGAACATGACAGGGGCCGAGTTCGTCCCCCAGACGAAGGTCATCCCGCAGGTCGACCTCGTCATCACACACGGTGGCAACAACACCACGACCGAGTCCCTTCACTTCGGCAAGCCGATGATCCTCCTGCCGCTCTTTTGGGACCAGTACGACAACGCGCAGCGCATGGATGAGCTCGGGTTCGGTGTGCGGCTGGCCACGTATGAGTTCACCGAGGCACAGATGAACGACGCGCTCGACCGGTTGCTCTCGGATACCGGCCTCAGGGCGCGGATGGCGGCGAACGGCGAAGCAATCCGGTCGCGCGACGGGCTGCGGGTCGGCGCTGATGTGATCGAACGCGTGGCCGAGGCGCACGCTGCCCGGACGTGACCGTAGACCGCGAGCTCGTCGAACACCTGCTGTCACGAACTGATCCATCCGCACTCCTCCCAGCTCGCAGGTCAGGCGAGGCGGCCCGAATCGAGCTGCCCTTGAAACTGGTCGCCTGCGTTCGTCTTGACGAGTCCCGCTTGGACCTTTGGTACGTCATCGTGCGTGACGCGCGCGGCGTGTCATACGGAGTGCCCTGTGTTGCCACGGCGGAGGCACTGCGAAGGGCCCGACCCGGCGATGGAGCGGCGGAGGCATTGCTCCACCGCATGAGGGCAGGGCTCAAACGCATGAGTGCAGGGGCTGACGGCTCGAGCGGTGACGCCTTGGTCATCACCTGCTGGCACGCGGACCGGTGTGCGGGCGAGCGGGGGTTCGACGTCGATCAGACGAATGAACTCGTCGTCGTTGGCGAGCGGGCCGTCGTGAAGTGGCTCCTCCACCCCACAACCGAGGAGCATCCGGCTCCGAGGAGACTCGCCGCGCTGGCGAAGGCGTCCTTCACGGGGACGCCGAGACCCTGGGGGCTGGCGAGCCTCGATGAAGCGGGTGCCGATGTGCTCATCGCGACGGTCATCGAATACGTCGCCGATGCCAAGGATGGCTGGGAATGGGCCGTCGGGGACGTGCGCAGCCTTGCGCTCGGTGAAATGGATGAGCCGACAGCGCTGAGGTCGATTCCTGCGATCGGCAGACTCGTTGCTGAGATGCATCTGGCATTCGCTGCCGGGGGTCGCTCGATTGCGGCCGATGCAGAGGCCGAGGGCTGGTCGATCGAGGCTGCGGACGACCTCCGCGAGGCCGACCTTGGGGCACCGACGTCAGGGCTGATCGAGGCGGAACTAGCGCTCCTCGCCGGCTTCGTCGGCACGATCATCATCGACGTCCATGGCGACCTCCACATCGGACAGGTGCTTCGTGCGTCACCAGGTGATGGCTTGTCGATCATCGACTTTGACGGCAGTCCAACCCGATCACCTGAGCAGCGGCTTGCTCGGCAGCCGGCTGCCCGCGACGTCGCCGGAATGCTGGCATCCCTAGACCACGTGGGTCGGGTCGTCCTCCACCTGCCCGAGGGTCTTGATGATGGGCAGCGGGCTAGGGTTCACGATTGGATGGCGGCGGCGCAGCAAGGCTTCCTTGATGCCTACCTGTCCCGGCTCGCGGAAGCGGGTGAGGAGTCGCTGCTGGACGTCCGGCTGATCCGGCCATTTCAACTGCAACAGGAGTGCCGCGAGTTCATCTACGCCGCGAGGTACCTGCCGCACTGGAGGTACGCCCCCGAGGGCGCCCTCGCTGCCCTGCTGGGGAGTGCATTCGAACGTCCGTCCATCACGATGAGGGAGCGCCATGAGACCTGAGATGTTTCTCGCTGACATCGAGCGAAAGCCCGAAGCCCTTACCGCGCTCGCAGCGAGCATGGGTCGTGAGAACCCATGGGCTGCAATGGCAATTGACCGCGATTCCCATCTGATAATTCTCGGCATGGGCTCCTCCCACTACGCGAACGGTGTCGCGGCGGCCCGGCTCCGTGCGTCAGGGGTCAATGCGGTTGCCGAGTTGGCGAGCAGCGACCTGATGCCGCAGGTCCAGTCGAACACCGTGGTGGTTGCGGTGTCGGCGAGTGGTGGGTCCGTCGAGACCCTCGATGCCGTGAGTCGCTATCAGGGTAGGTGTCCGGTCGTGGCCATGACGAACGTGGCCGAGTCCGCCGTCACTCGGGAGGCGTCTGCTGTCCTCATGATGGAGGCGGGCAAGGAGGAGAGCGGGGTGTCGTGCCGCTCCTTCCAGCACACGCTGGCGCTCTTCCTTGGCCTCGAGGAGCATCTGGGACTCGGCCCGAATCCATCGGTGTTGGTGAATCGAGCAGCCGAGGCAACATCAGACCTCCTCGAACGGCGCTCGTCCTGGCTGCCGCCGCTGCTCGAGGAGGCGATTGGCCCCGATGGCACGTACCTGGTCGCGCCCGGGCGGCGCATGAGTTCGGCCCAGCAGGGGGCGCTGATGCTCCGCGAGACCCCGCGCATCCCGGCTGTCGGCTGCGAGACCGGTGACTGGAGTCACGTTGATGTGTACCTCACCAAGACCATCGACTACCGGCTCGTCCTCTTTGCGGGGTCACGCTGGGAGCGACAGTTGGTGACATGGGTCGTCGATCGGGGGTCTCGGCTTATCTCCATCGGCCAAGACATGTCGCAGGCGAGCCTCACCATTCGCTATGCCCACGACGACGACGGCGACGATGTGCGACTCCTTGCCGAGGTGGCAGTTGCTGAACTCCTCGCCGAATCCGTGTGGCGGGCAGGGGGGTCGTAGCCGTCAGCGGTGGTCGATGATTCCTCGCTCCAGGCGGCGCATCATCTTGGGTGTGAGGATCATCGTGAGCTCCTCGCGGGCTCCCACGACCACGAGCAGGTCGCGAGCCCGGCTCATCCCGGCATACAGCACGCTGCGGGGATCAATCCCGTCATGGAATCCGTTGACGGCGAGCACGACGACGGGTCGCTCAAGCCCCTTGAATCCGGAGACGGTGGAATAGAACACCGTGTGGTCCGACCACAGGCCGTTCCAGTAGGCGACCTTGTCCTCGGCCTGCAGCAGCTGCTCAGGGTGCCGGTGCTTGGTCGTCAGCAGGGCGATGTGCTCGGGGAGCCAGCCCCCGTGATCGTGTAGGGACATCACCATCGTGTCGGCCATGCTGATCACGTTGGCATTGCCTATGTCGTCGTCGGGTTCGCATGGGACATATTGGACTGGGAACCCGTCGCCTCCCATCGCCGTGACGGGCGAGGTGAGCAGGGGCCGGAAGGTGTCGACGATCTGTTTGGCGTTGCGCAGATTCTCGTCGAGGACCAATGGGGTCATCGGCAGGTCGGGCCGTCCCTTGCGGTCGCTGAACACGGACTGCTCGTCATCGCGGAAGCAGGCAAGCCGAAAGGAGTCGGACGCTGCTGACGCAAGCAGCGCCGTCCACCACGAATCGGCGAAATCCTGGGCCTCGTCGATGACGAAGGCGGTGAACCGAGACGAGGGTTGGAGGGTTCGGGCTGCCTCAGTCATCCGGGCTGGAGCCTCAGCGGTCCAGAAGTCGTTTGGCTCCGCGGGTCCGGGATGGACGCCCCACTGGTAGCCGAGTTGGTGAAAGGTGCCGACATACGCGGGCTGCTGCGAGCTTGGAAGCGCTTCGGTTGCGCGACGGGCCATCTCGGCGACTCCGCGTCCGTATGAGACGAAGCAGACGCGCTCGCCCATCTGAGCCCATCGACGGGCTTGCTCGATTGCGAGCCAGGTCTTGCCGGTGCCCGCCGATCCGGTGATCTCGATTCGGGGATTGTTGCGGACGATGCGCAGGAGGTTTGCTTGCGTGGCGGCGAGTTCGTCACTATGCCGAAGACGGGCCTCGGTGCGCGCGAGGATCTCGCGTTCGCTGTCGGGTGCTCCGAGGAGCAGGTCGAGCGCGGCTTCGACCCAGCCATCGGCCGGCAGGGGTGTCTGGAACTCGGGGGACCAAAGGCGGTCGTACGTGATTGCGGCAGCCTCGGGCAGGTCCTCGCGGCCAAGGATGAGATCACGGCGAGCCTCAGGCCCCATCGCACCGGTCACGGTGAGGTAGGGAAAGGCGAGAAGCCAGCCGGCTCGCAGGGCCCCGCGCGACCAATTGGGCTGGGCTTCGAGGTAGCGCTTGAGGGCGTAGACGCCGTTCCGGGCTTGGGTAACCGGGTGGATCTGCCTGCTCCCGGAGGCGTCACTTTGCCGCCATTCCCCCTGGGTGAACGTCACATGGCCCCCCTTAACCTCGATCACCGCCGCGCCGCAATCGGGCATGAGGATGAGCAGGTCGATCTCGACCTCGCCGTGTGTGGGGTCGGTGAATCTCACTCCGTGAAGCAGTACGTCGCCGTCGCGTAATTGGGACCTGAGGGCTTCCCAGACGACCTGCTCCGACTCGTCCTCGAAATGTGGATGCTCAGGAATGAGCAGTACTGACATGTCCCCCCGTCCGATGGTAGGTCGTGCGGCGCTGCTCACCTGTTGAGGCACCCTGCTTCGGTACGGTAGGCCATGTGGGCGCCTTTCGTGACCGTTCCGCGGTCGGATGGCCGCGGTCGGATGGCCGCGGTCGGATTGCCGCAGACGGATGGCCCGCGATGATCGTGGTCGAGAAGGGCGGTGGTGGTGAACAGGCAACTCATCGACGCACTCGTCTCAGCGGCTGAGCGCAAATGGACCGGCGCCGTACTCGCTCGCGATAAGAAGACCGGGTTAGAGGCCTCAATCCACGTCTATGGCGGTGGGGTCTACTCGATCGAACTCGATGACTACCAGCCTGGCTTCGTCTCCCGACTTATCGCGGCCGGCCATATCGATGCTGCTCGGCTGGCGTCAGTTCGTCCGAGCCTGGATCGCGACTCGGCGGACCTCATGGTCGGGCGCATCGTCGTGGACTGCGGCTGGATCTCTGTTGACAGGCTTGCCGAATACCACCGCGAGTACCTGCTCGCTGCCCTCGGTGCGGTACTGAAGTGCCGGTCCCTGCGGGTGCGGGAGTCGAAGAATGAGATCACGTCGCGATGGTGCATCCTGCCTACCAGGATCGAAGAACTCGTTGCCGAAACCGACATCCGCAGGATCCAATTCGACCGCGCTTCAGCGGCGCTTGCTGGCGAAGGTCACGCGGGTTCCTGCGTCCTACGCCCGATGGGCAGTGTGGCGTGGGTGTCGAACGGTTCGCCGGAGCTCGATGCCTTCATGCGGGCGACCGATGGCGTGCGCTCCGTCGATGAGGTCGCAGCAATGTGTGGATTTACCCGGGCCGAAGCCGTATTCCATGCATCAGTGCTCACGACTGCAGGAGTTGTCGTGCTCGCCGCAATGCCAGAGCCGCCCAAGGAGGCGCGAAACCTGAGAGTGCCGGAGGAGTTCGGCAATCTGACGATCCGCCCGGGGCTCCCGAATGTCGCTGCGCCCCAGCGTCTGGCGCCGACCCCGCAGCCGGCGGAGCAGGCCGAGGTGGCGCCGCCGCGGCGGCGGGCTCCTCGAAGATCAGGTGCCTGGGCCGAGACGGTTCCACTTGTACGACCCGAGACTCCTCGACGCGACCTCACGACCGAGGTGATCGCAAGGCCAGCAGCGCGGTCGAGTGAACCTTAGAGGGCTTCTTCGGCCGACCGGGCGGGTCAGGAGTTGCGAAGTCGACGGCCTGTCTGGTTCGCTGACCGGACCGTAGTCCTTTGTTGTGCC
>CAMCSO010000118.1 GCA_945877545.1 Bifidobacterium breve | reverse complement strand
TGCTCGGTCGAATACCGCCTCGAGGCGCGGGCGATGCTCGAGAACCTGTTGAGCAGGGCCGCGAGACCCAATGCGCTCGTGCAGTTCATCTCGGATGTCGTGGCCGAGACGGGGGAGCGGCCCTCGGCGGTGCAGGCCTACCGGGCGGGTTTCAACCCGGCGAGTCTGAACACCAGCGGCGGCTGGTTTGCGGTCCTGGAGTCAGAGGGGTTGTTGTCTGACGTGGAGGTGTCGGTTCTTCGGGCGCACGAGCAGACACTGAAAGCCGTTGCCGTGGAACCGATGACGAAGTCGTACAAGATGGTGACCCTTCGAGCGATGACGATGGCCGGGGCTCTTGGCGAGGGGATGGCTGTCAGCAGGCTCGCTGCCATCTGCCATCGCATCATTGCCAGGGACCCGCGCCTCCTCCTCGACGCGACGAGCAACACCATGCCAAACCCCGCGAGCTTGGACCCTGCGAGTTGGCTGGCGTACTGGCGTAAGTGGCCCATCGCCGCACTTCTCGGCGAGTTGAAAGGCGGGGGCCGCAACTCATTCATGCTGAGCGACGACACCTTCGTCCTCGCCGAGCCCGTGGCAGAGGAGCAGCGCGGCCACGTCGACCGAATGATCGGCGAACTCGTCGACTGGCGGCTCGCGAGGTATCTCGATACGAAGACCCCGCGAGCTCAGGGTGTGGCAGTGGCGAAGGTTGCCCACAACGGTCGCACGCCGATCCTGTTCCTTGACCGCGACAAGAACCCGGAATTGCCGCAGGGCAAGGGGGTGAGGCTCCTTGTCGATGACCGGGTCTACCAGGCAGATTTCGTGAAGGTTGCCATCAATGTCGCGAGGCTGGACGCGTCGGGGCCGAATGCGCTTCCCGACCTCCTTTGGTCGTGGTTCGGGCCTGACGCAGGGATCTCCGGGACGGCGCACCGGGTTGCGATCACCCTTGATGCTGGCGGTGAGTGGCACATGAGCCGGATGCCTGATGTCCAGGGGTCGAACACCGGATTCGTTGAGGCAACCGTGAGAGAGGGTTGACGGGCCGCGCGCCTTGGTAGGTAAGTCCCTGAGAGTTTTGCTTGTGGGAGAGGTCCTTGTTCTGCCCACCATCACAGGTATAGTGGGACGATGAAGTCGCCCGCCGTGGGATTGAACACCTACAAGGTGCACCTTGATGAGCGCAGGCGGCCAACGCTCCCTCCTGCCCTGCTCGCGGAAGCTGGGATTGCGCCCGGTGCTCACGAGATGATTGCGTGGGTTGATAGCCGCGGACGCTTGGTCCTCGAGGACCCCCTCGCCCTCCTGTCGTCCCTCCAAGACGAGGTGGCCGACGGCAAGGCGCGCATGGGCGTGGGCGGCGAACTCGTCGATCACCTCCTCGCTGAGCGGGCAAGCGACCGGAGCCTGCCGTAGCGGTGTCCCCCCATCAGCAGTTGCCTGGTGGTGATCTCGTCGTGGACGCCTCGCTTTTGGTCGGCATCGTCGATAGGAATGCGCATGCGCAGTCGTTCACAGGCGTCCTGGGAAGGTCCTTCATAACCTCGGTGAATTTCGGCGAGGTCCTGTACAAGCTCAAGGAGCTGGCAGGCGCTGACCCGATCCGAGTCGAACGGGCGTTGACCGCGTCGGGGGTGAGGGTGGTGGCATTCGAACTGGCCGAGGCGCGGCACTTTCCTGATCTCAAGCGAATCGACCTGCGTAGCAGGGATGCTCAGCGCGCGCAGGGTGTCAAGCCTGGGCAGGTGAAGTCACTCTCGCTGGCTGATATGTCTTGCCTGGCCTACGCGGTTGAGCACCGCTTACCCGTGCTGACCGGAGACTCACACTGGTGCGAACTTGGCCAGCATGGCCTGGATGTTGCCGTATTTGACTTTCGCGATGCGAACCTCATGCTGTGACGTCGTGGCGCGGATTGGCCCAGGGCGCGTTGCTCTCCACTTCGACATCGTCCTGAGCCAAACCCGTAGCTACGTCGTCGTTGAACTCGGCGTCGAGAACTGTCGGATTCAGTGCTTGGCGGGCGCGGTTCCTCGCACCTTGTCCGCGGCGAACCGCTCGCCTGCGGCCTCGATCTTCGCCACCGCAGCAGCATGGAGGTCGATTCCGAGCACGTCGGCGAGTCGCACGAGATAGAGAAGGACGTCCGACATCTCTTCAGCGACCCGCGACTTGAGCGGGTCTTCCTGGGCAAGGTCACTTGCATCGGTGGCGGGCAGCCACTGGAACAGTTCGCTGAGCTCGCCGACTTCACCAACGATGGCCAAGAGAAGCGACTTCGGGTCGTGGAACTGCTCCCAGTCGCGCTCGTTGGTGAAGGCGCGCATGCGATGACGAAGGTCCTCGAGATCTGACACGTCCCGACTATGCCACCCCGGGCACATCCCTGTCGCAAGGTCCGTCGTACGGCTAGAGTTCAGGACGCGGCCCGACAGGCCTCCCGCTGGCTTCGTTGCCACCCAGGGACATGCCCCCACCCGCACGAATCCATTCGTGCTGCCCGGGGGTCTTCTACGTGGTTCTGCTTCGCCAGTCGACGGCTGGTCTTCAGTCGTTGTTCGAGTCGAACAGCGCGATTGAGCAGATGATGGCCCGCATGCTGGCGACAACGGGCAGGCGACCGAGCGAGGGTGAGGCGCGGTCGTGGCGCGCGTCGCTCCCGATGCTCACTGCGGATCTCATGTCCGCGGGCTTCGAGAATATCGAGATCCTCGTGGAGCACCAGTTGCCGTTGACGAGCAAGCGTGTTGACGCGGTGCTCGCCGGACAGCACCCGAAGACCGGCCTGTCCTCGTACGTCCTCATTGAGCTCAAGCAGTGGAGCCGAGCCGAGATGTACGAGGACGACGTAAGCCTCGTCATGATCGACGCTTACGGGCCGCGACCGCTGCTGCATCCGATGGATCAGGTCGCGAGCTACCGCGACTATCTCCTCGACTTCCTGCCGGGCCTCGATAACCGGCAGGAGGCCGTCGTAGGTGTCGCGTACCTGCACAACGCGACCGAGAGCGGAGTGTTGGCCTTGCGGGGCACGCGTGAATCCAGCGTCGTCCGAATGTTCACTGGCGAGCGAAAGTCCGATTTCCTCGACTTCCTGCGGACGAGACTCGATGCGGACGTTTCTGGCGCGCACGCGGCAGACCAACTGCTCGGGATGCCGGCCGCGCCCAGCAGGCAACTGCTTACCGTTGCGGCGCAGTCGATTCGAGACCGAGAGCAGTTCGTGCTCCTCGACGAGCAGCGTCTTGCCTTCGACATCGTCGTGCATGAGGTGGAGCGGGCTCGGGCGGCCGACTCCAAGACTGTCGTCATCATCACCGGTGGCCCGGGGAGCGGCAAGAGCGTGATCGCGCTGTCACTGCTGGGCGAACTGGCGCGCCAAGGCCGCACGGTGCTCCACGCGACCGGGTCGAGGTCGTTCACCCAGACGCTGCGCATGGTTGCGGGCAAGGGGTCGACACGAGTGAAGAGCATGTTCAAGTACTTCAACTCGTTCATGGAGGCCGAGCGCAACGGGCTTGACGTCCTCATCCTCGACGAGGCGCACCGCATCCGTGAGACGTCCGTCAATCGCTACACGAAAGCGGAATTCCGAAAAGGGCGACCACAGATCGACGAGCTCATGGCCGCTGCCCGCGTGCCGGTGTTCCTTCTCGACGAGTATCAGGTGGTGCGGCCCGGGGAACTTGGGACCGTAGCTGAGATTGAGGAGTTCGCGGCCACGCTGGGCCTGCGGGTGCAGAAAGTCGCGCTCGACGAGCAGTTCAGGTGCGGGGGGAGTGCCGCCTACATGAACTGGGTGCAGCGCCTGCTCGGACTGGCGCCGGACGGGCCCGTGGCGTGGACGGGCGACGATCACTTCACGGTCGAGGCGGTCGAGTCAGCGCAGGAGTTGGAGCGACGGCTCGAGGAGAAGCGCGATGCCGGCTTCGGTGCCCGCATGACCGCGGGGTACTGCTGGCCGTGGAGTGATCCGAGGCCCGACGGGTCACTCGTCGAAGACGTGACGATCGGCTCATGGTCGCGGCCGTGGAACCTCAAGGGAGACCGCTCAGTGGGCGGGGCCCCGCCGGCGGCGCTGTGGGCGAGTGATCCGGCGGGCTTCGGCCAGGTCGGCTGCGTGTATACCGCGCAGGGGTTCGAGTACGACTGGAATGGCGTGATTTTCGGCCCTGACCTCGTGTGGCGGACCGACCGTTGGGTGGCGGTGCGCTCAGCGAACCGTGACCCGGACTTCAGGAACACGAAGGCGGTGGGCGACGAAGAGTTCGAACGCTTGGTGCTCAACGTCTACAAGGTGCTCCTCACGAGAGGGATGCTGGGCACGCTCATCGTGTCGGTCGACGATGAGACTCAGCGCCTCCTTCGATCCCTCACCCGCCCTGCATCTGCCTCTGCATCTGCATCTGCCTCTGCATCTGGCCCGGAATCTGGGCGAGCTGAATAGATTCCCGGTGAATCGGGGGGTCATCGTTCATCTGGCCCGGAATCTGGGTCAAACGGTTGGATTGAGGACCGAAGGGTTATCAGCGTTTATAAGATTTCGGTATGACCACCGCGTTGGAACTTCGAAGTCTGTCCGCCGCATTCCTGGGCGTTGACGTTGAGGCCGCAGGGATCTTCAGCGCTGGCAGCGCCATCGGCGCGAGCATCGTCGGCGCCGTGGGTGGGGCTACGGTCGCCGAGGTCGCGATGCATCAGACCGAGGAGCTCGTCACCGACCAGGTGGTCGGCGACATCGCGGGTGGCCTTATCTCCGGGGTGAGCGCCGTGGCCGGTATGCATGTCGCCCGTGAGGCGGCCGCAGCCGCGGAGGGCCTCACCCCCGTTCTGCTCATTGCACTGACGTCCGATCGAATCGTCCTCATGGACTGGCACGGAACCTCAGCGTCCGGTACTGGGCCGACCCGCGAACTCGTTTCCTTCCCGCGCGCGACGACTCAGATGACATTCGGCAGGCTCGGGGTCAATCGCAAGGTCACCTTTGACGATGGCGTGCAGACTGCGTCGATCACCGGTGCCCTCGGTTGGCTGAGCAGCGGCAAGGAGGGTAAGCGCGACGTCCTGCGCGGGCTTGGCAGCACTGACTTCTGAATCGACCGACGGGTCTATCCGTCGATCCACTGTCGCTGCCTCCCAATAAGCTCAAACGAAGCCCCCGGACGGGGCCGTAACGGGGGAGGGGTGCATGGGCGACGAAGTTGAACCCTCGGGCCTAGTTCCTGGGCTTTACGACACGCTCATCACCGGCGCACTTGAGCAGGGCATAGCAGCAGCGATCCTTGCGGGCCAGCGGATCGACCGATCGACCCTCGATCCTGCTGAGGAGCCATTTCGCCTTGCCGGCTACATCGCAGGCCTACTTGAGGAGCGGCTAGCAGGGGCTGATGACGGTCAGCGCATAAACCTCGCGAACGACATCATTGACTTCGTTGATGCTCGGCTTGCGCACCGCGATGGGGCGCATGCCACCGATGAGCACGTGACGGGTGGCGTTGACCCGATCCTCCAACTCGTCCAGTCCAGCGGAGCGAGCGGCCTCGCATCGCGGACGATTCGTCGACCCGAGGTTCCGCTGGGGCAGTCAGACCTGCTTATCAACGGTCGCGGCGAGCCAAACCTCATTCGCTCGCTCGCGAGTGAGATCGACTCGGCCGACAACGTTCAAATCATTGTGAGTTTCATCAAGTGGAGCGGCCTCGTCCTGATCCTGCCCGATATCGAACGGGCAATCCGGCGTGGAGCGCACGTGCAGGTGCTCACCACGACCTACCTCGCGGCGAGCGACCAGCGGGCGATCACGGCGCTCGTGAAGGCAGGTGCCGAAGTTCGCATCAGCTACGACGGCCGTGGTACTCGGTTGCATGCAAAGGCTTGGCTGTTCCATCGCCGCACCGGCTTTCATACCGGCTACATCGGCTCATCAAATATGTCGGTTCAGGCGATGAGCGAGGGGATGGAGTGGAACGTGCGGCTTTCGAGTCGGGAGACGCCGCACCTCATAAGCAAGTTTCGCGCGACCTTCGATGTCTACTGGCAGGACCCGGCTCATGGATTCGAGCCGTACGACCCCATTGCCAGGCCAGACGATGTCGAGCGGCTGCGCATTGCCCTGCAGGTGAACTCCATGGACTCTGCCCGGCCGGTCGAGGAACTTCTGCTGTTCGACCTGAACCCGTACCCCTTTCAGCAGGAGATGCTTGATGACCTTCGTCGGGAGCGTGAGGTCTACCACCGACACCGCAATCTTGTTGTCGCTGCGACGGGCACGGGCAAGACTCTCGTTGCGGCATTCGATTATCGGCGGCTGGCCGATGAGCGCAGGTGGTCGAGCACCCCGGGTCGGTACCCGCGGTTGCTGTTCGTCGCACACCGCAAGGAGATCCTCACCCAATCGCTCGGAGTTTTCCGGCAGGTGCTCAAGGATGCCTCGTTCGGCGAGTTGCTCGTCGACGGGCATGAGCCGGTTACGGGTGATCACGTGTTCGCGTCGATCCAGTCGCTCTCGGCCTCGAGTCGCCTCGAGTCGGTGGCGCCCGAGCACTACGACATCGTCATCGTCGACGAGTTCCATCACGCCGGCGCCTCGTCGTATCAACGACTCCTCGACTACCTGCAGCCCAAGATCATGCTCGGTCTCACCGCGACCCCAGAGCGGCCCGACGGTATCGACGTCACGCAATGGTTCGGCGGCTGCATTGCCACCGAGTTGAGGCTCTGGGACGCCCTCGAGCGAAACCTCCTTGTGCCTTTCCACTATTTCGCTGTCGGCAGCGACGAGTTGGATTTCAGCCGGGCCCGCTGGAATGCCGGCCGGTACAACGCTGATGATCTCGATGAGGTTCTCACCGGCAATGACGTCATCATGAACTGGGTTCTGCGCGAGATCGCTAGCGTGGTGACGGATCCCCTGACGATGAAGGCGCTCGTCTTCGCTGGCGGGGTGCGCCACGCGCGCTTCGTCGCCCTGCGGCTCAACGAGGCAGGCATTCGGTCGATTGCACTTGACGCTGAAACGCCGAAACCCGTCCGAGCTCAGGCGGTCCGAGACCTACGCGCGGGGGCCATCCAGGCCATTGTCTCGGTCGATATCTTCAACGAGGGCGTCGATATACCCGAGGTCGATACAGTCGTAATGCTCCGCCCGACCGAGTCGGGCACCGTCTTCCTCCAGCAACTCGGGCGTGGATTGCGCAAGACTTCCGCCAAGTCGTTCCTCACCGTGCTCGACTTCGTCGGGCTCCAGCGCAAGGAGTTTCGGTACGACATCCGGTTTCGCGCTCTCACCGGTATCGGCCGACGCAGGCTCAAGCAGGAGATTGAACAGGGCTTCCCATACCTGCCATCAGGGGCGTTCATTCGGATGGATGAGGTTGCGTCACGGCTCGTCCTTGAAAACATTAAGGCCGCACTCCCTTCCTCGAAGGCTGCTATCGCAGCGGATATTCGCGAGCATGCAAACCGGAGTAGTGCCATCGAATACCGGCTCAGGAACTATCTGGCGGAATCGGGCCTGGACCTCACCGACATCTACGGCTCGACCGGACGCAACTGGACCGATCTCGTCCGCATGGCTGGGCTCACGACAGCGACGGTGAGCGACGGTGAGTCATCGTTACTGAAGCGGGTCGCGTCGATGCTCCATGTCGACGATCAACCCCGGCTTGATGTCTACCGCAGGCTCATCGGTGAGCCCGACTACGTGCGGTCGATTCCCGATCTCAGCGCGAAGGAGCAGCGCCTCGCACTCATGCTCTATCACGCAATTTGGACGAAGATTGGGCACCAGTCCGTCGTGGAGGGCTTGTTGGCGGCCCATGCCTGCGGTGCTTTCCGGGATGAACTCCTGCAGGCCTGGGAGGTGGCAGCCAACCGCTTTACCCATGTCACGATCCCGATCGATTCGCGGGTTCCTGACCTCCCACTGAGCATTCACGCGCGCTACAGCCGGGCGGAAATGCTCACCGCGGTAGGCGAGGGAAGCATGGTGAAGTCGCCGTACGACAATCGCGAGGGGGTCGTGCATGCCAGAGCGTTCAATGCTGACGTGTTCAACATGACCTGGCAGAAGGTGGAGGGCCGGTACTCACCTCACACGATGTACCGCGACTACGCCATCTCCGACCGTCTCATCCACTGGCAGTCGCAGCACGCCGACCGAGAGGGGTCCGCGAAGATCCAGCGGTACACCCGGCACGCTGCGAATGGGCATCGCATACTCCTGTTCGCGCGGGAGAGCCCGGACTGGGCGCTCGGTACCAGGCCTTATCTGTGTCTGGGCACCGCGCAGTACGTGTCGCACCAGGGCGAGCGTCCGGTGTCGTTCGTGTGGCGACTGGACGAGCAGTTGCCGGCGGACTTCACCCTGGCCTCGCAATTGCTGGCCGGCTAGGCGCCGGGAAGCCCGGGCAACATTCCTTCGAGGGCGGACCGGAAAGTGGCGTTCGGATGGGCGTGGGGGAGTACCGACTGCACGTCTTTGAACGCCTGGCTGATCGCGATTCCCCGGTGCCGGGCTGAGTAGAGGGCGGCGACGGCAGGTGTCCGGCTCTGCGCCTGCACGCAATGCAGGAGCACGGTCCGACCCTCGGCGCGGAACACGGCCACTGCATCGGCCGCCTGATTGAG
>CAMCSO010000117.1 GCA_945877545.1 Bifidobacterium breve | reverse complement strand
CACAAGCCTACGCTCGGTGTCCGATTCGCAGATGATCTCAACCGAGCTCAGAACACGAGCGACGGCCGAGGTTGAGCCCCCGGTCAGGATTGAACTGACGACCTACCGCTTACAAGGCGGTTGCTCTACCACTGAGCTACAGGGGCCGGCTGGCCAAGTCTAGGAGTGCATGAGTCTAGATGAGTGATTCCAAGGGGTCAGTGGTCGTACGCGGTCAGCGAGCGTCGGACGGGTGCCCCGATCGCGTCGTTGTGCCAGATCGCGGCGGTTAACGCCAGGACGCGTTGACCGACTCGGGCGCAGACGCCAGCACTGGCGCAACGGCGTGAAGAAGCGTTCACCTGCGCGCAGTGCTTCACCCCCGCGGGTCGGGCGCAGCAGCGTGATGCCGATCTGGTTCAGGTCGGCTTCGAACACGGCAACGTTGTGGCACTTGTCCGCGATCAGGGTCTGGTGACCCTCGGGATCCACCGACAGGGCCGGTGTGCCGGTGAGCATGTCCCAGCAGACCACTCGCTCATCGGCCTTGGCGCCGGTCAGCGCCCAACCCAGCGGCAGCCCGTGCAACGTCGCCACCAGGTGCAGTCGCAGCCCCCGGAAGAAGCGGGGACGGCTGGCGCAGTAACCGTATTCAGCCCAGCCTGCCAGGTCCGAACGCTTCGCGGTCTCCCGCGAGCGGCCGGACTCGACCGGTGTCGAATCGGCGACCCAAGTGGCTGACGTTCGAACGCCTTCGCGAAGTCGCTGCGAGGCAGGATCGGGTTGGTAGTCGACGGAACTACGCATCCGTCGTTGACGGCATAGGTGAACGACTTACCCCGCTTCTGCCGGAACTCCTGTCCTGCATTCCCCTCGATCCGCGCCCAAACTCGGTCAAACTCGTGCATCACACCTTCGATTGAGGTCCTGTCCAGCCACAAGCCGGATGACATGCCCTGGGAGGTCTCTACGACGAAGGCGAACGGCACGTGTGTACAGCGCCTTCCCGTCGACTGGTCTCCGGGTAGGCTTTTTACCATGAAGACTAAGCCGAAGCTTACGGTCGTAGCGGTGACGGACGAGGAAGCCCGTGCCGAGGTGCAGGCATGGGAGGACTCACACCTCGGCTATGACCGCACCAACTACGTCGACTACTTCCGCGACGAAACGGGCGAGTTGATCGAGACCGACGGGTTCTTCCGCGCCGCGCAGATGTATAGCGAACTGCGGGCCGCTGATAAGACCGCGTGACGTCAGGAGTCTTCCCGCCGCACATAAAGACCCCCCGCGACGCGTTCGACCATCTCCCGGTCTGGGCAGAGCGTTTCGGCGGACTCGTACGTGACGGGGTCACAATGTACGAGCGGCCAATGGGGATCCTCCGCGTGAAGGAGTTCCACATCGACTTCCCGAACGTCGATACCGTCCTGACGGTCGCACTGTCCTTCGACACCGGCCTGAACTCGGTGTTCTACAAGTTCGATCTGCGGCACGGCGACGGCACGCTGCTGTGGCGCGAGGACTGCCACGAGGGTCACGAACATGAGCACGGCGGACCGTGCCACCTGCACATCGGGCCGCAAGAGAACCACCGGGCGACCGCGCCGCCATCGACGCTAGAAACGGTCGCCCATCGAGTTCTCGCCACGCACCTCAGCATCGACTGACCCGCACTCAGGCGGCCGACTACGTGGCGCGGGAGGCATCCCCAAGAAGCCAACACCCTGATTCTGCTGCACCGCTGCTCGAGTTCTGCGAGCTTGAATCCGGATAAGCGGGGTCCGGTGACCGCGTACGCGACGGTGACCGGTGATCGTTCGTGCGGCCGGCAATGGCGAGATGGGTCAGCAAGAGTCCGGGAGGAGAACGAACGCGTCAGTGTGGCGTGGGTGCACGACCCGAAAGTGCCGCGTGTCGAAAGTGGCTATCTCCGTAACGCCGAGAGCCCGTACGCGCGGTGCGGGCGTTCTAGCGCTTCGTCGATTCGCCGCGCATCCTTGAGTAGGTGACGTGGTGAGTTGCGTCGGTGAGCGGGGTCGGTCTCCTTTCGTTGGAGGCCGACCCCGCAAGCCTTGGCTCGACGGTTATCTGACCACGTCGGCGGACGCCTCACCGATCAGCACCGCCGCTGGGGTGCTGTTCTTAGTGATCGTGACCTGCTCGTGGGTGATCGACGCGGCATCGACGAAGGCGTTGAGTTGGTTCATCACCTTGGAGACCGGAAGCGTCGGCATCCAGCAGTGGCAGGCCCGAATATCGGCCCTAGAAGTCGCGGCTCCTCGTCCAGCGACTCTGGCTTCTACGGCTGGAACCCTTTCATCGAGCAGTTCCGGTCCGTTCTCGGGCTAGCGCCAGGGGCGTACTGTGGGGCTCCACCATCATCAATGGGAGGCCAGCAATGATGCGTGGCGATGAGGTCGTTCCGATCGAATCGCAGCTCGATTGGCAGGAGCGCTATTGCCGAGCCGCGGGTTCGCCGACGTCCGCAGAGATCCTTCGCGCCGTGATCAACGACCTCCAAGGCCCTCGCAGCCTGTCGACCGTTCTCCCTAGCCACACTCGATTCGGCGACCTCATCGGGCTGCGCATCATGGCGGCCGTCCACCTGCTCGCAATTGAGCGACGGGCCCCTGCGGTGGCGATCTTCGCCCCGACGCTTGGTGGAGTTGCGCCGTCACGAAGCGCCGACCCGGGCAGGGCGAACCGCCAGTTCCATGACGCCGTGATCGAGGCTATTGCCTCCAACACGGAGATGATAGGGACGGCGATCACCGAGGTACCACAGACGAATGAGGTTGGTCGCTCGCGTCTGCTGCGAATCGCGCTGAGCATGATCCGCGGCGGTGTTCGCCTGTTCGAGTTTGGGGCTTCGGCTGGGCTCAACCTGCGAGCCGACCACCTCCCGGGGGATCCGGCGCTGGAATCCGGACCGATGCCGTCGGTGACCGAGCGACGAGGCTGCGATCTCAACCCCATTGATCCAACGACGACATCGGGTCGCGCACGTCTCACGAGCTACGTGTGGATGGACGACCTCGACCGTTTCGAGCGGCTGCGTGGGGCGTTGCAGGTGGCGGCGGAGATCCCAGCAACTGTCGTCAAGCAGGACGCCGCCGACTTCGTGGGCACTATCGAACTCCACACGGGCAGCACCACGGTTCTGTGGCACAGCTCAATGTGGGTGTACCTCGACGAGGGGTCGCGAATTCGCATCAGCGAGCAGGTCATTCGACTTGGCGCAAAGGCGACCCGAGAGTCGCCCCTGTGGCACGTGGCCTGGGAGCCTCTGCCTGACGACCGTGATCATCACGAGCTCACCGTGCAGGTGTGGGACGGCGGCCCGGGGTCAGGGACGGTCGGCAGGGTCGCGATCGGGACGACCCATGGCCGTCAGGTCACACTCGTTGCAAACGACGACGTTGGGGACCGGGATCAGGCCTGTGAGTAGACCGCTGACGGGTCGTATCCGTAGAAAGCGGTTCGGGCGTCGCGGCGCTCGTGGGCCTCGAGTTCCTGAGCGGCTGCGTACTCCGTATCGATAGGCGCTGATTCGACCCGCGTGACGCCGTGATTGGCCGCGATCCATGCCTCAAGCTCCGGTCCGGACTCGAAGGAGTTGATGAGGCAGTAGCGCGGCTGCGAACCGGTATGCCACACCGAATGCCACATCCGCTCCGAGTCAACGACGAGTTGCGCACCAGCCGGAAGTCTCAGTCTGGTCTCGGTGCTTGGGTCGCGAACGTCCTCGCGCAGTACCATGATCGAGTTTGGGTTGTCGGTGAGTTGCATGAAGTTGCGGACGACCCAGCCCTCGCCGCCCGGGTTCAAACGGTTGTTGTCGTCGAGGTGCGAGTTGTAGAGGCAGTCTGCGTAGGTGTTTGGCTGCAGTTCGATGACGCGGCTGCGTCCGACATTCGCGCCCGGTGCCTGTGCTCGCGCGGCCAAGGTCGGAGCCTTGGCAACCTGCGACGGGATCCACACACCGTCCTTGTCGGCCTTCGGCGGGTTGGCATGCCAAAAGCCGTTGCACTCGATCTGGCCCTGGGCACTGGCGATGGGTGCGAAGCGGGTGTCACCGGACGACTTCCAGTCGACGTATTCCAGACTCAGCCATTCGACGGAATCCATCACACCGCCGAACGAATCGAGAACGACATAACCGGTCTCGTCAAGGATGGGCATTCGGTAGTGCGACATGGCTCGCCTCCCGCGTAGGTGTGGAACGATTCTCCGCCCGTCAGGCAGCGGGGTCCCGAGTCAAAGGTCCTTGAATCGAAGGCCCTTCGTCCCCTCACATCGGGAATTGGCGCGGTGGCCGTTAACCGGTGACAGGGCCGATGAGGAGATTCCCGAGTTCGCGTTCGGGCTTGCCCTGGCCACCATGCTGGGCCTCGAAGGCCGATGTTCCGTCGGTCCCGCACATTTGAATGATGACCTCCGCGCCGCCGGGATGCGCGGCGATCCATGAGGTTAGGTCGTAGGCGTTGCCGTTGACCGCCGACCAGCAGTCGGTTGGCGAGTTGTGCTGGGCAACCTCGGCCATGGTGACGCTGCCGTCGCTGGTCGGGGCGATGGCTGCTGATGCTTCGCTCAATGACGTCGTGGCCGGCTGTCCTGTCGAGAGGGTGCGACCCCACACGGCCTCAGCGCCCGTGTGTCCGACGAGGACCGTCATGACGATGGTTGCTATTGCGAGCAGCACGCCCGCAATGGCAGCGAGTGTTGTGAGAAGCGATCGGCCCTCAGGGCTACGAAAGCGCGTGAGCCACACCCAGATCGACGCGACCACGAGGAGTACGGCCGCAAGATACACGAGGATCGATCCCCAGTCCGCATGCTGCTGCGGCTGGCCGACGAGTCCGGACAGGGCCTGACCGGACTGCTTCGCGAGGACGGAGCCGACCGCTCCGATCGCCAGTCCTACGAGGGCGATGAGGTCAAATGGTCGACGCCATTTCTTGACGAGCACGACGAAGATGAACAGCAGCGCAGCCAGTGGCAGGACAACCACCACGAGGTGGACGACGAGGGGGTGCAGCGGCAGACCCCCGAAGGACTCGAACGCCCCTTCGGACAATAGAGCTATCGCTGACCTCGGGTTCATGATGGATTCCTTCGTGTCAATCCGTTGATTTGAGGGTATAGGGATCGGGCCTCAAGCGCAGCGCGGCCGGTTCTCACACCAGGCGATGCGGATCACCGACTGATGAGTTCCTTGCCGGACTGGCGCTGGCCAACCAAGACAGCGATGAGGTAGAGGCCGGCCGCGACTGCGATGAGCCACTGGTAGCCGAGGATGAGGGAGAGGTACTCAAGGCACCCTCCGACCATCGCCCCGAACAGGTTGGCCGCAAAGGCAGCGGTTGGGTTTGCTGCATTCTTGAATCGCGAGGTGAAGAGCAGGTTCGCGAAGAATACCGGGGCAAAGGCGATCGCGACCGCGAAGAGCAGTCGGAGCGGTACGGCGAGGCCCAGCAGCATCTCGTTCGGGATGAGGAACGCGACGAGGAGTGATGCGAACAGGGCGGTGATGATGAAGGGTCTGGGAATCGGCCCTCGGGCGCGCTGGGTCACCTCGATCGCGAGGAGCACGGCAACCAAAACTCCGGTGAAGACCAGCGCGTTGACGAGCCATGTCGTGCCGAACAGCAGCGCGAAGGTGGTTATCGATCGTGTCTCAAGAAGGAGGAATGCCGCGCCCATGAAGAACAGGTCTCCGTAGCCGCGCATCGCCTTGAAGGGTCCCCCGAAGACTCGTATACCGATGAGCGATACGGCGAGGATGAGTGCGATGACGATGAGGTAGATCTCCGGGATCGTCTGCGTCTTGAGATACAGGAATGGACGGTCATCAACCGTGGGACCCGGTATCTCTTGCGCTGCAGCGGTTATCGCAACTCGGTCCCAGGTGGCGCCCGGCGCGCACACTGCGTTGTCGGCATTCTTTCCGATGGTGATCGCGGCAAGTGATTGCACGGCGGTGAAGGTGTCGAGGCAGGGCGCATGGCCGAATACCTCGTCGAGGGTGCCGGCGAGGCGATTGATGAGCCATGGCTCGCGGTAGTAGTTGTACATCGCGAACACGCCATCGTCCGTCAGGTGATCACGCGCAGCGGTGATGGACTCCTTGGTGAATAGGTACGACTCGAGGCGCAACTGGCTTGCCCCCGACACAAGGGTGAGGGAGTCGGGGAGGGCGAAGAGGATGAGGTCGTACTTGTCGTCGTTGCCCGAGAGGAACGCGCGCCCGTCATTGATGTGAACTGACACGCGGGGATCGTCATAGGGCTCATTGGGATTTACCTGACTGCCGATTTGCTGGATCCGCGGGTCGATCTCGACTGCGTCGACATGCTTAGCGCCGCGGGCGAGGGCGAGCGCGACGTCGGTTCCGGTGCCGGCGCCGACGACGAGGACGTTGCCCAGCGGGTTGTCGATCGCACGCTCGTAGGGACGGCCGTAGACGGGCTCGGCCTTGAGCCGCTGTTCGACATCCATGACGTTCTGATGCGGGATGCCGTTCACCTGGATATTCGTGAACTCATTGATGGTGCCGGCATTTTGGAGCTGGGTTTGGACCTTGTAATAGGGGGACCATGAGATGCCCGCCATGAGCGACTCGACGACGAGGGTGCCAATGATGAGCACCATGGCAATGCGTGAAACCCACGGAAGGCCCGGGCCGTAGAGGAGCCACAGTGCGATGAGTGTGATGATCGGCCAGATCCACGAAGGTGCCCGCAGGAACGCAATGAGCGTGAATGAAAGGGTGCCGAGAATTGAGCCGATGATGTCCCAGCGATAGGCATCGAGGGCCTTGAACTCACGGAAGGCGCGGCCGGTGATCTCACCGAAGCCGGTCATGGTGATGGCGATGACGATGAAAATGAGGGGGAGCGACACCCAGGTTGGCAGACCGGTGGGTCGAACCTCGGTGAAGAAGATGAGATCGGTCGACGAACCCTCGATGCGAGCCGGGAAGGCCATGATGAAGGCGACCAGCAGGACGAGGCCGAGGGGGACATAGCGGCCGAGGTCGTTCGAGGTGCGCGAGCGCAGGAAGCCCAGGCCGATGCCGAGGAAACTCGCGAGGAGGATGAGGTTCGAGAAGTACGACAGGTGGACGAGGTTGGCGCCCGACCAGCGGATAAGTGCGAGTTGGACGAAGAGCATGAGGGCGCTCGCCACGATGAGACGGGCGCGACCGGCAAGAACTGTCTGTCCGCGCAGCAATGATGTGGTACTCACCGGGTCAGGCTAGTCCCTGCCGGCTTTGGCACGGAATTGCCCTTCCCGCTTGGCCGCACGTCCATTTGGGTCGCGCTCAACGGTGGGATAGTGCAACATCGTGAGCGACCGGTTGAGCAGCGAGGAGCGGCAGGATGCATGCGAAAATTGAGATGAGTGATGGAGTGCGATTGTCCGTCACCCTGTTTCTGCCCGACGCACAGCCAGCTCCCTGTATCCTTGAGGCCCTTCCGTACCGCAAGGACGATATGACAGCGGGCTGGCGGCCGGAGTACGCCCGCTTCGCTGATGAGTTCGGCTTCGCCGTCGCGCGGGTCGATGTTCGAGGGACCGGGTCGAGCGGCGGAATCGCGACCGATGAGTATCCGAAGGTCGAGCAGCGTGATCTTGCAGAGGTGATCGCCTGGCTGGCCAAACAGCCCTGGTGCACCGGGAGCGTCGGCATGTTCGGAACCTCCTACGGCGGGTTCAACTCCTTCCAGTTGGCATATGAGCGGCCAGCGCACCTCAACGCGATCATCCCCATCTACGCCACCGACGACCGATTTACCGATGATGTCCACCAGATGGGCGGGGCGCGCAAGTGGCTCGACCTTGTCGACTATTGCCACTACATGGCGCCCATGAACCTCCTGCCTCCGGTGCCGGAGATCTGGGGCGACACCTGGCGGGAAGAGTGGCAGCATCGCATCGAGCACCATGAGCCGTGGCTGATGACGTGGCTCGCGCATCCTCGCGACGACGAGTACTGGCGCCACGGGTCGGTGCGTCCGGATTATGACCGGATCGACATCCCGACGATGATCATCGCGGGCTGGGCTGATGGCTATCGAAACACGTCCTTTCGAACGGTCGCCGCCATCAATGCACCAACACGACTGCTGGCCGGGCCCTGGGCGCACGCTGCCCCGTCCTCGAGCGCCCCCGGACCGCGAATCGACCACGTTGTCGAGATGGCGGCCTTCTTTGATGAGCATCTGCGTGGAGGAGTGTCGTCCTGGGCACTGCCCCACACCTGGTTCTGCCGCTACTCCCACGCACCTGATCCGGTCCTCGACACTGTGCCGGGCGTCTGGCGCTCAGACACTTGGCCCTCGACTCGCTCACATGTTCGCGAGATCACCCTCCCCGATCAGCCCGCCTACACCGTGCGCCCTGACGTGGGGACGGCCGCGTGGATCTCCTGCGCCGGGCACCTGCCCTACGGTCAGCCGGACGACCAGCGCTTTGACGATGCTGCGTCACTCACATGGGACATCCCGATCGAATCGCCGATCGAGATTGCCGGGAACCCACACTTTCGCGCTCATGTCACGGCGACGTGTCCGCACCCCATCATCGCTGTTCGTCTGTGCGATGTGTCGCCGGACGGTACGTCGACGCTCGTCACGCGAGGCACTCTCCTCATCGGCCCAGAAGGCGATGTCGACGTCGAACTCGAGGCGACCGCCTGGCAATGGCAGGT
>CAMCSO010000116.1 GCA_945877545.1 Bifidobacterium breve | reverse complement strand
ACCTGATGGTCACACTCCCACGTCGCCGTGAGTCCGACGAGCGCTCCCGTTTTGGCGATCGAGACGAGCCGGTCATCTGCGCCGACGAGGTAGAACGCCCGGTCGCCGACCGCACCGGTGTCGGTGACGTCGATCGAAGGGGGGTGACTGAGAGCCAGTCCCTTGATCGGCGTCACCGACAGGCGGGTGACATGCATTGTCACCGAGTTCCCGTTATCGGATTGCGCACCTATGAAGCGTCGGTGTCGACGACGTAGGCGCCCTTCTTATCGACCTCGAGGATGTACACCGGGACCTTCGTACGGTTTCCGGTTTTCGGCCCGATAGTGATGGTGCCGGTCTGTCCTGCGAAACCCTTGGTGGCAAGCAACTTCTTCATCACTGCCGAGTAGTTGGTGGAGTTCGCCTTCGTCATCGCAGCGAACAGGACGTTGGCTGAGTCGTAGGTGAAAGTTCCCCACACGCCGGGCTCTGCCTTGAACGCCTTCTTGTAGGCGGTGACATAGGACGATGCATCGGGCATCTGCGCGGCCTCGGGCACCCCGCTGAAGCGGCAGTTCTGGGATGCTGCGATGCCAGCTTCAGTGACGAAGGCAGGATCGACATTGCCTAGGCCCATGAAGCAGTGAGCGGAGGTCTTCGAGGCAGCGATTGCCGTCGCGATCTTGCTGCCCTCTGGGTAGTAGGTGCTCACGTAGAGGATGTTCGGGGACAGGGCCAGGGCTGACGCCACCGTGGCGGTGTAGTCGGTCTGACCGGGGGTCACGGGGATGCTGGTGACGGCTGCGCCGTCACCGCAGACCATGGCCTTGCCCATTCGCTCCGCCATGCCTGCGGTGTAGGCGGATGGGTCGACGAGCATGACGACCTTCGGGCAGCCGGAGTAGCCATACCCGTTCTTCAGGTAGTTCACCTCGATCGGCGAGATCTGGCTGTTCTTCGGCTGGACGGTGACGCCCTGACCGGTGGTCGCGTCGGTTGACGTGAGTTGGACGGGCACGATCTTGTTCGACACATAGAACGGCAGGTTGACGAGGCCGACCGAGGAGTTGTACGGACCGACAACGGCGACTGCGCCCGCGGCCTTGACCTTTTCCGCTACGGAAAGCGCAAGATCCGGGTTGGCCTGATCGTCGGCCTTGACGATCTTCACCTGACGACCGAGCACGCCGCCCTTGGCATTCACTTGGTCGACTGCGAGTTTCACGCCGCGATACATGTCGATGCCGTTGCCCGACTGCGAACCAGTGAGGGGGGCCTCGATGGCGATCACGATGGGGCCGGTGGGAGCCGCGGAGGCTGCGGGCGCTATTGCGATGGCGCTGGCAAGCAGCACGGCGGTGAGTGGAAGGAGGCGGATTGCGTCTCTAGATTTCATGGACGGAAGACTATCGTAGATTCAGTTTACGGCGGGTTGTGCGTCCATCGATGCTTTCATCATGCTGCCTTCACTCTCACCGGGATGCCGTTCAGTACGGCAGTGCCGGAAAGTTCATCAAGACCTCCCGCCGAAGTCAAGAGGTTGGCGTTGACTCCCGGCTGCTCCAGAGCCGTCGGACCCCAGGTCCCCGGGACGAGGTGACCCCAGCCGTGGGGAAGGCTCACCACTCCGGGCGGTACGACGTCGGTGATCTCAACGATCGCGACGACGCTGGCAACCTCGCTCGTCACGGCTGCCGCACCTCCGTCGTCGAGCCCAAGTTTGGCTGCGTCCTCGGGATTGAGCCACAGGCTGCAGTGATTCGCGCCCTTGGCCAGCAGTGGGATGTTGTGCATCCAGGAGTTGTTGCTCCGCAGCGACCTTCGACCCACGAGGAGCAATCGGCCATCGGATTCGGTACCGGCGTGCTGCAGCACCTCTGCCATGCGCGCAGCCTCGGCAATGAGTTGCGGAGGGGCGAGTTCAATTGCACCGCTCGGAGTCCGCAGGACTTCGGGGAGTCTCGGCTTGAGCGGGCCGAGGTCGATGCCGTGCGGGGCAGCCTCGAGCGCGGCGAGCGTCAGCCCATCGGACGCGAGGTCGAATCCGTCGCCGTAAGGGCCGGACCTGATCATCAGGTCGAGGAGTCTTTCGACGCCGCGCCGGGGCGCAACCGCCGCGAGAAGGTCGGCCGGTGAGCGGCCGTAGGCGCGTGAGGCCTCCGACTTCGATGCGCGGGTGGCGACGTCCATCGCGACGAGGTCATCCATCGATTCGTGGGAGCTGATCCCCCCGGCCGCCAGGCTGGCGAAGCGCAGGAGGATCTCGGCCTCGTCCATCTCGTCGGCGTGATCGTCATGTCGCAGCGGAACGGACGGCGGACTCCAATGGGCGATGTTCCGCACGGCGAGATTGGTGAAGGCAATGTCGTAGTGACCGCGGGCGAGCGACGATGGTGCTGGGAGCACGACGTGGGCGTGGCGTGTGGTTTCAGTCAGGTAAGCATCGATGCTCACCATGAAGTCGAGGGTGGAGAGGGCGGCGTCGAGTCGTCCGCCATCGGGAGTCGACAAGGCGGGGTTGCCGGCGATGGTGATGAGTCCGTGCAGGCGCGTCCCGTCCTGCGAGGGAGTGTCGATCTCCTCGGCCAGAGCTGCTGCCGGGAACTCGCCGAGGACGCTCGCTAGCCCCCGCACGCGCGTGCGCTCGGCCCCCGGGATTCGAATTCCATGGCCCACCCCGGACTTGCCGGAGGTCGATGGTCCACCAGCGGCGGGCAGCGGCCACATGACCCCGCCCTCGCGGTCGAGATTTCCGGTGAGGATGTTCATGACATTGATTAGCCACGACGCCGCAGTGCCGAAGGACTGGGGTGGGCGGCCTTCGACAGCGACCCCCGCCGTGGTCGTGCCCATGCGACCGTAGATCGCAGCGGTTGGTGCGGCCGACATCTCGCGGGCAAGCCGCACGATCGTCTCGGCCGGAATTCCGGTGAGGTGCGCCGCTGCATCCGGTGTGAAGGGCTCGACTGCCTTTACAAACTCCTCGACAGAGCCGTCGGCAAGATGACCCTCCGAAGACTGAAGGCTCGCGAGGCCCTCGTTGAGAATGGTTCGGGCCATCGCCGCCACGAGGAACGCATCTGTGCCCGGCCGGATACGCACGTGCTCATCGGCTACGTCGGCGGTTCGGGTTCGAATGGGATCGACGACGACGAGGCGACCCCCGCGTGCCTTGAGGGCGCGGAGGCGTCCGGGGATGTCGGGAGCCGTCCACAGCGAGCCGTTCGAGACCATTGGGTTGGCGCCGAGGATGAGCATGAAGTCGGTGCGGTCGATGTCGGGGATCGGGATCGACAGACCGGTGCCGAACATGAGGCCGGCGGCAACCTGTGTCGGCATCTGGTCGACGGTGCTCGCGGTGAAGACGTTTCGAGTGCCGAGTGCGCGAATGAGAGCTGGGGCGTACAGCGTTGTTGATGAGTTGTGCACATTGGGATTGCCAAGGAACAGACCGATGGCACTGTTGCCGTGCGCTTCGCGTACAGGGACTAGAAGGCGGTCGATCTCGGCCCATGCCTGCGGCCAGGTGGCTCGGTGGTGGACGCCGTCGGCGCCCCGGATGAGCGGATAGCGCAGCCGCGAGGGGTCATTGTGGAATTCACCGAGCGCGATGCCCTTGGGGCACACGTACCCTTTCGAGAAGACGTCCGCGTCATCCCCGCGGACGCGGGTGACGGTTAATCCGTCGAGGGTGATCTCTAGCCCGCACGTCGCTTCGCACAGGGGGCAGGTTCGAAATGCGGTGACCGTCATGGCCTGAGCGTAGGCGCGATAAACAGCGGTTGAAGTTCCATGATCCATCTCACAGGAACCTGCGTCGAATCCTTGCGGGGGGTGTGACCTACGCCATGCGTAAATCGGACATTTCGGTCATTTCACGGACGAATGTCACGGAACCACGTTCGCGTGGCGAGCAATGTCTGCCTAACCTTTCCGGGTAGTTCAACTCCTGTTCAGCGGTGCTGGGCAGGAAGCGTGACACCCCGGTTGGTGCAGCAGTCGGGGGCAGGATGGCCAACAGTGCTGTGGGCGTGCGAACCGCTCCGGCCGGCGATCATGCTGGTGAGTCGGGAGAGACAGACAGAGGTCTCCACCTGGCGGCGACCCGTGTTGCGACCACGCACCCGGCGATTGCTCGCCCGGTGCCGGCACAAGAGGTTTGATGTTCCGCTCAGCAACTGTCCGTCGCATTGCAATGATCAGCGTGATCCCCGGAAGTCTCGTTCTCGCCGGATCCCCGGCCCTCGCGTCCAACACGCCGGGCGCGGTAATCGCACCGGCCGACGCACCTGCGTCGACGCCCGTCTCGGAGGCGGTTTCACTCACATCGCCCGCCCAGCGAATGCTCAGGCTCACCCTCTACTCGACGCAGACCCGCGACATGCGCGGTGTCGAGCCGAGCATGTACCGGGGCCGCTTCTTCCGGGCATCCGTCGAAACCAAGCGCCGTTGCATCGCTGAACGTGAAAGCGAGGGCCACTACGACGTCGTCTCACACAACGGCTACTACGGCGCCTACCAGATGTCTCCAGAGTTGGCCCGTGGCGCAACGTGGATGATGTCTCGCGAGCACCGGGTCATTCTTGGAGACCAAGCAGCCGTGCGAGTGCTCGCGAAACTGCGCGGCACGCCGCTCAGTCGGTGGCCGAGGTACTGGCAGGACGCAGCGTTCAGCACGATCTACAACTGGCAGGGCACCGGTAGCGGCGCTGCGCATTGGCGCGGAGGCCGCTGGCACTGTTAGCCGAGCGCACGCGCCGGGACCGCAACAGCTGGGCACCATTGATAGCATTTGCTATATGTTGTCCGTCGCAGCGATCCTCACCGTCAAAGCCCGGGAGGCCGACGAGTTGCACACGCAATCGCGGGCAATGCTCGTGAACGCCGTACGAGAAGGGGCGGCGGCGGGCCTCAGCCAGCGAGAGATCGGTTCCGCGATCGGACGAAGCCAGCCGGAGGTGTCCCGCCTCTTGCGCTTTCAGGGCATCACGCCCCGAGGTCAGGTCCTGGCGAAGAATCGTCCGCTCGTCCTTCGCATCATCCGATCCCACGGCGGCCGAAATACCCGGGTCTTCGGAAGTGTCGCTGAGGGAGTGGATAACGAGGAATCTGACATCGACTTGCTTATCGACTTCGATCAGGGCACTGGTCTGTTCGACCTCGCGCGACTTGAGCGCAAGCTCCAGGAGGTACTCGGATGCCCCGTCGACGTTGTTCCTGCATCGAACCTTCACCCCAACGTTCAGGCGCGAATACTGCGTGAAGCGGTGCCACTATGAGGCGTTCAGATGGGGAACTTGTCTCCGATGCCCTCATGCACATTTCGGTTTTGCGCAAGCACCTTGCGCGTGGCGACTTGGAGGACCAGACGGTCGCTGACGCTGTCACCCTGAGACTTGCTGCAGCGATCGAAGCCTTGGCCAACTGTTCCGATGAGTTGCGCATCAGAGCCTTCGGCGAGGACTGGCCACTGATTTGGGCGACCCGCAACCGCATTGCGCATGGTTACGCCTACATCGATATGTCGATCGTGACCGCAACCGTGGTTCACGACCTGCCGTGGCTTGAGGATCGCCTGCGCGAAGAGGCGATACTCGCAACTGACGAATGAGCCTACGAATCTGCGGCTAGCGGCGGCCGCGTCGTCGCGACGTCACGTAGTCGCTCACCACGTAGTCGCCGAGTTGGTCGCCCGTCGCGGCAAACACCCGGCCCCGGTTGCGCCGGGCCATCTCGTCGAGGAACACCTCGAGTCGGTGCTCGTCGCCGAGCCTGAACCACGAGATCGGAATGCGCCGAGCGGTCATTCGGTCGACCTCGGCCACGGTGCTGGCGACCGTCTCGCGCGATGGCGGCCAGTCGAACCACCAGCCGCCATCGCGTTCGAGGTGCGCCGTCGGCTCGCCGTCGGTGACGACCATGACGATCTGGTCGGCGTCGCGGTGCCGGTCAAGGAACTGGCCGGCGAGCATGAGCGCGTGCTGGAGGTTCGTTCCCTGAATGCTGCTGGCCTCGAGGTCGGGTAGTTCGTGCGGTGCCACGACCCGGGCGAGGTTCGCGAAGGCGATGATCTCGAGGGCGTCGAGCGGGAAGGCGGACGAGGCGAGGGCGTGGAGCGCCATGGCGGTGGTCTTCGCCGGCCGCCAGGTGTCGTTCATCACCATGCTGAAGGACTGGTCGACCAGCAGAGCCACAGCCGCGCGGGTCCGGGTCTCGGTCTCGCGCACCTCGAAGTCTTCGGCGAGCAGGCGGGTTGAGTCATCGCCGAGGAGCACCCGTCGCTGCACCGCATTGCCGACCGTGCGCACGACGTCGATTGCCTCCTCGTCGCCGAACTGCCAGGCGCGGGTGCTGCCGGTGAGCTCGCCCGCCGCCCCCGTGCGCCGAACCTCGTGGTTGCCGCGTGTGGTGGCCTCGAGGGAGGAGAACACTCGGTTGAGCGCCGCCTTGCCGAGCCGCCGCACCGCCTTGGGGGTGAGTTCGAGGCGATCCCCCTTTCGGACGAGGTACCCCTGCCGCTCTAACTCCCGCTGCATTGCCCGCAGTGCCTTCACGTCGTCGACGGCCTGACGTCCGAGGGCACGCTCGACGGCATCCTCATCGATGTCATCGAGTGAGGCTCCCGGGTAGTCCTGCCCGAGTTGCTCACTCAGGGCATCGAGGTCGGAGAGTTCGGCGAGGGCCTGCGTGGCGTCGGGCAGCCCCATCGGATCACCACCCGTCATCCGCTGGCGGCCGGTCCACGGCAGATCCGGGCGAAGCGCCCGCAGGCTGTCGTTGAGCCGGCCCATCTCGGCCTGCAGGTCGAGGTCGTCGAGTGCTGCGTCCATGAGGCCTTGCATCTCCTGGCGCTGCTCGGGGGTGAGCGAGTCCATGAGCCGCTGCATGGCCGCCGCCTGCCGGGCGAGTTCGTCGAGGAGCTGCTCGAAGGTTTCGGGACGGTTCGGGAAGAGGTCGCCGTGCTTGTCCATGAAGGTGTCGAAGTCCTCGGATACGTCCTCCCCGCGACGGTGCTTATCGAGCATGTCGTTGAGGTCGCCGAGCATTTCCTTCATTGCCTGCTGGGCCTCGGGGGAGCCCATGTCGCCGAGCGACTGGCTCATCTGCCGGAACTGCTGGTCCATGACATCGGTGCGCAGTCGCTCCTTGATCTGCTCGTATATCTCGCGGGCCTCAGGGGAGCGCCAGTCATAGTTCGAGAGCTCGGGCACGGCGCGCGAAGGCTCACTCGGGAGGCTGTCGAGCTGGGCCTCCCTGAAGCGGGCATCGTCGGACGGGTCGGGGAAATGCGCCGACCGTTCAAGCTCGACCGCTTGATCGAGCATCTCGGCGATATCGGTGAGCAGCCCGTCGAGACGTCCAGACTTCTGGAGTTGCCTGCGGCGCTGCTGAATGCGGCTACGCAATTCATTGAGCCCGCGTCGTCCGTCCGTCCCCCTCCTCATCAACTGTGAGAGGGCCTCGGCCACCGGTTGCCCGTCGAGGATCTCGTCGCTCAGATCCTCGATCGCTTGACCGACATCGAGCGGGTCAGCGAGGGGGTCGGGCCCTCCGTGGAATCGCCCGTAGCGATACCTGGTCATGCCGGGGCGATTCCGTAGGTGATCGTGCCGTCAGCATCGTCCTTGTCGATGCGGCGGGTGAGCCATAGGCCCTCGAGGGCGAACTCTAGGCAGGCAGCGGCCACGCCGGGTGACTCCCCGGCCGATCCCTCGAGCGCGGTCACGAGGCGGCCGAGGCCATCGACCGAGCCGATTCCTTCGAGCACGTCGGCCGCGGTCACGATATCTCCGGTCTCGACCGCATTGCCCTCGTCGAACCAGGCGGCGAGCCCGTTCATGACGTCCTTGAGATCCGGCGAGCCGAGCCGGAAGCGGAAGGTCTCGGCGGCGGCCCGCCGGGCGAGGGTCTGAAGGATCTCCTCCTCGCGACCCTCCTCGCTCACGTCAAACTCAACCTTGCCGCGCAGGGTGGGCACGATTCCCGGCAGGTCGCCGATGCGGGCGACCGGATCTGACTCGCCGCGAATCGCCGCGCGCCTAAGAGCCGCGCCGGAGAGCGACTCGGCGCACGCCACGGCGAACCGGGCCGATACGCCGCTGCGTTGGTCGACCGCGGGAGACTCGCGCACCTGACGGGTGAAGCGCGCGACAACCTCGAGCAGATGCTGCGGTACCACCGCTGGCATTGCGGCCTCCTGGCGCAGCAGCGTCACCTCGTCTGACACCTCGAGTGGGTAGTGGGTGCGGATCTCGGCCCCGAACCTGTCCTTGAGCGGGGTAATGATGCGCCCGCGGTTGGTGTAGTCCTCCGGGTTTGCGCTCGCGACCATGAGGATGTCGAGCGGCAGTCGCAGGGTATAGCCACGCACCTGAATATCGCGCTCTTCGAGCACGTTGAGCAGCGCCACCTGGATGCGCTCGGCGAGATCGGGCAACTCATTGACGGCGAAGATCCCGCGGTTCGTGCGCGGCACGAGGCCGAAGTGGATGGTCTCCGGGTCGCCGAGCGTGCGCCCCTCAGCGACTTTTACCGGGTCGACGTCGCCGACAAGATCACCGACGGACGTGTCAGGGGTCGCGAGCTTCTCGCCGTAGCGCCCGCTGCGGTGGCGCCACGAGACGGGTAATCCGTCGCCGAGTTCGGCGGCAAGGCGTCGGCAGCGCGCGCATACCGGCATCGTCGGGTCGTCATGGATCTCACATCCGGATACAACCGGTGACCATTCGTCGAGCAGGTTGACGAGGGTGCGGATGAGACGGGTCTTGCCTTGGCCGCGCTCGC
>CAMCSO010000115.1 GCA_945877545.1 Bifidobacterium breve | reverse complement strand
CACGACTCAGATTTATACTCTCGTCACACAGGAGACCTTGAAAGAGGTCTATGCCGCTAGTCACCCGCGGGCCCTGAGGTAGGGGGCGACGATCGAGAAGTCCCCCGTACGGCGCTTGGGGACACTATGTCCCCCCTCGGAGGTAGGATCTCGCCCATGACGTTGGACGACACTCGGTCCTCGGCCGACATCCCTGAGCCGGCGCCGCTGCTCTCCCATGGGCCTGCGCGAGTCATCGCGATGGTCAATCAAAAGGGCGGGGTCGGCAAGACGACGTCGACCGTAAGCCTGGGTGCGGCCCTTGCCGAATTCGGTCGCAGGGTGCTCCTCGTCGACTTCGACCCGCAGGGCGCTGTGGCGATCTCGTTCGGCATCAATCCCAATGAGCTTGAGCTCACGGTCTACACCCTCCTCACGGATCCCGAATGCCATGTCAGCGATGTCATCCGCCACCCGGATGTCGAGAACCTCGACCTACTTCCGAGCAACATTGATCTCGCTGCGGCCGAACTCCAGTTGGTGAACGAGGTGGGCAGGGAGTACGCACTCCAACGAGCCCTCGCGCCCATCATGGACAAATACGACATCATCCTGATCGACTGCCAGCCTTCACTCGGCCTCCTCACCCTCAACGCTCTCACCGCTGCGCATGGCGTTATCGTGCCGATGGAATGCGAGTACTTCGCGCTACGAGGCGTGGCGCTCCTCAAGGACACCATCGACAAGGTCAGTGCTCGCCTCAACCCGAATCTTTCGATCATCGGGGTCGTTGCGACCATGTACGACGCGCGCACCCTTCACAGCCGTGAGGTGCTCGAAACCGTCCAGCAGGCATTTGGCGACCTCGTCTTCATTACGACCATCGCTCGAACGATCAAGTTCCCCGACTCCGCGGTCTCAGGCACGCCCATCACGGTGTACGCCCCCGAAAGCAGCGGGGCCGAGGCGTACCGGCAATTGGCCCGGGAGGTTCTGTCGCGGTGACCGCCCCTGCTGGCACTGCCGATCAGGCGGTCGCGGCGACTGACGTCGAGGTGGCGGCGCAGCCATCGGTCTTCTCAGTTCATGTCGGCGACTTCGAAGGCCCGTTTGAACTCCTGCTGTCGCTCATCTCCAAGCACAAACTGGAGGTCACTGAGCTCGCTCTGCACCGGGTCACCGATGAGTTCATTAGTTATATCCGCGCCAAGGGCGTCACTTGGGACCTTGACGAGGCGAGTGGGTTCCTCGTCGTTGCCGCGACGCTCCTCGATCTCAAGGCTGCCCGACTCCTACCGAGCGGCGAGGTCGAGGACGAGGAGGACCTCGCCCTCCTTGAGGCTAGGGACCTGCTGTTTGCTCGACTTCTTCAGTACCGCGCTTATAAGGAGGTCGCCGCATTACTGGCTGACCGAATGACCACGGCCAACAGGTGCCTGCCTCGAACGGTTGGGCTTGAGCCGCAGCTCGCTGCGCTGCTGCCGGAGGTCCTCATCGGAATCGGCCTCGAGCAGTTCGCGACGCTGGCTGCTAGGACTCTCGCGCCAAAGCCCGTCGACGAGGTTTCGATCTCACATATTCACGTCCAGCGGGTGAGCGTCCGTGAACAGGCGGCGATCATCGTCGAGCGGCTTCGTCGGCAGGGCACCTCAACCTTTCGTGCACTCATCGCAGACTGCGACTCGACACTTCTGGTCGTCGGCCGGTTCCTTGCGCTGCTGGAGCTCTATCGCGAGTCAGCCGTGTCGTTCGAGCAGATCACGCCGCTTGGCGACCTCACTATCCGGTGGATGGCAGGGGCGGAGGGCGAGGTCGTCGTCATGGATGAATTCGACGACTACTTCTCAGACGCAGACGCGGGTGTGGACTCGGAACCAGATGACGGAGAACGAGCGCAGGAGAGCGACGTTGAGTGAAGAACTGGTAGTTGACGGTGCAATGTTGACGGAGGAGGACGACTCGAGGGACTCTCTCGGCGCGCCGAACCTTTCTGCGGCCATCGAGGCACTCCTCCTCCTCGCGGACGAGCCCTTGACGACCCTCGCCCTCGCTCAGGCGACGAGGTGCCCGATCAACAAGGTCGAGGCGACCGTCCGAACGCTGTGCGTTGAGTAGTCTGAACAAGGGCGTGGATTCGACCTGCGCGAGGTCGCCGGCGGCTGGCGCTATTACACAAGGGCAGATTGCTCACCCCTAGTCGAGCGCTGGGTGCGTGACGGACAGCAGGCGCGCCTGACTCAGGCGTCGCTTGAGACACTTGCGGTCATCGCGTATCGTCAGCCGATTTCCCGCGGTCGCATCAGTGCGGTGAGGGGCGTGAATGTCGATGGCGTGATCCGGACCCTCGTGGCACGCGGTCTCATCGAGGAGGCCGGGCACGAGGATGAATCCCATTCCATCCTCTACCGCACCACCTCGCACTTCCTCGAGCGCATCGGGGCGGCGTCCCTTAATGATCTTCCACCACTCGCGGATTACCTACCGAGCCTCGCGGAGCTCGATGATGTCCTCGATTCCGTCGCCATCGGCGACTGAGTGAGCGCATGGTGACAGCGGATGAGGGGGTTCGACTACAGAAGGTGCTTGCCCTCGCCGGCATCGGGAGCCGCCGCAGGTGCGAGCAGTTCATTGAACAGGGCCGGGTCGAAGTAGACGGCACGATCGTCGCAGAGCAGGGCATGCGGATTGACCCGCTCACGGCTGTCGTCCGCGTTGATGGCCAGCGAGTGCCGACGGTTCCCGACATCACTGTGGCCGCGTTCAATAAACCGCGCGGTGTTGTCTCGACGATGGTTGATGATCGTGGAAGGCCGTGTGTCGGTGACTACGTCCAAGACCGGCCCGAGCGACTGTTCCACGTTGGCCGGCTCGATGCCGACACCGAGGGGCTGCTCATTCTTACGAATGACGGTGAGCTCGCGAACCGGCTTGCTCATCCGTCACATGAAATTCTCAAGACGTATGTGGCCACTGTCCGCGGGCAGTTTCCGAAGGAGGCCCTGCGGGCCCTTCGGGAGGGGGTCGCGTTGGAGGACGGCATCGTTGAGTGCGACAGCGCGCGGATCATTCAGCAGGCTGCCGATCGAACGATGGTCGAGGTCGTAATTCACGTGGGCCGAAACCGCATCGTCAGGCGCATGTTCGACCATGTCGGCCATCCGGTGCAGGATCTGGTACGTACACGCATAGGGCCCATTCGCCTCGACCAGCAGCGGCCGGGCCGGCTTCGCACGATTGAGGGACCGGAACTGCGTGCGCTCTATACCGAGGCGGGTCTGTAAACTCCCAGCATGCGAGCCATCCGTGGAGCGGTATGCCTTATCGCCGACGACCCTGCCGAAATGCGTGAGGCGGTGGGCGAACTGCTCACGGCGATGCTCGAGCGCAACGGACTGTCCACCGACGATGTCGTGAGCGTCATCCTCACATCGACCCCGGACCTCACCTCAGCGTTTCCTGCCGCAGGGGCACGTGAGGTCGGGTTTGCTGAAGTGCCGCTGCTATGTGCCCAGGAGATCGGGGTCGAGGGCGCGCTCGAACGGGTCGTGAGGATCCTCATTCACGCGAACACGGATACACCGCGTTCCGGAATTCAGCACGTGTACCTGCGCGGTGCAGAGGTCCTCCGGGCGGACCTGCACACGTGAACCGGCACACGTGAATCCGGACCGCTCTATCGCGGTCATCGGCCCGGTCCTCATCATCGGCACGGGGCTTATCGGGACCTCGATCGCCCTATCGCTGAGAAGGGCAGGCGTCGAAGTTCTTCTTGAGGATCTCGATCCTGAGCAGGCACAGGTCGCCGCAGGTATGGGAGCCGGCGACATCGCGGGTCCCGAATCCGAGCCAGCGCTCGTCGTTGTGGCAGTCCCTCCACGTCATGCGGCGCAAGTTCTCGCGAGAGCATCGGATGACTTCCCGTTGGCCACAATCACTGATGTCACGTCGGTGAAGGAGCGCGTACTTGCTGAAGCATGCGCCCTCGGTGCAGACTCGGGCCGACTTGTCGGCGGCCATCCGATGGCTGGGCGCGAGGTGTCCGGTGCGTCTTCTGCGCGACCGGATCTCCTCGATGACCGGCTGTGGATCATCACGCCAACGGACGCGACTCAGGCCCAGCATCAACGGGCTGCTCACCAGCTTGCAACGACGTGTGGTGCCTACCCCGTCGAGATGAGCGCAGCCGAGCATGACCGAGCAGTGGCCCTTGTTTCGCATGCCCCGCAACTGCTCTCCAGCGTGCTGGCAGCCCAACTCGTCGACGCTGATGCCACCTATGTGCAAGTGGCCGGGCAGGGCCTGCGTGATATGACCCGTATCGCGGGCTCCGAGAGTGCACTGTGGACCGACATCCTCGGCGTAAATGCCGCGCCGGTGGCGGATGTGCTGGACGGGGTCATCTACGACTTGCAACGGGCGGCTCGAGCCCTTCGGGCCGTGGCGGCCGGCGAGCTTGCGAGCATCGATGTGGTCACCGAGGAATTGCATCGAGGGGTCATCGGCCGAGGACGCATCCCGGGAAAGCACGGCGCATCGCCCTCGGCGTACACAGAGGTGGCCGTGATGCTCGCTGACCGCCCCGGTGAGCTCGGCCGACTTTTCACAGCAGTTGGGGAGACAACCGTCAACCTCGAGGATGTCCGCATCGAGCACGTTCTCGGCAGGCAGAGCGGCCTCGTGGAACTCTCGGTTCAGCCGGACGCTGTCACGACGCTCGAGGCGGCTTTACGTTCCCGTGGCTTCGACGTCCGCGGCTAGGCTCCCTTCTATGACAACCGTGACGGCATGACAAGGGTCGTGGCAGTCGATGGTCCGGCCGGTTCCGGCAAGTCCTCGGTTTGCCGCGGGGTGGCCCAGCGCCTCGGCTACCGGTATCTGGACACCGGAGCCATGTACCGGGCCATGACCTGGGCCGTGCTTCGAGCGGGCATCGACCCGTTTGATGAGCCTTGCGTCTCGGCGTTCGCATCCACTCCGTCAATCGTAAGCGGCACCAATCCGAGTTCGCCCCAAATCGAGGTTGATGGCACCGACGTCTCCGAACCGATTCGAACGCCCGAGGTCACCGGTGCCGTGAGCGCCGTGAGCGCTGTTCCAGCCGTGCGTGATCGACTGGTCGCGCTTCAGCGGGAACGTGCTCGAGAGGCCGGGCTAGCAGACGAAGGGATCGTCGTCGAGGGCCGCGATATCGGGTCCGTTGTGCTCCCGTCTGCAGATCTCAAGGTCTTCTTGACCGCGGATCCGGCGATACGAGCCCTACGTCGCGCGCGAGAGCAATCCGGTGGCGAGGCAGTCGCCGAGGCGTCGATCACCGAGACCGGGGAGGCGCTTAGCAAAAGGGATGCATTTGATTCCTCAAGGGCAGCCTCACCGATGATGCGGGCGGCCGATGCCGTGATCGTCGATACGACCGAGATGAGCCTAGAACAGGTTGTTGATCACGTGTGCGGGCTGATCGAGGGCTAAGGCTCGTACGGTTCAGCACCGACGTCTCGGGGTGGGATACTTGCTGCGCACCAACAATGCGCCTGTTGTCCTCGTAATCCTCGAGGCCGCCGAAGCGGTGGGTGAAGAGTGAAAGAGGAGTCCGACGTGACCGATAACTGGATCCCCATGGATGGGGATGAATTCGATGATGACGGACTTCGCCACGTGGCCGCGCTACCTGAGTTCCCGGACTCGGGGGAGGTCGATTCCGACGAGGCTGACGATCACGTCTTGGAGTTTGCCCTAGCGGCGGCTCGGGCCGAGTTCGGTGATTTCGATGCAGAACTCGTGGAACTCGAACGGGGCGGGGAGGCCGGGCTGCCAGTCCTTGCCGTCGTCGGCCGACCGAACGTCGGCAAGTCCACCCTCGTCAACCGCATCATCGGCCGGCGCGAGGCGGTCGTCGAAGATGTGCCGGGAGTGACCCGCGACAGGGTCACCTACGAGGGTGAGTGGAACGGTAAGCGATTCATGCTCATCGACACGGGTGGCTGGGAGCGCAAGGTGCGGGGCATGGCCGCGCAGATCGCCGCTCAAGCAGAGCGTGCCATCAACGATGCCGATGCTGTGATGTTCGTCGTCGATGCGAGTGTCGGTGCGACCGATACCGACGAGGCCGTCGTAAAGGTCCTGCGCCGAGCGAACAAGCCGGTCCTCCTCGTGGCGAACAAAGCCGATGATGCCGCCACGGAGATCCAGGCTGCATCGCTCTGGTCCATGGGTCTCGGCGAGCCGCACACAGTCTCGGCGTTGCATGGCCGAGGCTCGGGAGACCTGCTCGACAAAATCGTTGAAATGCTCCCAGCCGAAGGCCATGGCACCTCGCGGGCGGGCGGGCCCCGTCGGGTCGCGCTGCTCGGCAAGCCCAATGTCGGGAAGTCCTCGCTCCTCAATGCCCTCGCCGGATCTGAGCGAGTTGTCGTCGATTCCGTCGCGGGCACGACGGTCGATCCGGTCGATGAACTCGTGAAACTCGGTGACCGGTTCTGGTGGTTCGTCGATACTGCCGGCATCCGTCGCCGGGCCAAGGAGGCGAGCGGGCATGAGTATTACGCGACGCTGCGTACTCAGGCCGCCCTCGACCGCGCCGAGGTCGCTATCGTGCTTGTCGATGCCCATGAGCCACTGAGTGAGCAGGACGTGCGGATTATCTCGATGGTCATCGAATCCGGACGCTCCCTGGTCCTCGCCTACAACAAGTGGGACCTCACCGACGAGGAGCGACGACATTACCTCGAGCGCGAGATCGACCGGGACCTCGTACAGGTGCCATGGGCACCGCGCGTGAACATCTCGGCGAAGACGAAACGTCACGTCGACAAACTCCCGACGGCGCTCGATGTCGCCCTCGCCTCGTGGGAGACCCGAATTCCGACCGGACGCCTCAACCAGTTCCTCGGTCAACTCGCCCAGGCGAATCCGCATCCGCTCCGCGGGGGCAAGCAGCCCCGGATCCTCTTCGGAGCTCAGGTGTCCGTTGGGCCGCCGACATTTGCGCTCTTCACGAGTGGCTTCCTTGAGGCTGGCTACCGTCGTTTCATCGAGCGGCGACTGCGGGAGGAGTTCGAGTTCACCGGAACGCCGATTCGCATCGTGATGCGGGTTCGTGAGAAGCGCTCCCGGCGCTGACGAATGGGGTCAGCCCCTGAGATAGGGTATGAAAACTGGCGCGTGAGCGCCGGATGAGTATCGGGCTGTGGCGCAGTTTGGTAGCGCGTCCGGCTGGGGGCCGGAAGGTCGCAGGTTCAAGTCCTGTCAGCCCGACCAACGAAGCGCTGGCCGGTCCACGAAATAGCGTGGGCCGGCCACGCCTTTTACGCCGATGCGAACGTGATGATGAGTCCGATGACGAGGCAGGCGACGGCGACCCACAACAGGAGAACTCCGATCGCCGCGACGCGTATCGGTGCCCGGTACTCGCCAGCAGCAAAGTGCCACGTCTGTTTCACGATGGCCCGGAACTTCGTTGCGTCTCGGCGGGGGTCCCCGTGGGTATCGCGCTGGGACCAATAGGCACGCTCATTTGACAGCCCAAGTGCGACGAAGAGGGTCCCGAAGATGGCGAGGACGATGGCAAAGACGAGGAAGGTTACGGCTGCGGTATTCACAGGGGGACCTTACCCGCCGAGCGTGCGCACCTGATGTGGCCGGGCGCCCACGGGGTTACGGTGCCCGGATGGCGTAGGGAAGTGCACTTCACTTCGCGGTGGACGGACACGTGATCCGAATCACGAGCCGTGACAAGCCGTTCTTGCCAGGGGTGAGCAAGCGCGATGTCGCCCTGGACTACCTACCTATCGGTCGGTGATCAGCTAAATGAGCACCTACGGGCCGCCCGACAGCGCTAGAACGCTGGCCGGGCGGAGTCATCGATGGGGGCGAATCCGTCTATCAGAAGTACATGCCCAACAGCGTTTCCTCGTTCGTGCAGGGCTGCGATATCCGCTTTCCGAGCGGGCGGCCCCCCTACGTCGTGGTGGAAGGAGGAGCGAGGGTCGCGCGTGTTCATCGACTACAACCAGAATGCCCATGCGACGGTCTCGATGCCGATCGACTGGCCGGAGCTGCCCTATTCGCCGGACTTCCCGAAGATGCCGGGGGAGCCGCCGCGGGTGTAGCCGCGCCGGAAGTGTCAGGAATGACGGGTCAGGCTCACGAGCCGAGGTCGATGCTTGGCGTGCGGTGAAGATCCTCGATGCTTGAAGGGTCTACCGATGGAACCTGTTCGAAGGTGCACGAGGCGTGTGCGCATCGACGACATCGTCCAGGGTTCGGGCATGCTTGAGCTTGCCGTGTGAGCGTTTCCCCGGTGTACATGACGTGCCAAGGGCCTTCACGATGATGCCATCGATGCCCGATGAAACGCGGGCGGGTGAACCATCGGGTGGCGATGGCTGGAGGGCCGCGCCCCTGGAGGATTACGCCGGAGTTCGTGCGCGACAGTAAACACCCGAAGCCATCCCAGTTCGGCTCGAAGGCGACTTCGCGCGGTGACTCGAGGATCGGTTCCGGCATCGGCTGAGCAAGCATCGGTTCGATCGGGGGTGGCCAAGTAGCGAAGAACCCCCACCTGCGGGCGGGGGTTCTTCGCGATGCTCCGGTGGACCGTACAAGACTCGAACTTGTGACCTCTCCCGTGTCAGGGGAACGCTCTAGCCAACTGAGCTAACGGTCCGGGTTCGCAGTGCAACAGTGGCAAACAATACAGGATGCCCCGGTGTCAACTACGACTGGCTTCCCGGCTCGTCATCGCTTGATCCCTCGGTCGTGGCTCGATTGATGCGGTTGACGTGGGAGACGATCCCGCCGATGAGAGCGATCTGGGAGGTCTGGTCGGCATTTCGCACTGCTTCATGTGCCTTGGTCGCACCCA
>CAMCSO010000114.1 GCA_945877545.1 Bifidobacterium breve | reverse complement strand
ATGCCGAACTCGCGCCCGGGCGAGTATGGAGTCGAGCACAGGTAGCCGACGGTTGCTGAGTCAGATAGGGCGCAGAAGGCGTGCCCGAGCCCCTCAGCGATGTACAGCCCCTTGCGGCTCTCGTCATCGAGCTCGACGGCGTCCCACTGCCCGAAGGTTGGCGATCCGACGCGGATGTCGACGACGACGTCGAGGATTCGCCCCGAGAAGCACTGCACATACTTCGCCTGCCCAGGTGGGACGAGCGCGAAATGCACTCCACGCACCGTGCCGATCCTTGAGATGGAGATGTTCATCTGCTGCAGGGTGAACCGGTGGCCGATCGCCTCTTCGAGGACCGACTCCTTGAAGGATTCGAGGAACACACCACGGTCGTCGGGTCGGAGTTTGGGGGTAAATTCCCAGACACCGTCGATCGAAAGTGGACGCGTCTGCACGGGCCGAAGGTTATCAGCGCAGGCCACCGACGGGAGGGATGTGGCCGCTGAGCAAGTACGGTGATGTCGTGAAGGTCTCCCTGATGGGTACGCGCGGCGTGCCGGCGCTGCACGGGGGCTTTGAGACCGCCGTGGAGGAAATCGGCAGACGGCTGGCATCGCGCGGCTACGAGGTCACGGTCTACTGCCGCAATCCGGGCCAGCGGCAAACCGAGTACCTTGGCATGACCCTCGTCAATGCGCCAGCCCTGCGCCATCGCATGACTGAGACCCTGAGCCACACGGCAGTCAGTACGGTCCACGCGATCATCAAGGACCGCCCCGATGTCGTCCTGCTCCTCAACGCGGGCAATGCGCCACTCCTTCGACCACTGCAAGTCGCTGGCATCCCGACGGCCATTCACCTCGACGGCCTAGAGTCGAAGCGCGAGAAGTGGCGGGGCGCCGGCGCGAGGTACTACCGCTGGGCCGAGCGGGCATCGGTGCGGTGGGGCGACGAGGTCATTGCCGATTCACAAGCGATCGCCGACCATGTGAAGGCCGAGTACGGACGTGACAGCGTCGTTATCCGCTACGGGGCGGCAATTATCAGCCCGGGCAGCGACCGCATCGCAGAGTTTTCCCCGAATCAAGAGCGTTACCACCTCATCGTCGCGCGATTTGAGCCCGAAAACCATGTACTCGAGGCTGTCGCCGCCTACCGGTTGAGCGCCGAAACCCGGCCTCTAGTCGTGGTCGGAAGCGCACCTTACTCGCACGGGTATGTCGAGGAGGTCCGAGCAGCGGCGCAGGAGGACCCGAGGATCATGTTCACCGGCGGCATCTACGACCAGCAGTTGCTCGACCAGTTATATGCGAACGCCCGCACCTACATTCACGGCCACAGTGTCGGGGGAACCAATCCCTCGCTGCTCCGTGCCATGGGCGCCGGAGCCCCCGTCCTCGCGTATGACGTCGAGTTCAATCGAGAGGTGACAGATGGTCAGGCGTTCTTCTGGGCGACTGCGCCGGAACTCACGGCGATCTTCAATCAGTCGGCCAGCGATGGCCTTGATGAAAGGTTCGCCGAGTTCACCGCCAACGGCCTCGCCAGAATCGCTGCGGTCTACCAATGGGACTCCGTCACCGATGCCTACGAGGCCCTCATCCAGGGCCTAGCAGCGCGCTCGCGGAGAAAGGCATCACATTCATGAGCGCGAAATGCCTTTCATCCGCTGCCCTCATCGTGACGAGCAATTCGGCGCAATGGATCGAGCAGACCCTTGCCAGCATCCTCGGGCAGGAACACCAGCCTGATGGGATCGTCGTCATCGACGACAACTCGACAGATGCCACCCGATCCATCGTCCATGCGGTCCTTGGTGGACGCGCGAGCGTCTACCGAGCGACCTCTCGGGCCGACGACGTCACCACGCGCATCGCCCACAACTTTCATCAGGGGATCCGCGCCTGCCTCAAATACGACGTTGTGGTCCTCGGTGACCATGACGACCTGTGGTACCCAACCCGGGTCCGCCATCAGGTGGGACAACTTGCCATGCAACCCGAGATGGCAATGGTGGCGTCCGACGGCACGCTTATCAATGCTCGAAATGAGTCGCTCCACGGAACGCTGCGCGCCACCTTCCCGGTTCACGACGGCTGGAATCGCGAGAGGCCCGCCGAGCAGATGCGCTACACCGTTCGGCATTCGATCGCGACTGGCGGCGCAAGCGCCCTGCGCCCGGCGAGCTTTGCAGACCTCCCGATCCCTGCAGGCTGGCTGCATGACCGCTGGTGGAGCCTGGTCGCGACCGCTAGGCGCGCCATGCTGATCGATGCGGAACTTGTCATCGATTATCGGGTTATCGAAACCCAAGAGGTGGGGCTCGGACGGGGCCGTCAGGACGACTCGAGGCTCAAGAGGGTGACCTCGGTGGTCACGGCGGGGCCAGAGGTCATTGGCAAATTGCGCGACCTCCACGGCAGGCTGCGGCCCCTGGCGACTGACGATGCGATCGTCGAATCGCTCTCCTGGGCTCGCCTCCTCAACGCCCTTCGGTAGTGGGCGAGATGCGACAGGAGTGAGCGCGATCGCGATGCCAGGCACTGATGTAACCTCAAGGTGACCTACAGGCCAACAAAAGGTGACGAAATGATGAATTCAATCGGCTACATCGATGCCGGGACCGGCTCCTACCTGCTCGCCGCAATCGCGAGCGGGGCCGCAGGCTCATGGTTCTTCCTTCGATCTCAGGTGGCAAAGTTCCGCGGAGGCAAGAAGAATTCGGCAGTTTCGGACCAGGTCGCGACACCCTCGTCCATCGATTCGTAGACCACACCGCAGTGATGACGTTGCCTTCGGCGAGTTTTCGTGACCCAGAAAACGCAGCCTTCGAGAACGAGGGCGCGTGGTTTCGCATTGCGGGCCCGTCGTCGGCTGCGGCGCTTCGCACACTGAGGGGCTCTGAGATCTATGCCTCCGGTGTTGCAAGTGGCTACCTTGTCGCCTTTGATGAGGTAACTGCGGACGCCTCCTTACCCGTCCTCGAGGCGTATTCGATGCGCTCGGATCGGCTGGCGGCAGAGGGCTCGGTTGTCTTCTCGGTCGAACAAATCGACGTCATCACCTACCCGTGGGAGTGGCCGAACTCCCTCCTCGAGGCGGCCGCCCTCCTCACCCTCGATTTTCGGCTGAGCCTCCTTGAAATCGGCCTCGACCTCAAGGACGCATCCGCATTCAATGTGCAATTCCGCGGGATGCAGCCGGTGTTCATTGACCTCGGTTCGGTCGAGCGTTGGCGCCCGAACCCGTCCTGGAATGCGTCACGTCAGTTCATCGAACATTTCATCAATCCACTTGCGGTCGGCTCGGGTGAGCGCGTGACTGCCGCGGATGCTTGGAACGTGAGCATGCACCGTGGACTTCGCTCTGACTCGGCCCGAGCGCTCCTGCCGAAGAAGGCCCGCCGGAGCCTGTCGCTCCTGCTGCTCCAGGCCACGACACGGCCTGTCGAAAAGAACGCGCCGAGTGAGTCGACCTTCGCTGATACCGCGAACAAGAATCAGGATCTCGCCCGCAATGCCACCCGATCCCTTACGAGGCGTCTCGCGAAGCAGGTGCGCAAACTCCACGGCAAGGAGCACGCAACCACCTGGGTCGACTACGGCACTCGGGCGCATTACGAGAACGACGACCTCACCCGAAAATCGGCGCTCGCTACCGATTTCATCAAGGCCGAGACTGGACGCGAACGACTTGTCCTCGACGTGGGCGGTAACGACGGATTCACCGCCGCGCACCTGGCTCGTCACGCCTGTGCACGAGTGATCGTCATGGACGCCGACGCCGGAGCGCTCGACATGCTCCATCAGGGCCTGCCCTCCGATATTGCCGGCGACGTCACACCGATTCTCGGCGACATCACCAACCTCACCCCGGCCTCAGGCTTGCTCAACGCCGAATTTGCGGCGTTCACCGATCGGGTGCAGCCCTCAGCGGTTATCTGCCAAGCCGTTCTGCATCACGTGGTCATCACTCAGGGCACCCCGATGCAGTTCGCGGTCGATGCCCTCGCTGCGTTCGGCGCCCCCGTCCAGATCGAGTTCGCTGACGAGAACGACGAGAAGTCACGAATCCTGCTGGGCCAGATCCCCAACTGGAGCGGCGACTACTCAACCGAGGCCCTCCTCGGTGCCCTACGGAATCGTTTCGCTCAAGTCGAGGTCATGGGCACGACATCGGCCACTCGCGTGGTCGTCAATGCATGGGGCCTACTGGAGCAGCGATGAGCGGCTTTACTGCTCGCCTCGGTGAGCGACGCAATACGAGCGTCTACGACAGTGCCTCATGGCTGCTGGCCCTCGTCGTGCTTGCGGTGGTTATCCCGGCGAATGACAAGATCGCTGCCAACGAGGTGTTCTTCTCCGCGCACGGGGTGTCGAAAACCTCATGGGTGCTTGTGTTCGCCGTTGTTCTGGTTGTCCTGTGGCTCCTCCTTGCTGGTGTGCTCGCCGTGTTGAAGAAGCGTCTGCAGTCGGCTTCATTCGACATCGCAGCGTCAGTCATCATGTTCGTCGTCGCCTGGTTTCTCGCCGGCAATGCCCTCACGCAGACCCTCTTCGCGGGTGTGCCAGCCCTTGGCCCGATCATTGGCCTTGTTGTCGCCGCCGGGGTGATGCTGCTCGCACGCCGCTTCACTATGGGCTCGCCGCTGTTTGTCTTCGCCTCAATTGCGGCCGTGGCGCCACTCGCCCTCTCCGCGTTCGCCGGCAGCGCCGCCGCGGCGGCACCCCCGCTAGCGTTCGCACCCGACCCGCAGCGTCCGTCAATCATGTGGATCGTCTCTGACGAACTTCAGTACCCACTCGTCTTCGACAAGGCGGGAGCCATCCGTCCAGAGTTCCCGAATCTCAAGGCGCTGCAAGCGAATTCGACAACCTACACCCATGCCTATTCGGCGGCGAACTACACCGACTACGCAGTGCCGTCCATGCTCACAGGCATCTCCGACATAGCAGCCGAGGGACCGGAGCGCATGCAGGAGGTGCGCGCAAACATCGGCATCGTTCCGAGCCTTGCGGCCGAGTACTCCGTCGTCATGGAGTCGCCCATCTATCGATTCGAATGCGATTCGACCGAGTGCGCGACCATCGGTTCGGCAAAGGATTCGAATGTGGTGAGCCAGTACGCTGGTTTTGCTGCGGATGCGGCAGCGATTGCGGGCCGCACGGCCCTCGCCCATCCCTTCTCGGCCGTCTTCCCCTCTCTCGACGGCAAGTGGCGAGACTTCTGGGCCGGTGGCGACGAGTTCGGTGACAACGCCGAGGGCAACTCGGTGAGCAAGGCCATAGAGGGCCTGAGGAAGGCTGAGCAGGCAGCGCCGGGCGCGCCGATCTTCGGCTTCTGGCACACGATCCGCACCCACGCCCCCTGGAATGTCGACCGCGACGGGAAAGAGATCTACCCGGCGCGCCTGCCCATCGTCGACGATGCCCACATGGTCGGTAGCAACAAGGAGGGCAACTACTCCACACCTGAGTTGCAGTCGATCGAGCGGCGCCTCTATGCGAACTCAGCCATCGACTTCGATCGGCAACTCGGCCTGCTGGTGGCGGAACTCAAGGCCACCGGTCGCTATGACAACACCATCATCGTCGTCACATCTGATCATGGTGCGACCATCAGTGTCAGGGCGGACAGACGATTCGGCGACAGCCTCGCGCAGCGCTGGGCTGAAGTGGCCCACGTGCCACTCATGGTGAAGGACCCGAATCAGGTTGCGCCGGCGATGGTCGTGGCTCCTCGCTCCACCGGACAGATCGCCGGCAGCGTGCTCACGGCGGCCGGAGCAACGCCGCCACCCGAGCTATCCGTATCACCTGATCTGTCAAAGGACTTGCCGAGAGGTCCGGTGTTCGCCACCGTCGGCGGCGGCGTCATGACCCCGTGGGTGTATGAGGCCGTCGACGAGCCCGACCCATGGCTGGCCGAGGACCTCACGCCCCCGAGCCCCGATTACCCATTCGCGATCGGCATCGACCAAACACTCCTCGGCGGGCCAGTGCCTGCAGGCTGGCGGCAGGTGGAAACGGCCGCGGTCGACGCGATGGAGGGCGAGTCGACGCTGCAACTCGTCGTCGTCCAACGTCAGCCTGCGGGATGCAACCTTGGCGCCACGACGGGACTGGTCTCGTCGGGTGGGGTTGTCACCGGGTCGGTGCTTTGGCAGAGCGCGAGCTCGAATGCGCCTGATCGAGGGTGGGCGATTGTCCCGAAGGCGAAGTCGTACGAGTTCTGGTGCCAATCAGCCTGAGTCGGCGAGGTCGTGAGGTGGCCGGATCACCGGCAGATGCATCGTCGGCGTACGTTGTGAGGATGGATGGATCAGCCGCTGGCGGTGGCACGCACACGCGCTGGTGGGTCGCGGCGATTGACCCGATGATCATTCTGGGCATTTCAGTGTTCAGCGCCTTTTTCTCCGGATCCCGTCAGTGGGCGGGCTTCAACTCCCCAGACTCGGAGTTCTACGCTTCGCTGGCGCTTTTTGGCAGCGACGTGACCGATCGCGCCATTGAGCCGGCCTACATCTGGACCCGTCTCGGATACATTGCCCCGGTTCGGCTCCTCGTTACGGCTGGCGATCCTTGGGTGGGGTTCGCCATCTGGCGCTTCTTGCTCATCCTCGTCATTGTCGCCTCGACGTACCTGCTCATGAAGCGGGCGAGCAATCGGGTGCTTGCAGTGGGGGTGGCACTCTTCGCGTCCCTCAACACCATGGTGCTCAGCTACGTGGGAAATCCGTACCTGACCGGGGCGATCATGGCGGCCACCACGCTGTTCCTCGCCCTAGCCGTTTGGTGCACTCTCGGTTCCCAACGGGCGCGTTGGCTACCGGGGGCACTTTCCGGGCTTGTAGCCGGGTGGCTGATCATGCTCAACCCCTACGCCCTGCTCTTGGCCCTATCAATGTGGCTCGCCGTTCGCGCCGTCGGCCTGTTCACCGACACCGAGGAGCGTTGGAGGCGCCTGCTCGTCGACGCAGGAGCCGCCGTGGTCGGATTCGTCGTGAGTTTCGCGGGGTTCTTGGCTGCAGGCGTGGTGATCTTTCCTGGACGGTCCTGGTTTGGGACCTACCTCGAATGGAACGGGCGGCTCGACTACGCGAGCTTCATCAGCGACCCGAACATCTGGACCCGCGACGTCACCCTGTTAGTACCGGCCGCAGCGCTCATCATCAGCCTCATTGCCCTCGCGGTCACGCGCGCGAACCGGTGGTCGCAGGTCGCGGCGGCGATCGCGGGCATGAACATCGCCTTCACCTACGTCTACCTCGTGCTCGTCCCAGGGCCATGGCTCGAGGCTCCGCATTACACGGCCAAACTCTGGCCAGGCGCCCTGCTGTCGATCGGACTCGCCTTCGCCGCGATCGTTGGTGAACGAGGGTCTCGCGTGATCGCTTATTTGCCGCTTGCCTTGGGCGTGCCGCTCGTCTTGTGGGCTGGCCGTTGGGAGGCTCAAGTCACCCTCATTCAGGGGCTGCTCATCACCGGGGGATTCTTGCTCGCGTTCGTGCTGGCGGTGATCGCAGCGAGAGGACCATCGGATGCTCTCGCTTCCGTCGTTGTCATGGGTGCTGTCGTACTCATCGCAACTGGGGCTCAGATCCTTCAGAACGGTCGGGGCCAACTCGGCATCTACGGCCAGTACCCATTTCGCGCGGCGTACGTCGACTTCAACGGAGAACTACTCATGCGCGCAAAGATCGAGGCGGAGCAGTGGGTTCTCGGTCACACCGACGCCACCGACCAGGTTGCCATCTGGACCGACCCCGAGCGGGCGATGTCAGCGGTCGCGGCCATGCAACTGTGGGGCAAGTACAACCTCGTCTCAGGTGGTGCCACGCTCACCCGCGAAGAGGCCAAGGAACTCGAACGGGTCAAGCCCACTGCGATCGCCATGTATGCCCCGAAGCGTGAGCAGATCGACGCCTTCTGGGCCAGCCTGCCGCCCTGGGCCCTACCGACCGAGCCGGAGTGCACGACGGTGAAGTACCTCGGGGTCGGGGAGGAATACCCATCAGTGTGCGTAACCCACCTAAAGTGGGCCAACTAACCCCACCCCGTCGCCAGTCATTTCAGCCGGAATCCGGCTGAAATGACCGCGCGAATGGTTATTGGGGGGTGCATTCGGTCATCTCATCCATCTGCCCATGGCGAGCTTGGAGCGATCCAGTTCTCGACCGAGCAAGAATCGAAGGGCTCTCCGCCGTCGCCTAGGCTGAGCGACGTGTCAGGGACCCCATTGTGAGCGCCACCCTGCTTGACGTCACCGACCTCGTCGAATTCCTCCAGCGCCGCGAATCCGTGTCAGGCGTGCAACGCGTCATCGCGGAGACGGCTCCACTGCTCATCCGCGGGGCAGAGCACCCGGCCGTCCCGGTCATCCTCGACCGGCCGAGCGGGAGGTTCGTCGCCCTGTCGGTCGATGAGATCGAGGCGTTGCTCAACGGGACGAACAGTGACAGGTCACCGACTCGCGACGTAGCCGCCGCGGTTGCTACCGGAGCACTGGCGCGAGCCCGCACGTCCGCGTCCATCGACATCACCCCCGACACCGTGCTCGTGTTCCTCGGTGCCGTCTGGATCAACGACGCCCTCATGCTCGCGGCACGCGATGCTGGCGCTCGGGGTGCCCGGCTCGTCTTCCTCCTCTACGACCTGACCCCTGTGCTCGAGACGGGTCACACGGCGGCGGTGAACATGCTCTTCGAGCGCTACCTTGAACTCGCCATCCAGACGGCCTCCGCAGTACCGGCGATCTCCAAGGCAAGCCGCGACGATTTCGTCCGATATTGCGAGCAGGCGGGCAGGCCTGCGCCCCTGGGCGAGGTCACCGGCCTGCCGTGCGGCATCGGTCCCGGCCAGTTCG
>CAMCSO010000113.1 GCA_945877545.1 Bifidobacterium breve | reverse complement strand
ACGTAGCGCGGGTCAAGGATGCGCGACATCGAATCAAGGGGATCGACGGCCGGATAGATGCCGAGTTCCGAGATCGGACGACTCAGAGTGGTCGTCGCATCGAGGTGAGCGAAGGTGGTTGCCGGGGCCGGGTCGGTGAGGTCATCGGCAGGCACGTAGATAGCCTGCAGAGAGGTGATCGAGTGGCCTCGGGTCGAGGTGATGCGCTCCTGAAGCTGGCCCATCTCATCGGCGAGTGTCGGCTGGTAGCCCACCGCGGACGGCATGCGGCCGAGCAACGGTGAGACTTCGGACCCGGCCTGGGAGAAGCGGAAGATGTTGTCGATGAACAGGAGAACGTCCTGCTTTTGCACATCGCGGAAGTACTCCGCCATCGTCAGCGCCGTGAGGGCCACCCGAAGGCGGGTGCCCGGCGGCTCATCCATCTGGCCGAACACGAGGGCGGTCTTCTCGAGAACCCCGGACTCGCTCATCTCGAGGAAGAGGTCGTTGCCCTCACGGGTGCGCTCGCCGACGCCAGCGAAGACCGAGACACCGCTGAAGTTCTCGGCGACCCGGTAAATCATCTCCTGGATGAGGACGGTCTTGCCGACGCCCGCACCGCCGAAGAGGCCGATCTTGCCGCCCTTCACGTACGGGGTGAGCAGATCGATGACCTTGATACCGGTCCAGAACACCTCGGTCTTGGACTCAAGCTGGTCAAAGGCTGGCGGCTGGCGGTGGATGCTCCACCGCTCCTTGATGTCAAGGGATGACTCAGGAACATCGAGGGGGATGCCTAGCGTGTTCCAGACATGGCCCTTCGTGACGTCGCCCACGGGCACCATGATCGGCGAACCCGTGTCACGCACAGCGGATCCGCGGACGAGACCGTCGGTCGGCTGCATCGAAATGGCGCGGACCATGTTGTCGCCAATATGAAGCGCCACCTCGAGGGTGAGCATGCGGTCATCGCCGTCGCCGAAGGAGACGTCAACCTGGAGCGCGTTGTACAGCTCAGGCATGGCCTCGACGGGGAACTCAACGTCAACGACAGGTCCAGTTACCCGGGCAACTCGTCCGACGCCGGTCTTAGTCGTGAGGTCAGCGGTCATGTTGTTCATTCTCCTTATGCAGACGCTTCTAGGCGGACAGAGCGTCGGCGCCGCCGACGATCTCGCTGATTTCCTGGGTGATCTCGCCCTGACGGGCTTGGTTTGCCTGGCGGCTGAGCGTTCGGATGAGCTCTTCTGCGTTGTCAGTCGCCGACTTCATCGCACGGCGCCGCGCCGCGTGCTCCGAGGCCGCCGCCATGAGCAGCGCAAGGTACACGGTCTGGTCGATGTAGCGCGGCAACAGGCCGTCGAGTACCGCCTCTGGTCCTGGCTCGAACTCGTAAAGCGGGAATGGCAGGCCAGACTCCTTGGTCACGACCTCGTCAACGACCTCGATCGGCAGCACGCGACGAACACGAGCCTCCTGGCTCCCCATGTTCGTGAAGTATGTGTACACCACGTGGATCTCGTCGCAACCGCCCTCCGAGGTCGGCTTGAGGAAGGCGTCGAGGAGGTCCTCGCCGATTTCCTTTGCATTGGAATACGAGGGCAGATCAGTGAACCCTACGTACTCCCCCGCCATGAATCGCCCACGGAATCGGTAATAGCCGACCCCCTTGCGGCCAACGACATAGGGCACCACCTGGACGCCACGCTCATTCAGAGCTCGCGTCAAGGACTCCCCCTCCTTTATGACATTGGACGAGTAAGCACCGGCCAGCCCCCGATCGGCCGTCACGATGAGAACCGCTGCCCGGGTGGCGTTCGTTGACGTCGCCATCAGCGGATGCTTCGACACATCAGAGGCGTGTGAGGCCGCCGCTGAGATCGCCGAGTTGAGCAAGGTGAGATACGGCATCGACTGATTTAGTCGCTGCTGCGCCTTCACGATGCGCGATGAAGCAATAAGCTCCATCGCCTTCGTGATCTTCTTGGTCGCCTGGACGGAGCGAATGCGCCGCCGGTAGACACGTAGTTGTGCACCCATGTCAGTTAGCCCCGAACCGCCCGCTTGATCTGGGTCGGGTCAATGGTGTCTTCGTCGAGCGCCGCAACCGGCTCGTCGTTGACGAGTAACGTGCCCGCGCTCGTTGCGAACTGGCGCTTGAACTCGGCCATCGCAGTTTCGAGCACCGTCACTGTGTCGCTAGACAAGTCCGTTGTCGTGCGGATGGCGTCAAGGATCTCCGGCTTCGAGCGCTCGATGAAGGACAGGAACTCCGAGTCGAACCGTCGAATGTCCTCAATCGGCACCTCGTCGAGCTGTCCCGTCGTGCCGCCCCACACTGACACCACCTCGCGCTCCATCGATTGGGGTGCGTACTGCTGCTGCTTGAGCAGTTCCACGAGTCGCGCTCCTCGGGCCAGCTGGGCCTTTGAGGCCGCGTCCAGATCCGAGCCGAAGGCCGCGAAGGCCTCGAGCTCCCGGAACTGGGCGAGGTCTAGGCGCAGGCGCCCAGCAACCTTCTTCATCGCCTTCGGCTGAGCCGACCCGCCGACGCGCGACACCGAGATGCCGACGTTGATGGCCGGCCGAACGCCAGAGTTGAACAGATCGGACTCTAGGAAGCACTGCCCGTCGGTGATGGAGATGACGTTTGTCGGGATGTAGGCCGAGACGTCGTTGGCCTTCGTTTCAATGATCGGCAGGCCGGTCATTGAGCCCGCACCGAGCTCATTGGAAAGCTTCGCGCAGCGCTCGAGCAGACGGCTGTGCAAGTAAAAGACGTCGCCGGGATAGGCCTCGCGGCCCGGCGGGCGGCGGAGCAACAGCGATACGGCGCGGTAGGCCTCGGCCTGCTTCGACAGGTCGTCGAACACGATAAGAACGTGCTTGCCGGCGTACATCCAGTGCTGGCCAATGGCAGAGCCGGTGTAGGGGGCGAGGTACTTGAAGCCGGCCGGATCTGAGGCCGGGGCCGCGACGATGGTCGTGTATTCCATCGCACCATACTCTTCAAGAGCACCCTTGACCGACGCGATAGTGGAGCCCTTCTGTCCAATCGCGACGTAGATGCAGCGCACCTGCTTGTTCGGGTCGCCCGACAACCAGTTCTCACGCTGATTAAGGATGGTATCGAGGCACACCGCAGTCTTGCCGGTCTGGCGGTCGCCGATGATGAGCTGACGTTGACCCCGACCAATCGCGGTCATGGCATCAATGGCCTTGATGCCGGTCTGTAGCGGCTCCTTGACGGGCTGGCGCTGCACCACGGTGGGTGCCTGAAGCTCAAGCACGCGACGGCTCTCCGCTTCAATGGCTCCGAGACCGTCGATCGGATTGCCGAGCGGATCGACGACGCGGCCAAGGAATGCATCACCAACGGGAACCGACAGCACCTCGCCGGTACGGCGAACCGCCTGGCCTTCAGCGATCTTCGAGCCGTCGCCGAGAAGCACGACGCCGATCTCACGGACGTCAAGGTTCAGGGCTAGGCCCAAGAGGCCGCCCTCGAACTCCAGCAACTCGTTGGTCATCGCGGAATGGAGTCCTTCGACACGGGCGATGCCGTCGCCGGTCTCGATGACGCGACCAACCTCTTCACGGGCGGTTGTCGGCGAGTAAGCCGCGACGTTCCGCTCGATCGCATCCCGGATCTCTTCCGGTCGGATCGTCAGCTCCGTCATGGGGTCCTGCTCTCTTTCTCGGCCCGCCTTGGTCGGCGGGAGTGTGGGGTGTGGTCGTGCTTAACTGAGGACGACTCGGCGAGCTTGTTCAAGTTTGGCGGCGACCGTGCCATCAATGACCTCGTCGCCGACCTTGACATGTACCCCACCAAGGACTGTGGGATCAACAGCGACATTCAGGCGAACTGTCCGGCCTTTGAGCCGGCTCAAGGAGTCTGCAAGGCGACGGCTCTGCTCGGCATCAAGCGGCGATGCAACCCGGACCTCAGCGATGACCCGCTTGCGCTGTCGCGCAGCAAGATCGCACAGGTGATCGACCACCGCATCGATTCGCTGGCCGTGCAGATGACCGACCGCATACTCGAGCACCTGACGGGTGGCACCGGTCGAGCGCCCATCAAGGAGATCGTGAACGATCGCCGCCTTGACTGCGGACGGCTGCGCAGGGCTGGTGAGGGCCATTTGCAGTTCCGGTGACTGGTCGAGTGCTCGCCCGAACCGAAACAGTTCGTCATCGGTTGCGTCGAGGGTGCCATCAGCCTCTGCCACCGTGAAGACCGCTTGGTCGGCGAGCTGCTCGATCGCAGTGAGGAGGTCGTCGTCATTGGACCAACGCTCGCCGACGATCTCCACCATGACAGCCACAGCGAGGTCACTCACCTTGCCCCCGAGAATCTCCCGGACGAGTCCGTCACGAACGCCAAGCGGCTGCCCAGAGTCGGCCAGCGCCATGCGCAGCTGGTGCTCGCGCTCCAGCAAACTCGCGACCGCGAACAACTCACCGGCAAGCCCGTCGAACCCGGCACTTTGACGACGTGCGTCGAGTGCGTCGGACTGACGTGCGAGCGATTCGCGGCTGGCTCCGAGCATCAGCGAGCCGCCTGCTGCTCAAGATCGGCCAAGAAGTCGTCAACCGTCGCCCGGACCCGCGCGTCGTCGGTCAGCGCCTGACCGATGACCTTGCCAGCGAGGCCAACGGCCATCTCGCCGACCTGCCGGGTGAGGGAGGCGGTGGCCTGCGCCCGCTCAGCAGCCATCTGGGCCTCTGCGGCCGCAGTCACCTGTGCCGCCGCCACGCGTGCTTCCGCTCGGGCCTCTTCAATGATCGCGGTGCGATCCGCCTGTGCCTGGGTGCGAATAGCCGAGGCTTCCTCGCGTCCCTGTGCCAGCAGGATCTTGTACTCGTCAAGGGAGCGCTGGGCCTCGGCCTGCGCCTCCTCAGCTCGCTTGATGCCGCCCTCGATCGTGTGCGTGCGCTCCTCGAGGGTGGCCTTGATCTTGGGGAGCGCGAGCTTCCCGAGCACCCCGAAAACGACGAGGAAGGCGATGATGCCGATGACCAACTCATCGACCGGCACCGCGAGGACAGACGGCATCTCTTCGCCACCCTCACCACCCGAAGCGGTGATCGCAGTGCTCACTGCAGCAAACACGTTCATCACGTCAAAGACCTTCCCGAATCAATCAATGGAGGAACCGCGGGACGGCTCCGGTCACGGACCGAAGACGAAGGGAACGACGAAGCCGATGAGCGCGAGCGCCTCAGCAAGGGCGAAGCCCAGGAGCATGTTCTGGCGGATGATGCCGTACGCCTCAGGCTGACGCGCGATGGCCTGCACGCCCTGACCGAAGATGATGCCGATACCGATGCCTGGGCCGATCGCGGCGAGGCCGTAGCCGACCGAACCGATTGAGCCGGTCAGTTCTGCGAGGAGCGACATGTCATGTCCTTTACTTGCCGGGCCGGCGGTCGTTCCGCCGGTCTGGGGTCTTTTGGGTTATTGAGTTTTGTCTGAGGTTACTGATTTGTCTGAGGTTACTGAACTGCGTTGCGGTGGTGCTGCCCTGCATATCCTTAGTGCTCAGCATGCAGCGCACCGCTGATGTAGACCGCGGTGAGCAGCGTGAAGATATAGGCCTGCAGCGCCTGGATGAGGATCTCAAAACCGGTGAGAGCGATCGTCACTGCGAACGACGCCACCGATCCCATGATCCCGATAACGCTGGCACTGATGAGGTAGAACGTCGCGACGCTGAACGACGCGATGAGGAGATGCCCGGCGAACATGTTGGCGAACAGACGAACCGAGTGGGTGAAGGGTCTCACGATGATGTTCGAGATGAACTCAATCGGGGCCAGCAGACCGTACATCGCCTTCGGGACCCCAGGGGGGAAGAGCATGTTCTTGAAGAACGGCCCGAACCCCTGACGGTAGATACCGAGCGGAACCCACGTCAAGTAAACGATGAGCGCAAATGCCACGGGAATAGCGAAGATCGAGGTGATGGGGATCTGTGCGAAGGGCACAATTCCCACAAAGTTAGACATCCAGATGAGGAAGAAGAAGGAGAAGAGGAAGGGGACGAACTTGTCTCCCTCCTTGCCCATCGCCTCACGAGCGATGCCGTCGCGAATAAACAGGTAGCCGAGCTCACCGACGTTCTGCGCCCCGCGCGGCACGAGTTGGGGCCTGCGGAAGGCGTAAAGGAAGAATCCGAGGAGTACGACGACGACGATGAAAAGCAGGATCGTCACCTTCGTGATGTTGAACTCAAGGCTGCCGACGGTGAATGAAAACACTGCGTCGAACTGAAAAATCTCAGCACCCGGGGCAGGGAACCCGCAACCGGACATCAGGTGACAGTCAATGCCGCCAGAGGCGAGCACTAGTTCAGCCGACAACGAGGTCCTCCCAGAACCGCAGGTTCACGAACATTCACTGCACGAGCCCATGGTCTTCATCGGCACCGGCGGCCTCTCGCCTCGACTCGCGGGCGAGGCCCGTGAATACGAGGGTGTACGAGAGCCCAAGGCCGACAAGCGCCCCCACAGCCATCAACACCTGCTGGTGCCCGAGCCATAAGGACAACAACCATCCCACGCCTGTGTAGAGCAGCAGGCCCGCGATGATTCGACTGGTGATCGTCCACGCGGAGTCCGACATTCCCCGCGGCGAGGCCACGGGATTCGGTCGAATTCCAGCGCCCGAACGGTACCACCCGAACTGCGGTCGCTGGGGTGCGGGGGCGCTCACGAGGGACCCCCGGGCTCGACATACAGCACCTTCGTCCGACTGAAGACCCACACCTCTGCTGATGTCCAAACAATGGTGCATACCACGACCGTGGCGGCGAATACCTTGGTATCAAACAATGTTGTGTCAGCGAACACGATGATGAACACGAACAGCACACCGATCTTCACGAGGTATGTCATGAGGGCGACCGTCATGGCCATCTGCGGGTTGTTGCGGAGAACGGAGCCCAAGATGAGCTGGCCAATCGAGAAGAACACCACAACAATCGCGACGGCAATGGCTGCCCCTACCGCGCCGCCAAGACCGGACACCGCCAAACCGATGAGCACCGCAATCACGCCCGCCGCCAGGGTGGCAAGGCCGGCCCAGCGGAGCACCAGCACATCGATCGACGCCGCTGAGTGAGCGGGGGGCCCGGATGCAGTGGAGGGCGTCAGCGGAATGGACACGAATTGAAAGTAGCGTAGGTCACCCGGATCCCCCAAACCGGTGTCCAGTGGGCTATGTCACGATCAGTTGCGGGTGCCTGTCCGTAGGCTCTTGACGACCGCAAGGGGCCGGTTTACGGGCGGACGAATCGCAATCAGGATCCCAGCGAGGCCCACGAAGAACCCCAGTAGTGCATATCCGACGGGTACGAACGCCACGGCCACGGCGGTGAAACTGATGAGCCCTGTCCAGGCGTACATAACAAGCACGGCCCGAGCCTGCGAATGTCCCATCTCCAGCAGTCGGTGGTGCAGATGCTGCTTGTCCGGCGCAAAGGGGTTTCGCCCAGCGCGGGTACGCCGGATGACCGCGAGGAACAGATCGACGACCGGCACCGCCATGACCGCGACCGGTAGCAGGATTGGCAAAAGGGTCGGCAGAAGGGTTGGCCCGGCGATCGAACTCGGGTCGACCTGCCCGATGAGGGTGATGGTCCCCGCGGCGAGGAGCAGGCCGAGCATCATCGAGCCGGTATCGCCCATAAAGATGCGAGCCCTGAAGGTGTTGTGCGGCAGGAACCCCAGACACATGCCGACGAGGAGCACCGACACGAGGGTCGCGAGCGTGGCTCGCTCGACACCGAGCTCGACCGAAAGCAGGTAGGAGTACATGAAGAAAGCGCCGGCAGCGATCGCGACGATGCCCGCAGCGAGGCCATCGAGTCCGTCGACGAAGTTGATGGCGTTGATGCTCACCAGAACGATGAGGACGGTGAACAGCACACTCGTGAGCGGATCAAGGACGAGGGTCCCGCCGAATGGCAGCCAGATCACGGCGATGCCCTGAAAGGCCATGACTGCGGCTGCCAATACCTGGCCGGCGAGCTTCACCGGCGCATCGAGGCCGATTTTGTCGTCAACGATGCCGAGGACGAGCAGCACAAGCACACCCGAGAGCAGCGCTACCGGGGCGCTCCCCGAATCGAAGACGGATCGCATCATCGGCAGTTTGCTCGCGAGGAGTAAGCCGGCGAGCAGCCCGAAGAACATCGCGAGCCCGCCGAGCCTTGGGGTCGGCTCGGCGTGGACATCGCGATCGCGAACCTCGGCCATGACCCCGAACTTCACGGCCCACCGCTCGACAAGCGGGGTCGTAAGGTACGTGACCGCCGCAGCGGCCAGCAGGCAAAGGAGGTATTCGCGCATCGGTGATCAGCCTCTTGGGTAGGCCGGGAATCGGGTGACGAGGTCAGTCACGCCCGCCGTTACGGCGGCCACGTCGGAGCCATCAGCGTCACGCACCGCTCGGGCGATGAGTCCGGCCATCTCGGTCATCTCGGCCTCCCCCATACCCTGGGTCGTTGTAGCCGGGGTACCAACCCGGATGCCTGAGCCGATGGACGGAGGCTGCGGGTCATAGGGAATGGTGTTCTTGTTCAGGGTAATCCGCGCGGCGTCGCAGCGAACCTCAGCATCGGCACCCGTCACGCCTGCGCCCTGGATGTCGATGAGTGCGAGGTGGGTATCAGTACCACCACTTACCGGGCGCATTCCTTCGGCTGCGAGGCCTGCGGCCAGGGTCTGGGCATTGACGATGACCTGCCGTGCATACGCCTGATAGTCGGGGGTGGCCGCCTCCTTGAGCGCGACCGCCTTTGCCGCAACCGCATGCATGAGCGGACCACCCTGCATCATCGGGAACACCGCCTTGTCGATCTTCGCGGCGTGCTCCTCCTTGCACAGGATCATGCCGCCACGGGG
>CAMCSO010000112.1 GCA_945877545.1 Bifidobacterium breve | reverse complement strand
ATGAGTTCTCTCGTTGACGTCACCCCGGGACCGGCCAGGTCGATGATCGCGTGGACCGTCGCGACAACCTGGGCATGACGCTGCATTCGCCCACCCTGCAGGTTCCTATGCCTTCGGTCCACGTTGTCCACAGGCAGGGCGACTCCCACTGCCCCAGATCCACCCCGAATCCGCCCCAGTTGGCCCCCAGACGGCAACTCGTCGGGATTCGGGGTGGATCTAGCCGGGGTCAGCGAACTCGCTGCGACCGGTGCGGTTGGTGGGGTTGCTGGGGTTCAGCGGGTGTCGCTGCTCGCCGTCTGCCGAGCCACGATCGCTCGGCCCGCCTCGAGTCGGGCGACCGGCACCCGGAACGGCGAGCACGAGACGTAGTCAAGGCCGACCTCCTCGAAAAAGTGGATGGACTCCGGGTCTCCGCCGTGCTCCCCGCATACCCCGCAGTGCAGGTCGGGCCGGGTGGCGCGACCCTTCTCGACCGCGATGCGCACGAGTTCGCCGACGCCCTCGCGATCGATTGATTCAAAGGGCGACACCCCGAACACCCCCTTCTCGAGGTAGGCCGAGAAGAAGGCCGCCTCGACATCGTCGCGGCTGAAGCCCCAGGTGGTCTGGGTGAGGTCGTTCGTGCCGAACGAGAAGAACTCCGCTGCCTCGGCGATCTGGCCGGCAGTAAGGGCTGCGCGCGGCAGTTCGATCATGGTGCCGATCGGGAAACGCAGGGTGCAGTCATGTGCCGCTGCAACCTCAGCGAGCACCCCGGCCGCCTCGTCGGTCACGAGTTCAAGTTCCTGGATGGAGCCGACGAGCGGGATCATGATCTCAGCCTGCGGGTTGCCGCCGAGCTTTTGGCGCAAGCACGCCGCCTCAGCGATCGCGCGCACCTGAAGGGCGAAGAGGCCCGGCAGCACGAGCCCGAGTCGCACTCCGCGCAGGCCGAGCATCGGGTTCTGCTCGTGCAGCCGATGCACCGCTTGGAGCAGGCGAACGTCCGCCTCGACCGGCTCACCCCTCTCCTCTGCCAGCGCCACGCGAACCGAGAGCTCGGTGAAGTCGGGCAGGAACTCGTGAAGGGGAGGATCGATAAGTCGGATGGTAACCGGCAGGCCGTCCATCGCCTCGAGGATCCGAATAAAGTCCTTGCGCTGCAACGGAAGGAGTGCCTCAAGCGCCTCTGCGCGCTCCTCCTTCGACTCCGACAGGATGAGTCGTTCGACGTAGGTACGCCGCTCGCCAAGGAACATGTGCTCGGTTCGGAGGAGTCCGATGCCCTCCGCGCCCATCCGACGTCCTCGTGCCGCGTCCTCCGGTGTGTCGGCGTTCGCTCGGACGCGAAGACGCCGCTTCACGTCGGCGTGACGAATGATGCGCTCGACCGCCCTCACCAGCTCAGCTGTTTCGTCATCGACGTCCGATACCGCATCGTCGAGCCCCTCCTCGAAGAAGCGAACGACCGGACTTGGCTTGACCGGGACCTCGCCGAGAAATACCTCTCCGGTACTGCCATCAATGGACAGGGTGTCTCCTTCGACCACGACTGTGCCGTCAGTCGCGATGATCCGCCGGCCCTTCGTGTCGACGTTCAGCGACTCGGCGCCGCACACCGCGGTCTTACCCATGCCTCGTGCGACAACCGCGGCGTGCGAGGTCTTGCCGCCCCTGCTCGTGAGGATGCCCTCGGCCGCGACCATGCCTTCAAGGTCGTCGGGGTTTGTCTCGCGGCGAACGAGGATGACTCGCTCACCGGCCTCCGCCCACTGCACCGCCGTGGCCGAGTCGAAGACAACCTTCCCGACGGCTGCCCCAGGCGATGCGTTCATCCCCTTCGCCAGCAACTGGTGGGACCCGCTGTTGTCGAAGCGGGGGAACATCAGCTGCGACAGCTGCTGGCCGGTGACTCGCAGGAGGGCCTCGTCCATCGTGATGACGTTCTCTTCGACGAGCTGCTCGGCGATGCGGAAGGCCGCACCGGCCGTGCGCTTGCCGATGCGCGTCTGGAGCATCCATAGCTTGCCGCGCTCGATCGTGAACTCGATATCGCACAGGTCGCGATAGTGGAGTTCGAGACGGCGCATGATGTCGCGCAACTGCGCATACGAGGCGGGGTCAAGATCCCCGAGGGCCTCGAGGGGCAGGGTATTTCGGATGCCTGCCACGACATCCTCACCCTGGGCGTTGGGGAGGTAGTCGCCGTAAACGCCGCGAGCCCCGGTGCCCGGGTCGCGCGTGAACGCAACCCCGGTGCCCGAACCTGGCCCAGCATTGCCGAAGGCCATGATCTGGACATTGACCGCGGTCCCGAGGTCGTGTGGGATGCGCTCGCGCCGGCGGTACAGCTTCGCCCGGTCGGTGTTCCATGACTTGAACACCGCGAGGACCGCAAGGTCGAGTTGCTCGTTGGGGTCCTGCGGAAAATCCTCGCCGGTCTCCTCAAGAATGATCGCCTTGTAGGCGTCGACGAGGGCCTTGAGGGACGCAACCGGGAGTTCGACGTCGGTCGAAACGCCTGCCTCGTCCTTCGCTCGGTCGAGCGCTGCCTCGAAGCTCTCGCCATGCAAGCCGAGCACCGTCTTGCCGAACATCTGGATTAGTCGGCGGTAGGAGTCCCAGGCGAAGTGCTCGTTGCCGGCCTTGGTCGCCAGTCCGCCGACGCTCTCGTCGTTGAGCCCGATGTTCAGGACGGTGTCCATCATCCCCGGCATCGAGAACTTGCCGCCTGACCGTACCGACACGAGCATGGGGTCCGAGGGGTCGCCGAGTCGTTGGTCGATCTCACGTTGCAGCCAGCCGACGTGGAATTCGATTTGGTTTCGTAAACCCTCTGGTGCCTGCCCGTGCTTGAGGAAGTAGCGACAGGCCTCGGTCGTGATGGTGAATCCCGGCGGCACCGGCAGGCCAAGCCTGGTCATTTCCGCGAGGTTCGCTCCCTTTCCACCGAGGAGGTCCTGCTTGGACCGATCACCTTGGGCGAACGTGAAGACGTACTCGATCGGATAAGGCGCACGTGTCATCTGCGCATGTAACACCCTGCAACCGCTTGCCACCTAAGCCGAAAGTCATCTAGACGTCTTTTTCAGGGTGACCTCTGTCACGTTTGCAGCGCTTAGCCTCCGCTTACCGAGATCTCCGCATCACGCAGCGAGCACACGGCGTCGTCGTCGAGGTAGGGCGAATCAAGCCAACCGTGTGGCAAAGTCGGCCGACGATTGCCCGAGGTGCGGCCTCGCGGGCCCGAACCAACCTCGGTGTTGAACGACTGGTCACCATCAATCTGGCCGAGCAGTTCGTCGAGCTCCGTTAGGGATCCGACCGTGCCAAGCGAGTGGCGGACGTGCTGTCGCACGCTGAATCCCTTGAGGTACCAGGCCATGTGCTTGCGGATATCCCGGCAGCCCTTGTGCTCGCCGTAGTCGGCGCACAGGAGTTCGGCATGACGTCGCAGGGTCCTCAGGACACCGTCTAGGGTCGGGTCCGTCGGGATGGGATCGCCTTGGAATGCGGCGACGAGTTGTCCGAAGAGCCATGGCCTGCCGAGGCATCCGCGGCCGACGACAACGCCGTCGGCGCCGGTCTGCTCCATCATTCGCAGGGCGTCCTGAGCCGTCCAAATATCGCCATTGCCGAGCACAGGGGTGCCGAGCGGTTCGAGCAAGGCCTTGAGGTCGGCGATCGCCTGCCAGTCGGCAGTATCGCCATACATCTGCGCCGCGGTGCGTCCGTGCAGCGAGACCCAAGCCACGCCCTCCTGGGCTGCAGTTCGGCCGGCATCGAGGTAGGTGAGGTGATCCTCGTCAATGCCCTTTCGCATCTTCACGGATATCGGGACACGGCCGGCGCTCGCGCTCACCGCGGCGCGGACGATGTCGCGGAAGAGGTCGCGCTTCCAGGGCAGGGCACTTCCGCCGCCCTTGCGGGTCACCTTCGGCACTGGGCAGCCGAAGTTCAGGTCGATGTGGTCGGCGTGATCCTCGTCCACAATGATGCGCACGGCCTCGGCCATCACCTGCGGGTCAACCCCATATAACTGCACCGACCGAGGATTCTCATCCGGAGCGAACGACACCATGTCCATGGTCTCGGCATTGCGCTCGACGAGCGCCCTAGAGGTCACCATCTCCGAGACGTAGAGGCCGGCCCCGGCCTCGCGGCAGAGCCGGCGATAGGCGCGATTTGTAATGCCGGCCATCGGCGCAAGGACGACCGGCGGATCGATGACGAGGCCGCCGACCTGGAGACCCGCGGAAGCGCGCGCAGGCAGGTCGGTGACGGTCATGGGACGAGTCTCCCATCAGACACCTCCCTGCGACCAACGGCATCTGAGCAGCCGTACAACACCAAATACGGCAGACTGCGGCTACACACCCCAGTCCGCGATCTGGAGACCAGCATGAGCTCAGAACCGTCAATGGACGCCCGCACCGTTCTCACCGGCCGCAAGCGGTGGGCAGCGCTGCTGTTCCTCGCCCTCGGCGTGGCAATGATCATCCTCGACGCGACGGTCGTGAATGTCGCGCTGCCATCGATGATCAAGGATCTCGGGCTCACGACGAATGATGCGGAGTGGATCAACGCGGCCTACTCGCTCACCTTCGCCTCCCTTCTCATCCTCTCCGGACGGCTCGCCGATCTGTTCGGCCGCCGACTCATGTTCGTCATCGGCGTCATCGTGTTCGTGAGTGCGAGCGCACTCGTGGCCGCCTCCGACACCTCAATGACGATTATCGGCGCCCGAGCCCTGCAGGGTGTCGGTGGCGCAATGATCCTGCCCGCCTCCCTTTCGGTCATCAATGCGGTGTTCGTGGGCAAGTCGCGCTCCGTCGCGTTCGCGGTGTGGGGCGGCACCATCGGCGGCATGGCCGCGGTCGGCCCACTCGTCGGCGGCTGGCTCACCACGAACGCCTCCTGGCACTGGGCTTTCCTCATCAACGTCCCGATCGGCATCATCGTCATCATCGGCGCCTTCATGACCGTCCCCGAGACGAAGGACACAACCGGTCGGCGAGGGATCGACGTTCCGGGAACGGTACTTGTCACCCTCGGCCTATTCGGCGTTGTGTTCGCGATGATCGAGGGGCAGCGGTACGGGTGGATCATGGCGATCACGCCATTCAAGGCCGGACCCATCACCTGGCCCGCCGACACCGTGTCCATCGTGCTGATCTCTGCGATCATCGGCATCGGCGCCCTCATCGCACTGGTGTTCCTAGAGAAGAGTCGCCTCGCTGCAGGCAAAATCGTCATCATCAACCTGCGACTGTTCCGGATCCGCAGCTTCGGGGCCGGCAATGCCGTCGCGGTGGTCGTGAGCTTTGGGGAGTTCGGCCTGCTCTTCACGATCCCGCTGTTCCTGCAGGCCGTGCGCGGCTACGACGCTCTCCAGACCGGCGTGATCCTGCTTGCCCTGGCAATCGGTTCATTCGCGGCATCCGGGGCCGGCGCCGGGCTTTCACAGCGGGTAGGTCCGGTGCGCGTGCTGCAACTCGGAATGGTGCTCGAGGTCATCGGCATCGTCGGCATCGGAGCCGTCATCTCGACGGAAATCACCGGTTGGGGGCTGGCCCCGTGGCTGTTCATCTACGGCATGGGCGTCGGCTTCGCTACGGCACAGCTCACGGGTGTCATCCTCTCGGAGGTCCCGGTGGCCGAGTCCGGTCAGGCGAGCGCAGTGCAGTCGACGTCGCGTCAGGTTGGAGCCGCGATCGGCACCGCAATTCTCGGCACGACGCTTCTCATCGGTCTCGGCAACTCGGTGAACAATCAACTCACCGATCTCGGGGTTCCGGCTGCATCGGCCGAGCAGGTCTCGAATGTCGTTGCGTCATCGGCCGGCCAAGCAATCCCGGCTCTCGCCGCCCAACCCGATGGGCAGGTGCTCGTCGAGGGTGCCTCGCAGGGTTTTGCCGATGCATCGAAGCAGGTGGCGTGGGTCGCGGCGTTCTTTATCCTGCTCGGCTTGCTCACCAGTTTCCTGCTTCCGAAGAACGCGGCCCGGATCGAGTCAGAGGGCTACCGGCCCCCGGTTGCGAAGGACTGATGTCATGACGGGGAGCACGCAGCACATCGTCGTCATCGGGCACACCGATGTTGGGCGCAGAGCGTGCGCGCTGCTCGAGTCTCGGGGAGTGTCGACGACCCATCTGGACGATCCATCCGATGCGCTCGTGCGAGAGACATTCACCGCACCGGTTGACGGCGTCGCCGTCCTCCTTCACGACGATATGCGCGCCCTGCGCTACTCCCTCATGATCGAGCACGTTCGGCCCGGCATTCGGCTGTTCGTCGCCATGTTCGACGGCACGGCAAGGGCGCAACTCGAGCGCACCGTGCCGAACTGCATCGTCTTGTCACCCGCGGCAATTTCAGTGCCGAGCATGGTCGCCGCTGCGATCGCCCCGGACTATCTCGCGATCCGTAGGTCAGGGTCGACTGCCGACCGCTCGTGGGTGACGATCAGTAAGGCCGCCGATGCCCCACGGGCGAGCATTCACCCGTTCTCCATCCCCGTGGGCCTGCGATTACGCGGGCTTATCGGACGCCTCCGCGGTCAATTGCATTCGTACGATTCGGGTTCGTCCGTCCTGCTCGGCGGTGTATTCGGACTCCTCGTCATCATCGGCCTTGATACTCTCGTGGGGCTTCGTCACGAGTCCTTGATTCGGGCGCTGTACGACGCGACTCGCACCACCGCCACCATCTCCTCCCCCGACCTCGCCGACGAGACATGGGTCCTCGCTTGGGCAGCCCTCGCCGCCATCCTCGTCATGGGATTCACCGCTGCATTCGCCGCAGGCATCGTCCATCACCTCCTCTCCGGCCGGCATGTCGCCCTCGTGGGCCGACGGGTCATGCCCCGCTCCGGGCACGTGGTGATCGCCGGCATGGGGCAGGTCGGGCTCCGACTCGCGCAGGAATTGCGCGCCATTGGCATCGCGGTCGTCGGCATCGAACGGCATGCCGACGCGGCGGGGCTACCGCTCGCGCGCGACCTAGCGATCCCCGTTGTCATTGGCGATGCCTCGTCCCGCCGTGTCCTGCGCCGCGCCGGCCTCAGTGGCGCCATCGCACTCGTGGCCGCCGGCAGCGATGAACGTGACAACATCGCGGTGGCGATCTCGGCGAGGGCCGTCGCCGATGAGCTCCGGGTCGTCATTCGCGCCGGTGCTGATGACGCAATCGATGAGACGACGTCGCTGTTCCATATCGGCTCGGTGGTTGACGTGAACGGCCTCACCGCAGCCTTCGTCGTCGAGTCGATGATGCGGGCCGCCCCATACGCCGTGGTGGGGGAACACGACCGGGTCTTCACCATCGACTCAGCGGGCTCGGTCATCGCTGTGCTGACGGAGAGCGGCGCACGCTGCGTCTGCGACTGATCGTCGCCCACGCCGGGGCTGATGGTTCGGTCAGCAGGACGGGAGGCGCTGCCCCAGCCACCCGACCACGGCATCGAGGCCGATGCGCTCCTGCTGCATGGTGTCGCGTTCGCGAACCGTGACCGCCTGATCCTCGAGGGTGTCAAAGTCGACGGTGATGCAAAAGGGCGTGCCGATCTCGTCCTGGCGGCGATAGCGGCGACCGATGGCTCCGGCATCGTCGAAGTCGACGTTCCAGCGCTTGCGCAAATCGGCAGCAAGGTCCTTCGCCTTGGGCGAGAGGTCGGCGTTGCGCGATAGCGGGAGCACCGCCACCTTGACCGGGGCCAGTCGCGGATCGAGGCGCAGCACCGTTCGGGTGTCGACGCCGCCCTTGGCGTTGGGCGCCTCGTCCTCGGCGTAGGCGTCGAGGAGGAAGGCGAACACAGCACGGTTGAGGCCGGCCGCGGGCTCGATGACATAGGGCACCCAGCGCTCGTTCTTGTCCTGGTCGAAGTACGACAGATCGGTGCCGGAGTGCTCGCCGTGGGTCTTGAGGTCGAAGTCGGTGCGATTGGCGATGCCCTCAAGCTCTGACCACTCGGACCCAGCGAACCTGAAGCGGTACTCGATATCGACGGTGCGCTTCGAGTAGTGGCTGAGCTTCTCCTTGGGGTGATCGAAGTAGCGCATGTTCTCCGGGTTCAGGCCGAGGTCGATGTACCAGTTCCAGCGCTGCTCAAGCCAGTAGTCGTGCCACTGCTCATCGCTGCCCGGCTGGACGAAGAACTCCATCTCCATCTGCTCAAACTCGCGAGTGCGGAAGATGAAGTTGCCCGGCGTGATCTCGTTGCGGAAGCTCTTGCCGGTTTGGCCAATGCCGAACGGCGGCTTCTTGCGCGCGGAGTTCATCACGTTGAGGTAGTTGACGAAGATGCCTTGAGCGGTCTCGGGGCGCAGGTAATGCACGGCTCCGGCATCCTCGACCGGGCCGACGGTGGTACGGAGCATGCCGTTGAAGTCGCGCGGCTCGGTGAAGTCGCCCTTCACGCCGCAGTTCGTGCAGACGATGTCGGCGAGGCCATTTGCCGGGGGCTTTGAGTGCTTCTCCTCGTAGGCCTCGATCAGCTGATCGGCGCGCCAGCGCTTATGGCACTTCTTGCATTCAGTGAGCGGATCGGAGAAGGCGCCGACGTGCCCGGAAGCCTCCCAGACCTGCGGGGCAAGAATGACGGACGAGTCGAGGCCGACGACGTCGTCACGTCCGCGAACAACCGCCTGCCACCACTGGCGACGGACATTGTCCTTGAGCTCAACGCCATTGGGGCCGTAGTCCCAGGCGGAGCGGCTGCCGCCGTAGATCTCGGACGACTGGAACACGAAGCCCCGTCGCTTACACAGGTTGACGACTGCATCGACACGGTCAATTGCCATGGGGCGCTCCTCTTCGTTGAGCGCAACGTGCGCTCCACTCCGGCTGGTTGTCGGCGGATGGAGCCATTCTACGAGCGGCTACTGGGCCTCGAGCAATCGCTCCGCGGTCTCGTCATCGATTGTGTCGAAGGTGGTGTAATGCCATGCGAGCGAACGCCGGCCGAGCGGCATGTCAACGGCGATGATCTGGTCATACAGGTGCGAAAGGTGGGCCATGGCCTCGCGCGAGCAGACCGGCACGGCGAGGATGAGTCGGCGGGGACCGGCATCGCGCAGGGCAGTGGCTGC
>CAMCSO010000111.1 GCA_945877545.1 Bifidobacterium breve | reverse complement strand
GGCGCCGATGTCGTCGTCCATGTGCTCGGGGCGGTGCAAAGGCCCGGGCTGCTGAGGCTTCCGGCCGGAGCCCGTGTCGATGACGCAATTCATGCGGCCGGGGGAGTCAAGACTCCGAAAGCTCTTTCGTCGGTTAATCTCGCCCGGATCGTCGTTGATGGGGAGCAGATCGTCGTCACCGCCGATGGAGCCCCGAATGGCGGGCAGGGCGGGGGCGCGGGTCCCGGTGTCGGGCTCAACTCCGCGAGTGCGGGCGAGTTCGAGTCGCTGCCCGGGGTTGGTCCGGTACTCGCCCAGCGCATCGTCGACTGGCGAACCACGAACGGTTCCTTTCGCAGCATCGACGAACTCGGAGAGGTCTCGGGCATCGGGGATTCGATCCTGGAGCAGTTGAGGCCGCTGGTGCATGTGTGATCGACGCGCGACTGCTCCTGCCGGCGGCGACCGCATGGTTGGCCGCCGTGGTCGTCATCGTTGGTGCCGCATTCGTGGGGGATCCGGTGGAACGGCACGGCCATGCAATCGCCATCGCTGGGTCGGTGTGCGCGGGGGCCCTCGCCCTCCTCGCCTCTGCCATTCGACTGCCGATCGCGTGGCGTCCAGCGCTACTCTCGGCGGCATTGGGCCTCATGCTCGGCGCCTGTTCGGCCGGAGCCCAGGTCTGGGCCACCACAGCTGAGCCGGTCGCGGGCTGGGCGAAGGCTCGAGCCTCAGCAGAGGTCATCGCCGTCGTCAACGGTGAGCCGATTACCAGAGCCAATGGCTCGGCGGCGGTGTGGCAATCCTCGTCCTCGACCGAGGTGCGAATCGCCACGAGCGCGATCTCCGCCCGCGGGGAGCGAGTGCTCGTCGACCTCCCAATCAGCATGCGCGTCGACAACCCCGATCTTGTCCCCGCGCCCGGCACCGAGATCGCGATATCCGGCAGGCTCGGGCCGGCGGCGAAAACCGATCTCGCGGCGGTGCTCACGATGCGCTCCGAATCTGGGATAGCAATCCTGCGGTCGCCCGGCCCGATCGATGCAGCGGCATCATCAATGCGCGAGGGGCTTCGAACATCGCTCGCGGGGGTTGGGCCGGACGCCGCGGCACTCGTCGCGGGCCTGTCGGTCGGCGACGAGTCACTGCAGTCAGCAAGCCTCGATGACTCAATGCGGGCGTCTGGGCTCTCACATCTCACCGCAGTCAGTGGTGGCAACGTCGCGATCATTCTGGCGGTCGTGCTCGTCATCGCACGGATGCTTCGCTGGCGCATGCCCACACGTGTGATCGTGGCGCTGGCAGCGCTCGGCTACTTCGTTGTCCTCGTTCGGCCGCAGCCAAGTGTCGTTCGCGCGGCCGTCATGGGGGTGGTGATGCTCCTCGCGCTCCTCACCGGGGGCCGGCGGTCTGGGCCGGCGGTCCTTGCAACGGCAGTGCTCGTGCTCGTCGTCGTGTCGCCGGCGCTCGCCGTCTCCTGGGCCTTCGGGCTTTCGGCGTTCGCGACCGGCGGTCTCATCCTCCTCACCCCGTCCGTTGCCGCGAGTCTCGCGCGCTGGCGACCCACGAGGCGTTGGCCGCCAGCCCTGCAGGAGGGCGTGGCTGTCACGACCGCCGCGCAGCTCGCGACCCTTCCTCTGCTCGTCGCGATGGGGGTGAGCGTTGGATGGGTGGCGGTTCCGGCAAACCTGCTCGCGATGCCTGCGGTGGCACCGGTGACGATCCTCGGCCTCATCGCTGCAATCGTGGCCCCGTTCAGCCTCCCTGCCGCTGCCGGGATCGCGCAGGTTGCGGCGCTGCCCGCCGCCTGGATCGCATGGGTCGCAAGTACCTGCAGCACCCTGCCATTCGCTGCTCTCCCGTGGCCGACTGGTCTCCCGGGTGTTGTCCTGCTGGCCCTCGTGACCCCCATGCTCTTCGTAGCCGTTCGATTGATGCGCCGTCGATATCCCGCCGGTGTCCCACGACTCATCACGATGACAGGGATCGTGGTGACAATCGTGGTTTCGATGGTTCTCGCCATCGCGCCGCCGGGCCGGCGCGGGTGGCCGCCTCCTGGGTGGCTGATGGTCGCCTGCTCAGTGGGTCAGGGTGACGGACTCGTCATACGCGACACCGAGGAGGCCGCGATCGTCATCGACAGTGGGCCCGATCCGGCCCTCATTGATGCTTGCCTCGACGACCTCGGTGTCACGGCGGTGACCGCGCTCATCCTCACCCACTTCCACGCTGACCACGTCAACGGACTGCCGGGAGTCCTGCGCGACCGGCAGGTGGCCGCTGTGTTCGTCAGTCCCGTCAACGACCCCCCCGAACAGGTCGCGATGGTGCTCGGTTGGCTGGACGGCATCGCTCCGGCGCCGGTGGCCGTGCGGGTGGGGGAGGTCCGGACAACGGGCTCGGCGAGTTGGCGGGTGGTGTGGCCGCGCCGGGTGATCCGCGCCGGTTCGATCCCGAACAATGCGAGCGTCAGCGTCGTCCTCGAGGCCGAAGGCACGACCTTCCTCCTCACCGGAGATGTGGAGGCGGAGGCGCAGAGCGCGATCATCGCTGCCGAGCCAGGCCTTCGCGTCGATGTTGTGAAGGTGCCCCACCACGGCTCACGCAATCAGGACCAAAGACTTCCGGCCTGGTCGGGTGCCCGGATTGCACTCATGAGCGTGGGGGTAGGCAACACCTATGGTCACCCGGCACCTGAAACCCTTGACGCGTGGGCTGGAGCGGGGGCCCTCGTCGGTCGGACCGACGAACAGGGCGACCTCGCCGTCGTCCGAGACGCGGATGGCAACCTCGGTCTCGTCACCCGCGGCAACTGACCGCGATGCCCGAACGCGGCGATAGACTGCGGTCCCGACGAAGCCGCTGGCAGGAGCACTGAAATGACAGACGCGAGTCCGGTAGACGCGGCGCCACGCCCGAAGGTGCGCTTCGGGTTGCGAATCAAATTGCTCGTCGCGTTCGCGGCCGCGTTGACCTTGATGTTCGCTGTCCTCTCGGTTTTCACCATCACATACGTCACCGACGCCGCGCAGGCGAAGATCCAGGCAGATATCCAGCAGACGGCCAGCGGGACGGCCCTCGCGGTCAATGCCAATGGTGTGGTGCAACTGCTGAGCGAACTCCCGAACTACGACCCTGAAAACCCGTATCCCACAACGAATGAGCAATACCTCAAGTTCGGTTCAGAGCTGTTCCACGTCCGCGAACTCGTGCCGCAGGCGCGACCCTACCTGTACGGGGTCGATCCCAGCACCGGGGAACTCTTCTGGATCGCCACATGGGAGGGCCTCGCCTCTCCCGGGGGCGCACTTGACCCAGGAACTCCTCCGCCTGCCGGCGGCCCCGCCCCAGGTGGCGGACCGAATCCACCCCCTGCTGGCGGACCGAATCCACCCCCTGCTGGCGGACCGGGCCCAGGTCCATCGGCCGGCCCGGCGGCGGGTCCATCAGCAGGGCCGGCACCTGCACCTGCAACCGGACCAACCGGACCAACCGGAGCCCAGGAGGTCGGCCTGGTTGGCTACCGCGAGCCGGTCTCTGCATCCGTCGATTCCGAGCGCCTAGCGCGCATGCAGGATGGGCTCCAGGCGCCGATCGGACAATCCCCGTTCACGAATGAGGATGGTTCGTGGATCGCTGCATACGCTCCGGTCACCGGCCCCGACGGCACCGTCGTCGCAGCGGTCGGGGTCGACTATCCACTCTCCTACCTTGAAGATGTCCGGTCAGGGGCCGTTCGGGTCGTCGTCCCCCTCCTCCTCGCAGGCTACGTCCTCCTTCTCATCCTCGTCCTTGTCGTCTCGACCTGGCTAACCCGCCCGCTCAAGCGATTGACGGTTGCCACGACCCGAATCGCCGAAGGCGAATACGATCTCGATCTGTCGGAGGTCTTGAAGACTCGCTTCCCGGACGAGATGGCCGTGCTTGCCGAATCGTTCAGCAGGATGGCCGAAAAGGTTCGGATCCGCGAGAGGACCCTTACCCAGCAGGTGAAGCAACTCCGGGTCGAGATCGACGCAGCCAAGCGCGAGCAGGCGGTTGCCGAGATCACCGAATCGGATTACTTCGCTTCGATTGCCGCGAAGGCGGACGCCATGCGTCGCCGTAACGATGACCCGCCGGCTGAGGGTGGCGAGGAACCACAGGGATAGGCCACATCGGTGGGTGTCTAGATATGGGTACCCATATTCATGCTACCTTCGCCTCATGAAGACCACCGTTGAGATCAACGACGTGCTCCTAGCGATGGCCAAGGATTTGGCCCACCGTCGCGGGTGCACCCTTCGCTCAGTGCTCGAGGAGGGCCTACATCATGTTCTGAAGCAGGACGGGGGTCGGCACGAGTTTTCGCTGCGTGATGCATCCGTAGGCGGCGGGTGGCTGACTGACGAAGCGAGGGGGCGGACGATGGCCGATCTCATCCACGGAACGTACGAGGCGGAGCAGTCGTGATTGCGGTCGACACGAACATCTTGGTGTACGCCCACCGCAAGGATGCTCCTGATCATGAGGCTGCGTCGACCGCGCTTCGCGACCTGAGTGAAGGATCAACCCGCTGGGCGATTCCGTGGGCCTGCCTGCATGAGTTCATGGCTGTTGTGACTCGGCCCCGCTACCTCACCACCCCATCGACCCAGGCCCAGGCGAGCGAGCAGATCGACGCCTGGCTCGCGTCTCCAACGCTCACGACGATCGCGGAATCGGGTCGACACTGGCTGACCTTCGGGGCGCTTGTCGCGGCAGGCAACATCGTTGGTAACCAAGTGCACGACGCCAAGATCGCCGCGGTATGCCTTGATGCTGGTGTGCGCGAATTTTGGTCGGCTGACCGCGACTTCTCCCGGTACCCGAGTCTGCGCACCCGCAACCCACTCGTCGCTGCGTGATACCGGCGGGAGCTTGGACCCAACTGACGTTGTCGCGCTAATCCCGATCTACAGGATGATTGTCCCGCAATATGGGAAAAGCACTTGACCCGGTGACGTTGGCAACGTATGGTCCCCAACCATGACGACCGATCCCACCGCCCGGTTCTCCCTCGCCGGAAAGTCCATCATCATCACCGGAGCCTCGGGCTCGATGGGCCGCGAGGCAGCCAAGGGCCTAGGTGCGGCAGGCGCCAACATCACCCTCGCGGGCGGCAACCGCGCCGCACTCGAGGAGCTCGCCGCACTGCCAGAACTCGCCGGCGCGGCGATTGCACCCCACCGCCCCGAGACACCCGAGGATGCCAAGGCCATCGTCGATGCGGCTGTCGCCGCATTCGGTCGCCTTGATGGCATGCTCGTGGCCTCAGGCATGAACAAGGTCGCCCTCATCACCGACATGGACGTCGCCGACTGGGAGTCGGTCATGGACGCCAACGTCAAGGGCTCGTGGCTTATGGCGCAGGCCGCTGGGCGCGTGTTCATCGAGCAGGGGGAGGGCGGCTCGCTCGTGCTCGTCTCGTCGACACGCGGCAAGCTCGGCCACCCGGCCGGCTACACCGCCTACTGCCCCTCGAAGGCTGCGGTTGACCTGCTCGGAAAGACCCTGGCAGCCGAATGGGGTGGCTCGCAGATCCGGGTCAACGTCATCGCGCCGACCGTCTTTCGCTCGGAGCTCACCGAATGGATGTATGCCGATGACGAGAAGGGCCGCGCGACCCGCGAGGCCATGTTTGCGCGCATCCCGCTCAAGCGCTTCGCAGAGCCGGAGGATTTCGTCGGCGCACTCGTCTATCTGCTCAGCGATGCCTCGACCTTCATGACTGGCCAGGTGCTCTACCTCGACGGCGGCTACACCGCGTGCTGAGCGAGGTCAATCGCCCTGTCGAGTCTGTCGCCGTCGTCGGCGCTGGGCTCATGGGCCGTCGCATCGCGGGGCTCATGGCGCGCGCCGGGGTCAGGGCAACCCTGACCGACGTGAACGCGGCCGTCCTTGATTCGGCCCTGGCCGACGCCCGGGCCATGTGCCCGGGAAATGAGCACCTAGTCGACGTGGATCCCGTGGGTGCCAGCGCAGTTGCCGGGGTCGATCTCGTCATCGAAGCCGTGATCGAGAACCTCGACATCAAGCGCACCCTGTTCGCTGAACTGCGCGCCGCCAACCCCACCGCCATCCTCGCCACAAACTCCTCCGTCATCCCGATCAGCGCCATCGCGGCCGAACTCGACGATGCCTCGCTCACGGTCGGCATGCACTTTTGGAACCCTCCGGACCTCATCCCGATCGTCGAGGTCATCCGAGGTACCGGCACAGCTGATGAGGCGATGGACCGTTCGATGGAACTCCTGTCGCGTGTCGGGAAGATGCCCGTCCGAGTGGAACGCGACGTTGCTGGATTCGTCGGCAACAGGCTCCAGCATGCGCTTTGGCGCGAGGCGATTGATCTCGTCGCGACCGGGGTCTGCGATGCAGCGACGGTCGACCTCGTCGTGCGCAACACGATCGGCCTGCGCCTCGCCGAGATGGGTCCGATCGAGAACGCCGACTACGTCGGACTCGACCTCACCCTCGCGATCCACGAGCAGGTGCTCCCGAGCATCAATCGCGACCCGTTCCCGAGCCCACTGCTCGAACGGATGGTGGCGGAGGGCAACCTCGGCGCCAAGACCGGTGAGGGGTTCCTCGACTGGCCGGCGGGCTCGCGCGAGGCTGCCGCGTCACGACTTTCAGCCCACGTCTGCGCCCAACTGGCGGCGCGTTCACCGCAACCCGAATCGAAAGGATCGTCATGACCTACACCTGGCCGCTCGGCGACGCAGAATCCCAGCTCGAGTTCGTCGAGCTTTCCCACTCCTGGGGCCTCGGCCAGCCATGCTGGCCCTACTTCGAGGACGTGAAGATCGAGCGCCTGCACGGCATGGCGAAGAGCCGCGTGCTCACCCAGAAGATCACCACCGTTATGCACTCGGGCACCCACATCGATGCTCCCGGCCACGTGATCGAGGGCACGCCGCTCCTCGACGAGATCCCGCTGAGCGCCTTCTTCGGCACCGGTGTCGTCCTGGACGTACCGATGGGCAAGTGGGAGAAGATCATGCCCGAGCACCTGGAAAAGGCAGCGGAGAAGACCCCCGTCCGTCCCGGCGACATCGTCATCGTCAACACCGGGTGGCACCACAAGTACGCCGACAGTGCCGAGTACTACGCCTACAGCCCCGGCTTCTACAAGGAGGCCGGCGAATGGTTCGTCTCCAAAGGAGTGAAGGCCGTTGGGACCGACACCCAAGCCCTTGACCACCCCCTCGCCACCGCGATCGGCCCGCACGGGCCCGCCGAAGCTGCTGGCGGCCTACTCCCGTGGGCCTGCAAGGAGTATGAGGAGGAGACCGGCAAGAAGGTCGCCGATGAGTTCGCCCTGTGGGAGCCGTGCCATCGCGAGATCCTCAGCCACGGCATCTACGGATTCGAGAATGTCGGCGGCGATGTCGATCAGGTGACAGGCAAGCGCGTGACCTTCGCTGCCTTCCCCTGGCGCTGGCGCGGTGGCGACGGCTGCATCGTCCGCCTCGTCGCGATCACCGATCCGAAGGGCACGTACCGCATCGAGACGGGCAACAACTGACATGCATGTCACGAAGCACGCTGATGCCGTGCCATACAACGCTCCCTTCCATGAAGGCGTCGACACCCGGCGCCTTCAAGGAATGGAGATCGGCCCGACCGAGGGCTTCTGGTTGGGCATTTCGGTCTACCCGCCTGGCTCTTTCGCAGGCCCTTCAGATGTGATGGGGGAGTCCATCTACCTGGTGGTGAGCGGGGAGTTCGTCCTTCGATGCAATGGCGACACCATCCCGCTGCGCCAGTACGACTCAGTGCACCTGGCCAAGGGCGACCACCGCGAGCTCGTGAACGAGTCCGACTCCGATGCGGTGCTCGCGGTGTCGATCGCCAATCCGCCGAAGGCGAGTTGATGAGCGTCGTCCTCACCGTCGCGCCGACGGGGCCTATCGCGACCAAGGCTGACAACGAGTACCTGCCGACCTCGCCGGAGGAGATCGCAGACTCGGTGTATGCGGCTTACCTCGAAGGGGCCACGGTCGCGCACCTGCACCTGCGCGATGAGTTCGAGCGGCCAACCGCCGACCTCAACATCGCGCGGCGCACGATGGACCTCATCGAGGAAAAGTGCCCGATCCACATCCAACTCTCCACCGGCGTCGGCCTCTCGGTCGATTTTGAAGACCGCGAGAAGATGGTCGAGCTGCGTCCGCGAATGGCCACCCTCAATCCATGCTCAATGAGCTTCGGCACGGGCGAGTTCCGCAACCCGCCCGATGGCGTGCGCCGCCTCGCGGCGCGCATGCGCGAGCTCGACATCAAGCCGGAGCTCGAGGTCTACGACACCGGCCACCTCGACGCCGTCATGCGGCTCTACGACGAGGGACTGCTCGCAGATCCGCTGCAATTCTCGATCGTGCTCGGAGTAGTGGGCGGAGCCGCAGCCACACCGCAGAACCTTGTCATGATGGTCGAACGACTGCCGAAGGGCTGCATCTGGCAGATCATCGCGATTGGCAAGGCGAACCTCCAGCTCACCGGCATCGGGCTCGCCCTCGGAGGCAATGCTCGGGCCGGACTCGAGGACACCCTCTACCTACGCAAGGGCGAGATCGCCCAGGGCAACACCCCGCTCGTCAAGCGAACCGCCGACCTCGCGCGGTCCCTTGACCTATCCATTGCCTCCGTCGTGGAGACCGAGCACATCTTGAGCCTGCCTCCGCGCCCCTAACGATGTAGGTGAGTTGATTGCGGTCAACGCCTCGGTACGGGGATCGTGTGCTCAGGCCAGTGCGGCCTGCTGAGCCTTCTCCGGAACGGGCACAGCGCGGTCCCAGTGAACGACCATTCGCGGACCAACGCTGTTGAGCTCGGTGACGGTCGCCTCGAAAGCGTCGTCATCGTCCGTCACGACGATGGGGGACCCGGGAACAACGGCATTGCGGTCGCCGCTAAAGAGTTCAGTCCACGTCGTGCCAGACTGCCATTCGTCAACCGACAGATTCAGGTCGGCGAAGAAGACGGCTACTGGCTCTCTCATGGCCATGATTGTCTCCTCTCGGTGCTTCATTGGCAAGCAACATGTTTCGCGGGCAATTTGACTTGAGGCACT
>CAMCSO010000110.1 GCA_945877545.1 Bifidobacterium breve | reverse complement strand
CATCAACTCACCCGGCGGCTCCTACACCGCCATGACGGCCATCTACGACACGATGCAGTTCGTGAAGCCGCAGGTGCAGACCGTGTGCCTAGGTCAGGCGGCGTCAGCAGCGGCTGTCATCCTCGCGGCCGGCACTCCCGGAAAGCGCTTCGCTCTGCCGCACGCACGCATCCTCATTCATCAGCCGTACACCGAGGGCGGTGGCCAGGGATCTGATATCGAGATCCAGGCCAACGAGATCCTCCGCATGCGTGTTGAGATGGAAGGGATGTTCGCCCTGCACACCGGCCGGAGCGCCGAGGAGGTCGCGAAGGACATTGAGCGCGACAAGATCCTCACCGCGCCAATGGCGAAGGAGTACGGAATCATCGATCAGGTGATCGCGTCGCGCAAGGTGTAGTTGGTTGAACCGCTGAGTTCAACGGCCACGGAAATCATTATTCGATTTTTCGTGGCACGGGACTGCAAATGTCAGTGCGACACGGTAACGTCATACTCTGTTCGCGCGATTGCCGGGCAAGAGTTATCCCGAAGGAGCGATGTCGTGGCCCGGATCGGCGAAAGCGGCGACCTTCTGAAGTGCTCCTTTTGTGGGAAGAGCCAGAAGCAGGTTAAGAAACTCATTGCCGGACCGGGTGTGTACATCTGCGATGAGTGCATCGATCTGTGCAACGAGATCATCGAAGAGGAGCTGAGCGAGGCTTCCGATGTTCAGTTGGGAGACCTGCCCAAGCCACGTGAGATATTCGAGTTCCTCGACGAATACGTCATCGGTCAAAACACTGCAAAGAAGGCGCTAGCCGTCGCGGTGTATAACCACTACAAGCGGGTGCAGGCGACCTCCACCGACCGCCCGAAGGATGATCAGGTCGAGCTCGCGAAGTCCAATATCCTGCTGCTCGGACCGACCGGCTCCGGAAAAACCTTACTCGCCCAGACCCTGGCACGAATGCTGAACGTGCCCTTCGCCATCGCCGACGCCACGGCGCTGACGGAGGCCGGCTATGTGGGCGAGGATGTTGAGAACATCCTCCTCAAGCTCATCCAGGCCGCGGACTACGACGTCAAGAAGGCTGAAACCGGCATCATCTACATCGATGAAATCGACAAGGTGGCCCGTAAGAGCGAGAACCCGTCGATCACCCGCGATGTATCCGGCGAGGGGGTGCAACAGGCGCTCCTGAAGATCCTTGAGGGGACCACAGCCTCAGTCCCGCCGCAGGGTGGTCGCAAGCACCCGCATCAAGAGTTCATTCAGATCGACACGACGAACGTCCTCTTCATCGTCGGCGGTGCCTTCGCCGGGCTCGATCGCATCATTGAGCAGCGGATCGGAAAGAAGCAACTCGGGTTCACCTTCGATCTCATCGAAGGTGAACGAGTGACTGATGACAATAGTGACCCAGCCGACATCTTCAGCCAGGCCCTTCCCGAGGACCTCCTCAAGTTCGGCATGATCCCCGAGTTCGTCGGACGTCTGCCAGTCTTCACGGCGGTAGCCAAGCTCGATCGCGAGGCGCTAGTTGCGGTGCTCACTGAGCCGCGCAACGCTCTCACCAAGCAGTACCAACGCCTGTTCGAGCTCGACAGCGTCGGTCTTGAATTTGAGCCAGCGGCGCTCGAGGAGATTGCGGAGCAGGCGCTCAAACGAGGCACTGGCGCTCGAGGCCTTCGGGCGATCCTCGAAGAGGTCCTCCTCAATGTCATGTATGAGGTCCCAAGCCGAACTGATGTCGGAAAGGTCGTCATCAGCGGCGAGGTGGTGCGAGATAACGTGAACCCGACCCTCGTCCCGCGCGAGGTCGCTCCCCGGCGGGAGCGCCGCGACAAGTCTGCGTAACCCCTGAAGCGGCTACGGCGCTTGGGCTACCGCGACCTCAACGGTGAGTTGCGGGCCTTCAGTGAATGTCAGTTGAGCGATCCGGCCTACCGCGGTGATGTCGTCGGTGGCTGTTCGCAGGCGTTCAATGGCGTCAGCGGGGGCGGTAATGACAGCTGACGTGACCTCGGCGCGCATCGAGGCATTGACGTCGCTCTTGGCCTTTCGAATCGCCGTGAGGACTCCGGCAAGGTCGCCAAGGAGCGCAGGGTCCTGTCCCTGAGCGAGTGCGGCGAGTGCCTCGCTGTCCGGCCAGGATGCACGGTGGATCGTGCCTTCCTGCCACCAACTCCAGACCTCCTCGGTGACAAACGGCAGGAACGGAGCGAACAGGCGCAGGATCGTGTCAAGGCTGACTGCGAGTGCTGCCTTGGCTGATTCGGCCTTCGCCGGTCCCTCACCGCCGTAGGCGCGCTCCTTCACGAGTTCGACGTAGTCGTCGGTGAAGTCCCAGAAGAAGGTCTCCGCGACTTCGAGGGCCTTTGCGTAGTTGAATTGCTCGAAGGCAACGGTTGCTTGCCGCACGGTCTCCGCGAGCGCTGCGATCCGGGCCTGGTCATGGGGCTCGGTGATCGCGGCAGCATCGGACGTCGGGTCAAGCATGAGGACGAACTTGCTCGCATTGAGGATCTTGATGGCGAGCCGGCGGCCGATCTTCATCTGGCCAACATCGAAGGCAGTATCTGTACCGGGCCGGCCGGAGGCGGCCCAGTAACGGACGGCGTCGGAACTGTATTCATCGAGCATTGCCATCGGGGTGACGACATTGCCCTTCGACTTGCTCATCTTCTTGCGGTCCGGGTCCAGGATCCAGCCGGAGATGGCGGCATCACTCCACGGGAGGCAGTCGGACTCGAGATGGGCGCGGACGACGCTGCTGAACAGCCAGGTGCGGATGATCTCGTGCGCCTGGGGCCGCATGTCCATGGGGAATACCCGGCTCCACAGATCCGGGTCGCGCTCCCAGCCGCCAGCGATCTGAGGCGTCAGGGAACTCGTCGCCCAGGTGTCCATGATGTCCGGGTCGCCCATGAAGCCATTGGGGACGCCCCGCTGAGCGTCGGTGTAGCCGGTGGGGGTGTCGGTGCTCGGGTCAATGGGCAGGTCGGCCTCGCTGGGCCGCAGAATGTCGTCATAGCGCGGATTGCCAGCCTCATCGAGGGCGTACCACACCGGGATCGGCACTCCGAAGAACCGTTGGCGCGAGACGAGCCAGTCGCCGTTGAGCCCGCCGACCCAGTTCTCGTAACGCACCCGCATGTGCTCTGGATGCCACTTGAGCTCCTTGCCTCGGTTAAGGAGCCGGTCGCGGAGCACTGGGTCGCGTCCACCATTCGTGAGATACCACTGACGCGTCGTGACGATCTCCAGAGGCTTATCGCCCTTCTCGAAGAACTTCACCGGGTGTACGATTTCTCGTGGCTCACCGACTAGGTCGCCTGCTGCACCGAGCATCTGGACCATCCGCTCCTTGGCGGTGTGGCTCGTCGTGCCGATGATGGCCTCGTAGTTGCTCACGCCAACCGGGTCGGTGATCCATTCCGGGACGTCGGGGAGGATCCGGCCGTCCCACCCGATGATCGGACGGGTCGGGAGCTGAAGCTCGCGCCACCAGGTGACGTCGGTGAGATCGCCGAACGTGCAGATCATGGCGATACCTGAGCCCTTCTCCGGGTCGGCAAGGTGATGGGCAACGATCGGGACCTCGACCCCGAATGCCGGTGTCCGCACGGTGGTGCCGAAGAGGGGCTGGTAGCGGGGGTCGTCCGGGTGGGCGACGAGCGCGACGCATGCGGCGAGGAGTTCGGGGCGCGTGGTCTCGATGAAGACCTTCTCGCCTCGGTCAGCCGACCGCGGGAAGCCGATCCGGTGGTAGGCGCCGGGGCGCTCACGGTCCTCAAGCTCGGCCTGCGCAACGGCTGTCTTGAAGGTGACGTCCCACAGGGTCGGTGCCTCGGACTGATAGGCCTCGCCTCGGGCAAGATTGCGCAGGAACGCAAGCTGGCTCACGCGCTGGGCGTTCACGCCGATTGTCTGGTACGTCTGCGACCAGTCGATCGACAGTCCCATGCGCCGCCACAGGTCCTCAAAGACGACCTCGTCCTCGAGGGTGAGCTTCTCGCACAACTCGATGAAGTTCTTGCGCGAAATAGGGATCTGGCGCTTGGCGTCGGGCTCGGCGGGCGGCTCGAAGGCAGGGTCATACGGCAGGCTCGGGTCGCAGCGAACGCCGAAGTAGTTCTGGACCCGTCGCTCAGTCGGCAGTCCGTTGTCGTCCCAGCCCATCGGGTAAAACACCTCGAACCCACACATGCGCTTGTAACGCGCGATGCAGTCGGTGTGCGTGTACGAGAACACGTGTCCGACATGCAGGGATCCGCTCACGGTCGGCGGGGGAGTGTCAATGGAGAACACGGCATCGCGGGTTCTCGTGCGGTCGAATCGGTAGACACCCTGTGATTCCCAGACCTCAGCCCACCTCGACTCGATTCCGTCGAGGGAGGGCTTGTCGGGCACGGCGCGAGAGACAGTCACGAGGGGTAAGCCTAACGAGATTGCCGACCTAGACTGATCGCGTGACAGCCACCTCGGACCGAGACGAGCAGCAGCGGCACGCCGCCTTGGTCAAGGATCTGATGGCCCGCTGGCCAGAGAACCGCATCGAACCGTCACTGACCCGTATTGCGTCCGTCGTTGAACTCCTCGGCGACCCGCAGCGCACCTACCCCGTCATCCACGTCACCGGCACGAACGGCAAGACAACCACCTCGCGTGTCATCGAGTCACTGCTGCGCCAATTCGGGCTGCGCACCGGCCTGTTCACCTCGCCCCACCTCCTCGACGCACGTGAGCGCATCTGCTTCGACGGGCAGCCGATCTCCCCGGCGAGGTTTGCGCGGACATGGAGTGACATCAGGGCGTATGTGGAACTCGTCGATGCCCGAGCCCTCGCCGACGGCGGGATTGCGCTCTCCTTCTTCGAGGTCATGACGGCGATGGCGTTCGCAGCCTTCGCAGACGCGCCCGTCGACGTCGCGATCGTTGAGGTCGGAATGGGCGGGGCGTGGGATGCGACAAATGTGGCCGATGGCAGCGTATGTGTCATCACGCCGATCGGTATGGACCACACCGAATACCTGGGCGAGACCATCGAGGAGATCGCCACCGAGAAGTCAGGCATCATCAAGGCCGGATCGCAGGTGATCTTGGCGCAGCAGGGCCTTGCGGCCGCGGAGATCCTGCTTGCCAGGTGCGCGCTCGAAGGTGCAACCATTTCGCGCGAGGGCATCGAGTTCTCAGTCGAATCCCGAGATGTCGCCATCGGCGGTCAGATGCTGACGATTCAAGGCCTGCACGGCAGGTACGAGGACCTGTTCGTGCCGCTGTTCGGAGACCACCAGGCCCAGAACGCGTCGGTCGGTCTCGCAGCAGTCGAGGCCTTTCTCGCGACCGACGTACAACTCGACGTCGAGACGGTGCGAGAGGGTTTCTTGATGGTGAGCTCACCGGGCCGTCTCGAAATCGTCCGTCGCAGCCCGACCGTCATCGTCGATGCCGCCCACAACCCGCACGGAGCTATCGCGCTAGCCGCCGCCGTCGCAGAGTCATTCGACTTTGAGTCACTTGTCGGGGTTGTCGGCATTCTCGGAGAGAAGGACGCCCAGGGCGTGCTCATCGCACTTGAGTCAGTGCTCGATCATATTGTTGTGACGACCCCGACTTCCGTTCGCGCCCTGCCGGCCGAGGACCTCGCGGTCATCGCCTGCGACATCTTCGGCGAGGAGCGGGTGTGGATCGAGCCGAAGCTCGCCGATGCACTCGACCGAGCCGTGACCTTGGCCGAGGAGGTCAATGACTATGGCGGTGCAGGAGTTCTCGTCACCGGCTCGGTGGTGCTCGCCGGCGAGGCGAAGCGACTCATGGCACGTGGGCCCCGTTCGTGATAGGTCTGTGCCCATGAAAGTTCTGTGCTCGTCCGTCCTCGCGATCGAGGCGATCGTCGTGTTCCTTGCCAGTCTCGTGGCGTCTACGAACGGCTCCGTGTCGAGCCGAGGCCTTGCGATCGGTGTGGGGTCCGCCATCGCCGTGCTGCTCATCTTGTCCGTGGGCGTGCTGCGTCGTCCGTGGGGCGTCGCCTGGGGCTGGGTGACGCAGGTGATCGTCCTGTCGATCGGCTTCCTCGTTCCCCTCATGTTCGTGGTGGGCGGCATCTTCGTCGTGCTGTGGTTCATCGCGGTGCGGACGGGCACGCGTGTCGATGCGCTGCGAGAGGCAGCCAAGGCAGCTGCCGAGGATGGTGCCGCTCCGGAGGGTGCGGCGTAGCAGTGCGCCGACGCAGGTAGGATTCCGGAGCACCGCTCGTGCGGCGCATTCATGATTCTGAGGAGATTTTCGTGTCCGAGCGCACCCTTGTCCTGATCAAGCCCGACGGCGTCGCCCGCGGCCTCGTCGGCGAGGTCCTCGGCCGCATTGAGCGCAAGGGCTACCGCATTGTGGCTCTCGAGCAGCGCACCTTGACCGTCGAGATCGCCGAGAACCACTATGGCGAGCATCGCGAGCGCCCGTTCTTCGCAGACCTCGTTGCGTTCATCACGAGCGCACCGCTCGTTGCAGCCGTCATCGAAGGTCCCGACGCCATCTTGTCGTGGCGGGCCATGATGGGTGCCACGAATCCGGCAAACGCAGCACCGGGCACCATCCGCGGCGACCTCGCCACCGAGACCCAGAACAATGTGACCCACGGGTCTGATTCGCCTGAGTCCGCAGCACGGGAGATCGAGTTGTTCTTCCCAGGCCTTTCCTAGCGTTCACGGGCACACAATGAAGCCGGTCGCGTTCGGAATTGCCGCCGGCATTGCCGTGGGCACTGGCGTTGCTGCGGCATCCCGCGGCGCCACCCTCGTCCCATGGCCGTCAAAGGTACGACAGGTATTCCCGTTTATCCTCGGCGGGATTGCGGGTGGTTCGGCCGGGCTGAAGGTGGGTCTCGCCGCATCGATCATGGACGCAGCGCGTGGCCGCGGAGCGGGGCCGATCAGCTCGGCCGCCCCGGTGCTCGTGGGGGCCGGAATTGCCGGAGGGGTCGTGGCCGCTGCCACCTATGGGCGCGGCGTCCTCCTAGCCAAGATGGCCGACGAAAGCCGAGCACTTGATCCAGGCTTCTCGACTCCCCCGACGGGCGACGTCGTGTCCGGGTGCGTCGGGAGTGCGGTGTCGATCGCAGAGCTCGGACGCGAGGGGGCCAGATTCGTTGGGACAGCGGTAGCGCCGGACGATATCCGCTTTGTCACGCAGCGCGACCCGGTTGCGTCTCCGATCCGCGTGTTCATCGGTGTTGATGCTGCCGATACGGTCCAGCAGCGGGTGGGTTTGGCGATGGCCGAACTGCGTCGAACGCGGGCATTCGACAGAGGTTCTCTACTCGTTTCGGCTCCGGCGGGCAGCGGCTACGTGAACGCGACCCCGGTCGATGTTCTTGAAATCCTGACGCTCGGCGATTGCGCCTCCGTCGCCATCGCTTACGGCCTCCTGCCCTCCTTCCTGTCACTGGGTAAGGTCGAGATGGCGGCCCAGACGCAGCGACTCCTCCTCGATGCGATTCGCGAGGAATGCTCCGTTCTGGCAGCCGCGCCGCGGATCCTGTTGTACGGCGAGAGCCTTGGCGCGAAGGTGCAGGAGGCCGCTGTGCCTGCTGGGCCCCTTGACCTCGACCACTACGCGGTGTCAGGTGCGCTATGGGTTGGTACACCCGGTGGATCGACTGCCGATGTGTTCCATGCGCTGTGCGCGGCGGAGTCGATCACCGTCGATCGTCCGGAGCAGATCCCCGCTGCATTCGAAGGAACGCGGCCACGGGTGTGGTTCCTCGAGCACGATGGAGATCCGGTTGTTCGCTTCCGGCCAGACCTACTCCTTCACCGTCCGGCATGGCTGCCGGCCGACGGCACCCGCGGGCGAAACGTTCCCGAGACAATGACGTGGAGGCCAGGCATCACGTGGGCCCAGGCCCTCGTCGACACGCTCTTCGCCACGAACATCAAACCTGGCGATTTCCAGAGCCTCGGCCACGACTACCGGGCTGATCTCGGCGCGGTCGTGACTGCCGCCTATGGTCTCCCGTGCGATCCGGCCACCGCGGAGCGGCTCGACGGCCGCCTGCGGGCCCTCGAGGTCGCGCGGGCAGCCCGAATCGGCTCGGCCGGCTGACTGCGCTCACGCGGCGACAAGGGAACACCGGGTGTTCTGGGTACCGCCCCTCAGTCCCGCGCCGCCCAGACTTCGCCGGCGAAGGCGGTCGCGAGATCCCACGATGCCTGCCGGTACTCCTGCCAGTACGAGGCGGTGAATCGGCGCAGTTCGTCGATGTCGACGCCTGCCTTGATCATGGCGTCCTGGTAGACCGCAAGCCAGGAGTAAATCAGCGACGGGTTCGCCTCGATGTGGAACTGGACGGCCCACGCACGATCACCGATCCGGTAGGCCTCCGTCAGCTCGCCGGTCCGCCCGAGCACCGTGGCTTCGGCGGGCAGGTCGAACGTGTCGTAGTGAGATTGGAAGACGTACAGGTTCGGACCGAGTGCGCCCAGCACCGGGTCAGCTGCTGCCTCTGGCGCCATGTCGACGTGATGCCAGCCAATTTCCGTGACTGGTGAACGGTAGACCCGTCCTCCGGCGGCGCGGGCAAGCAGCTGAGCACCGAAACACACGCCCAGAATGGGCATGCGACGGGCCAGCGCCTCCTCGAGGACGGCGATCTCACCCCGTATCCACGGGACCGAGTCCTCGTTCGTCGCACTCGCCAACGCACCCAACGACAGGACGCCGTCGAAGGACTCGAGCGGTTCCTCAGGGGCATCGGAGCGGAATGTGCACCAGGTGTCGATAGTCAGGCCAGCGTCAGCAAGGGGCGCGGCAAGCTCATTCAGGGCGTCATCGAGGTCGTGCTGAATCACCAAGAGGCGGGGTGAAGTCATCAGGAAAGGATAGAGGCATCCGGGCGAGATATTCATGCGTATCCATGCTGTCCAGACTTCATCCGAGTGCGGGTCCCCGATATTGAGCGCTGTTTCGGCCAGATGCACCCCGAATCCCGACGAGTCCCCCGTCAGAGCACAACTCATCGGGTTTCGGGGTGCATCTGACTCGGGTGAGACCCGAGGGAATGAAGAGGGATAGGAAAATCAGCGCTTCCCTAGGTCACTCCGGCCTGTGCCGCCGTGTCTGTGCCGGTGGAGAACGTCAAATCGACTCC
>CAMCSO010000109.1 GCA_945877545.1 Bifidobacterium breve | reverse complement strand
TGGCGCGCTCCTTGGGTTCATCGGGGTCTTCATCGTCCTGCGGGGGATGAGCTATATCGGCCACGGCCTGTCCCATTCGATCTTCGGCGGCTTCGCTGCGGCCCAACTGTTCGCCGCCCAGTTCTACCTGATCGGCGCCGGGCTCTGGGGCATCGCGTCAGCCCTCGCAATCACGACCGTAGCAAAGCGCGGACGTGTCGGCGCCGACGCGGCCATCGGGGTGATCACCACGGCATCATTCGCTCTCGGCGTCGCTTTGTTCGCGAAGTTCGGCACCAGCGGACCTTCGTTCGAAAATGCCCTCTTCGGCAGCATTCTCGGCATCACGACCGAGCAGATCATCGGCCTCATCGCCGTGAGCATCCTCACGGCGGCTTTCGTGTTCCTCCGCTACCGCGCACTCCTGTTCACCACCTTCGACCCGGATGTCGCCGATGTCTCGGGCGTACGTGTGGGCCGCATCGAGGCGATGCTCATGATCATCCTGTCGCTCGCGATCCTCGCAACCCTCACCGTGATAGGTGTGACCCTCGTTGCCGCGATGCTCGTCATCCCCGCTGTCGTTGCGCGCATGCTCACCGACTCCTTCGGTCGAATGCTCGCGATCAGCACCATCGTTGGTGTCTTCTCCGGCTTTGTCGGGATGTACGCGAGCTACTACGCCGGAGTGCCGTCCGGCACGATGATCGTGCTCGTCGGTGCAGCGATCTTCGTCATCGTCCTTGCCTTCACCGGGGGTCGAGGACTGCGCCGCTCCGCCGGTCTCGACAGGCATGTCGATGCACCACTCCTCACCCCGATCGGCGCCAAATGAGGCTCGTCGTCGGAAGCTCAGCCCCCGCCTTCACCCTCACGACTGACACTGGTCTTGAAGTCAGCCTCTCCGACTTCACCGGACGCACCGCGCTCCTGTATTTCTACCCGGCAGCCATGACACCAGGGTGCACGAAGCAGGCCTGCGACTTCCGCGACAACCTCGCAGCCTTTGACGGCTCCGACTACGTCATCATCGGTATCTCCCCCGATAAGCCAGCCAAGCTCGCAATGTTCCGTGAAAACGATGGGCTGCCATTCACCCTCCTCTCAGACCCCGACCACCACGTCATGGAGCAGTACGGCGCCTGGGGGCAAAAGCAGCTCTACGGCAAGACCGTCACCGGGGTCATCCGATCGACCATCGTCGTCGGTCCAACCGGCCTCGTCGAGGTGGCGCAGTACAACGTCAAGGCCACCGGGCACGTCGCGAAGCTGCTGCGTGACCTTCAGCTTTCGTGACCGCCTAGACTTCGTTCGCCAGCGGGAGTGGTGGAATTGGCAGACACGCAGGTCTTAGGAACCTGTGTCTTCGGACGTGCGGGTTCAAGTCCCGCCTTCCGCACTGGTCGTACCTCACAACATCCGACCCTCTGCGCGGAAACTTTTCATGAGCCACCTGAAGATACCTCCTGTCTCATTTCAAGTTCCCGCGAGACTTGGTCACGAAGTTTAGGCACCGGTCGTTCGAGGCCGTCCGCGCAATATTCGCGCGCTACCGCACCGCCCTGCGCACCTTCACCGGAGACGTCTGGCGCGCGCCCAAGCAAAGGGAGGTACGGTTACGCTGCTCGGGAGGATTTTTGCGCTGTCCAATGCCCATCGCAGATGGTCAGGAGTTCCTCCGGGCCACCGGCGAGGAGTCCGGAACAGCGATAGAGAGGGATGTGAGACGCATGGCAACCGATTACGACGCACCGCGCAAGACCGATGACGAGATCGCGGCCGAGGGCCTCGATGGCATCAAGGAGCGTGAGGCGGCCAAGACGCAGACTGCGGTCGACGTCGATGAGAACGAACTCGCTGAAGGCCTTGAACTGCCCGGAGCCGATCTGTCAGGTGAGTCACTCGTCATCCATGTGATCCCGATGCAGGCGAATGAGTTCACCTGCACGAAGTGCTTCCTCGTCAACCACTCGAGCCGGCTCGCCAGTGGTGACTCCGCCGTGCGGGTGTGCGCCGACTGCTGGTAGCAGTCGGCCCTTGGGGATCCCGGGCCTTCGTGCGTTAGTTCGTCGACCAGTGCTCCACCGACGGTGGCGCAACGAAGAACCCACCGATGATTTCGCGCCACGCCGTGAATCTCTGCGATTCGCGGAAACCGATGGTGTGGTCCTCGATGGTCTCCCACCTGATGTGAAGCTGGTAGGCCTCCGGACGCTCGATGCCCTGATGGAGGGTGAAGTCGATAAACCCCGGGGATGCACTCAGCTCTTGCTCGACGGCCCGTGCGATTGCCGTCCTAAAGGCCTCATGGTTCTCCGGTGCGATCTCAATGCAGGCAATCTCAAGGATCATGGTCGAAGCAGCTCCTTCAAAACGGGGACAAGCGCCCTCATGGCGTTGCCACGGTGGCTCATCGCATCCTTCTCGGCGGGTGCGATCTCAGCAAGGGTCAGGTTGCCGCCGAGCGGCACGAAGATCGGGTCATAGCCGAAACCGTTCGAACCTCTCGGTGAGTCGATGATCGTGCCCTCCACCGTGCCCTCGACGACGCGAGCATCACCGTCGGGAAGGGCGATGGCGGCAGCACAGTGGAAGGCTCCACCCCTGCGGTTCGGCGCGACGTCGGTGAGCTGTCCGAGGAGGAGCTCAAGGTTTGCCACGTCATTGCCGTGGGCACCGCTCCACCTCGCCGAGAAGATCCCCGGCATGCCATTGAGCGCATCGACGGCAAGCCCTGAGTCGTCAGCGATCGCTGGGAGGCCCGTGAACTCGCAGACCTCACGCGCCTTGAGCAGGGCATTCGCCGCGAACGTGGAGCCGGTCTCTGCGACGTCGGGGAGATCGGGGTACTCATCGGTGCCGACAAGCTCGATATCGAGCCCCGCATCTTCGAGGATGCGCCGCAGCTCGATCACCTTGTGCGCATTTCGGGTGGCCAAGACGACCCTGATGCTCACTGGGCGGTGGCCGTCAAGGCGAGAACTTGCATTCGCGTGAGATCGGCGCAGCCATCAGCGGCAAGGCCGAGCAGCTCATCGAGCAGTGCCCGATCGAAGGGCTCGCCCTCTGCAGTGCCCTGAACCTCGACGTATTTGCCGCCACCGGTCATGACTACATTCATGTCGGTCTGGGCACGGACGTCGTCGTCGTAGTGGAGGTCAAGGCGTGGCTCCCCGTCGACGATTCCGACGCTCACCGCGGCCACCGAGTCGGTAAGCGGGCTCGACTTCATCAGGCCCTCCCCGATCGCCCAGGTCACCGAGTCCGTGAGCGCAACGTAGGCGCCAGTGATGGCCGCCGTACGGGTGCCGCCGTCGGCCTGAAGCACATCACAGTCGATGACGATGGTGTTCTCGCCGAGTGCTGACATGTCGACGACCGCCCGCATGCTGCGTCCGATGAGGCGCGATATCTCCTGCGTACGGCCACCGAGCTTGCCCTTCACCGACTCGCGGTCATTTCGGGTATTCGTCGCGCGCGGGAGCATCGCATACTCGGCCGTGACCCAGCCATTGCCCGACCCCTTGAGCCAGCGGGGCACGCCGGCCGTGAATGAGGCCGTGCAGAGCACCCGGGTTCGACCGAACGATACGAGCGCCGAGCCCTCAGCCTGTTCGAGCCACCCGCGCTCGAATGTCACGGGTCGAAGCTCATCGTTGGCGCGTCCATCTGATCGGGTCATGCGACGACCCTAGGCGATGACGGATCTCGGGGGTTGACGCACTCGACGCGCAGGCCCTCACGTGGGCCCGAGGCCCACCACCACGCCGATCTCCGGGCCGAGGAACCTTCGCCCGAGTCGTTGGAAGGCGGCGGGATCCCCGGTTGCCATGAATTGGTGCACGGGCTCGGGGAGGGCAGGGTCACGAACCAGGCCCTCAGCGACGAGGGTGCGATAGACATCCTTTGCCGTCTCCTCTGCACTCGACACCAGGGTCACCGACTCGCCCATAACGTATGACAGGACGCCGGTGAGGAGCGGGTAGTGCGTGCAGCCGAGGACCAGCGTGTCGACGTCGGCATCCCTGAGGGGCTGGAGGTATGCGTGCGCGAGCGCGAGCAGCTCGTCACCACCGGTGACCCCCGCCTCGACGAATTCAACGAACCTAGGGCAGGCCGCCGAAATGAGTTCGACGGTGGGCGCCGCCGCGAACGCATCGTCATAGGCCTGCGAGTTGATCGTCATCGCGGTGCCGATCACACCGATCCGGCCGTTCCTTGTCGCTGCCGCAGCCCGGCGAACCGCAGGGTGCACCACCTCGACGACCGGGACCTGGTATCGCTCGCGAGCGTCGCGAAGGGTCGCGGCGCTTGCTGAATTGCAGGCGATGACGAGCATCTTCACGCCGTCATCGACGAGCCGATCCATGATCTCGATGGCGAACTCGCGAACCTCCGCGAGCGGCCGCGGTCCATACGGGCCACGGGCGGTGTCTCCGACATATCGCACCGGCTCGTGCGGGAGTTGATCAAGGACGGATCGGGCGACCGTCAGCCCGCCGACTCCGGAGTCGACAATGCCAATGGGAGCGTCAGACATAATGCTGCCAGCCTATGGCGGGGCACTCTCTAGACCGTGTTCTCCCTCACCCATGTGGTCGCTAGGCCCACAACTGTCCGTCGAGGGAGTCCTCAGCCTCGTCGAGGGTGCCCTCGTACGCGCCGGTTGACAGGTACTTCCAGCCGCCATCGCAGACGATGAAGGCGATATCGGCCGGTTCGCCCGCCTTCATGGCCTTGGCAGCCATTCCGAGGGCGGCGTGCAGGATCGCTCCGGTTGAGACACCGGCGAAGATGCCTTCGACCTCGAGGAGTTCGCGCGTGCGCCTCACTGCGTCCCGGGGTCCGACTGAGAACCGAGTGGTGAGCAGGCTCTCGTCGTAGAGTTCCGGGATGAAGCCCTCGTCGAGGTTGCGAAGGCCGTAGACGAGTTCGCCGTATCGTGGCTCGGCGGCAACAATCTGAACGTCAGGCTTCGCGTCGCGGAAGAACCGTCCGACGCCCATGAGGGTTCCGGTGGTACCGAGGCCCGCGACGAAGTGGGTGATCGTTGGCAGGTCGGCGAGCAATTCCGGGCCGGTGGACTCGAAGTGCGCGAGCGCATTCGCGGGGTTGCCGTACTGGTAGAGCATCACCCAGTCCGGGTTCTCGATCGCGATCTCCTTCGCCACCCGAACCGCCTCATTCGAGCCGCCAGCGGCTGGCGAGGTGATGATGCGGGCGCCCCACATGGTGAGGAGTTGGGTTCGCTCGACGGAGGTGTTCTCGGGCATGACGCATACGAGGTGATAGCCACGCTGTTTGGCGACCATGGCGAGGGAGATCCCGGTGTTACCAGACGTGGGCTCAAGGAGGGTCGACCCCGGACGGATGAGGCCATCGCGCTCAGCTTGGTCGATCATCGCGAGGGCAGCCCGGTCCTTCACCGAACCGGTCGGGTTGCGGTCCTCGAGTTTCGCCCAGAGGCGCACATCTGGCGAGGGCGAGAGCCGCGGCAGCCCGACCAGCGGCGTATGCCCGACAGAGTCGAGCAGTGAGTCGTAGCGCATCGCTCGTTAGCCGCCAGCGACGGCGGGCAGGATCGTGATGGAGTCTTTATCGGCGATGGCGGTATCGAGGCCGGCGAGGAAACGAACATCCTCATCGTTGACGTAGATGTTCACGAACCGTCGCAGACCGCTCTCGTCAAGAAGCCGTTCTCCGATCCCGGGGTGATTGGCCTCGAGGTCAGCGACGACCTCGGCGAGCGTGGCGCCTTCAGCGGTCACCGCCTTCTCGCCGCCGGTGTAGGTGCGCAGGATGGTGGGGATTCGAACGTCAACTGACATGCCCCGAGTCTCCCACGGCCTCGCGGCTCGCGGCATCCCGGGATTGCGCTCCTGCACATCAATCGCCTGTCGCGACAACCAAGACCTCTTCCTCGGCCACCTCACCGTCGACAATGCGAAATGAGCGGAGCTCGAACGGACCCTCCTGCGAGCCCGTCTCCCGAGTTGAAATGAGGACATAATGCGCATCCGGTTCGGACGCGAGAGCGATGTCGGTGCGGGAGGGGTAGGCCTCCGTGGCGGTGTGCGAGTGGTAGATGACGACCGGAACCTCGTCACGGTCATCCATGTCACGGTAGAGCCGCAACAGGTCCGTCGAATCGAACTCGTAGAACGTCGGGGATCTCGCCGCATTGAGCATCGGAACAAACCGGGTCGGAATACCCGAATCAATCGGGCCTGCGATGACCCCGCACGCTTCATCGGGGTGATCGGCGCGAGCGTGAGCAACCATGTCATCGATGAGGTTTCGAGAAATTCTTAGCACAACCCAACCCTACGGTGCGTGTTCCGGTTGCGACCCTCAGAAAGAAGTCGAAGAATGTGCGGTTGACGGGAAGCGCTCGACCTGAACGCCTCACGCCGAACGTGAAAGTCATCTGTCATCACTATTCGGAGGCTTAAATGGAATCCGTTCTCCAGCTCGATTATTCGCAGTTCCAAACCGTCTATAACGTCCTTTCGTTCGCTGTGGCGTCAATGCTTGCCGCCACAGTATTTTTCCTCGTGGTGCAGGGCAGGGTTCTGCCACGCTACCGTCAAGCGCTCATTGTCTCTGCAATGGTGACCTTCATCGCGGGCTACCATTACATCCGGATCTTCAACTCGTTCACCGAGGCATATGTTGCAGTCGGCGACGGCACCCCGGCCACCGCGATGAATGCGATGTCCTACGTGCTCGTGAATGGCGATGGCTTCAACGAGGGCTACCGCTATGTCGACTGGCTGCTCACGGTTCCGTTGTTGCTCTTCGAAGTCATTGCGGTGCTCGCACTCGCCCCGCAGGTCCGCAAGGGCCTCATGCTCAAGCTCATCCCCGCTTCGGCGCTGATGATCATCCTGGGCTACCCAGGCGAGATTGCAGTCGATACGGCCACCAAGACGGTCTGGGGCGTACTTTCGACGCTTCCATTCATCTACATCCTCTACGTTCTTTTCGTCGAGCTCAGCAAGGCTGCGAAGAACCAGCCCACGCAGGTTGGCAAGGACCTGAGCGGTCTTCGCTGGCTGCTCCTCGCAACCTGGGGCGTCTACCCGATCTCGTACCTGCTCCCGATGCTCGGGATCGCAGGCGCAGATTCCTTCGTGTGGCGTCAGGTCGGCTACTCAATCGCCGACGTCCTCGCGAAGTGCCTCTTCGGGCTTCTCATCTACAAGATCGCCCGCGAGAAGAGCTTCGCCGACGACGCGGCATTCGCCGAGCAGGAGATCAAGGCGGCTCCGTCCAGCGGAGCCTGATCAACGGCGCCACGGCGCCTGCACCACGACAAGGAGCGGTGGTCCCTCAACGGGGCCACCGCTCCTTCGCGTGACGGTCACCACGATCTCGCAATAATGGGGGGCGGGCTCAACCTTAGGAAAGGTCGTCGAGGTGAAGCTGGACGAGCGACTCCTGCAGGTAGGTGAGCCAGTCGTAGAAGTCCAGAAGCCCAGCCCTGGGATCCTCATCGGGGAGGGCGGCGATCTCGTCGTGGTTATCGTCGGTCAGCCCAATACGGGTGCCGATCGCCAGACGGCCGTCATTGAGGAAGCCCAACCAACTCGCTTGCTCCTGATCCGAGAGGGTCACCTTCTCCCCTGAGCGCTCGAGGGCCTCTGCGACAGTGCGCGAATGTGCGGTCTTTGTCTCGCGTAGCGACCGCTCGGTGAAGCGGCGGAAATCCATCGCAGCGTCGTCATCGTCTTGGTAGGCATCAGGCAGCAGCCGCGCGAGCGCCGGGTCGACCGGCGCCGTCGCCTCGTCATCGATGCCGACCAGGATCGCGAGCGGGTCACGTGCGTCGCCAGCATCGTCCGGGGCAACGAACTCGATCACCTGAGCCGAGAGCGAGCGCAAGAGGCTCTTCTCGACATCGTCAAGCCTGATGACGGTGCGGCCCGATCCGGTCCGATAGAAGGCGTCAGGCATCAATCATCCTTCTGGAGCGTGGCCCACAGGCCGTAGGAGTGCATCGCTGCAACGTCGATCTCCATCGCCTCACGGGTGCCGCTTGACACTGTCGCGCGGCCCTTCTCATGGACGTCGAGCATGAGGATCTCAGCCTTTGCGCGGTCGAACTTGAAGTAGGTCATGAAGACATACGTGACGTAGGACATGAGGTTGATGGGGTCGTTCCAGACGATCGTGACCCACGGGCGGTCCGTCACCGTCTCCTCGGAAAGGGCGGTGCGCTCGGATGGCGCTATCGACATTCCACCATTGTCTCGTACGCTGCTCAGCATGACGTCCGCAATCCCCGCAAAGCGTTCGGATCTGCCTAATCCAGCGATCCTCACCAGGATCCGCGAATCCGTGATCGGCGACGACCAAATCATGCACGGGCCATTCGGTCCCCGGCGCGTCACGTATGCCGATTACACCGCAAGTGGCCGGGCACTGACGTTCATCGAAGACTTTATCCGCGGGGAGGTCCTCCCCCGCTACGCGAATACCCATACCGAGTCCAGCGGAACGGGCCTGCAGACCACCCGGCTTCGCGAGGATGCCCGCGAAATCATTCGCACCGCGGTCAATGGCGACGAAACGACCTGCGTCATCTTCACCGGGTCGGGGTCCACCGGGGCGATCAACAAGCTCGTTGGGGTTCTTAATCTGCGGATCCCCGCGGACCTCGATGCCCGCTACCAACTCTCCTCTTGCATCCCTGCGAACGAGCGTCCCGTCGTGTTCATCGGCCCGTTCGAGCACCACAGCAATGAGCTCCCCTGGCGTGAGTCGATCGCCGATGTCGTCACCATCCATGAGGATCCTGACGGTCATATCGACATCCAACACCTCAGCGATGAGCTTGAACGCTACGCATCACGGCCGATGAAGATCGCGTCGTTCAGCGCCGCGAGCAACGTCACCGGCATCGTCTCCGACACGCACGCCATCACCCAACTCCTCCACGAGCACGGCGCCCTTGCCTTCTGGGACTTCGCCGCAGCCGCCCCCTACATCGACATCGAGATGAACCCGCGCTGTTCGGACCACCCGCTCGCCTACAAGGACGCCATCGTCCTGAGCCCCCACAAGTTCGTCGGCGGTCCCGGTACCCCCGGCATCCTCATCATCCGACGCGAGCACCTGCGCAACACCGTCCCCGACGTCGTCGGGGGAGGCACCGTCGCCTACGTCAATCCGCAGGAGCACCGCTATCTCGAGGAT
>CAMCSO010000108.1 GCA_945877545.1 Bifidobacterium breve | reverse complement strand
GATGGACGAACTGTGGCAGGCGGCCGCTCAGACGCGCATGACCATCGTGATGCGCCCGTACCTGGAATCACTGTCATGAGCGCCACGAATCTGCCCGCGTCCGTCCGTGCTCGACTCAGGAATCTCGCGGAGCGTGATCGCGTCGATTTCGGATCCATCCTCACGCGCTATGCACTCGAACGAATGCTCTATCGCCTCAGCGTCGGTGAGAGCCGCGATCAGTTTCTGCTCAAAGGTGCACTTCTGTTCGACGTGTGGTTCGACACTCCGGCACGGCCGACGCGGGACATCGACCTGCTCGCATTCGTGCCGGCCGATGGTGACCGCATCGCTGAGGTGTTCCGTGCCGCCTGCTCGCTCGACGTCCCCGACGGCATCACCTTCGATCCTGACACCGTCTCGATGGCCGATATTCGCAAGGAAGCGGGCTACCCCGGAATCAGAGCAACGATGCGAGGCGAACTCGACGGTGCGCAGATTTTCGTCCAGGTCGACATCGGCTTCGGCGACGCAGTGACCCCAGGGCCGACAGCCGTGACGTTCCCGGTGCTGCTCGATGACATGCCGTCGCCAGTACTGAGCGCCTACCCGAAGCCCACGGTCATCGCCGAGAAACTCGAAGCGATCGTCCGGTTCGGCCGAGTGAACTCCAGACTGAAGGACTACTTCGACCTGTGGATCCTGCTCGTGACCGTCGATGCCGATCGTGCCGACGTGACACTCGCGATCGCAGCCACGTTCGCGCGGCGGAACACACCAATCCCCGCGACCACGCCATCAGGACTGACTGACGAATTCGCCGAGGATCTCAGGGTCGGCGCGCAGTGGCGCGCATTCACCACGCGCAATCAACTTTCAACACCCGACATCACGGAGACCATCAGTCAACTGCGCGCGGCAGTCATGCCCCTGTTCGCCATGGCCCGCGATGCTCAGCACTAACGTGCGCGTCGGCGAGGCATGCGATTTCACTACGATCTGCGACACCGCGAAAGTGTGCGAGGGGGGTGCAGGCTTGCACCCCCCGGGGAGTGCAGAGGGGGGTGCAAAATTGGCCGTTCGTGAGGGTAACTCGCAGGGCTCGCAACCCAAAGATCGTGCATCCTCAGTTTCTCCCCGCTACGAAATTTGGAACAAGGCCTCCCCACCGGGGGGCCTTGTTCCATTTCGTCCCGGTTTCACGTCCCCTCTCGAAGGGGGTAATCGGTTGTGCATTTGCGATGTGTGGACAGCGTCGAACGCGTCCACTTGTGCCCGTCATGGATGGGCGGCGACTCCTTGAAGCGTGGGAGAGCGGGTCACTTCCGCCAACGGTGTGAGTGGCCTCGGTACCTCGAAAGGTCTCTTCGAGGGAAGGGCAACTTCGCCACATAGGCAGCCGAATCGAACGTATACTTGGAAAGTATCGAGTTGATAGGTACAATCTAAGTATGGATATGCGACAGGCGCTGGGGGTGCTGGCGGGTCTGTCGTCTGCTCAGTGGGGCCTGTTCACGTCATCACAAGCTGCTTGCCGCGGGGTGAGCCGCCTGGATCTGTCGCGTCTGGCCGAGTCCGGACTCCTGGAGCGGGTAGCCCATGGGGTGTACCGCAATGCGGGAGCGGCTGGGGATGAGTTCGAAGGCCTGCGGTCTGCCTGGCTGGCTATCGTGCCGAAGGTCGATGCGAGTGCGCGCCTGCAGGCTCTGGCTGGCGATGCCGTCGTGTCCGGGGCGTCGGCTGCGTGGCTCCATGGCATCGGGGACCTGCGAGCAGACCGATACGAGTTCACGTCGTCAGTGCGCCGACAGACTCAACGTGATGGAGTGCGCATGTCCACGTACCCCGTCGCGACCGCCGACGTCACCATTCGTCATGGACTGCCCGCGACAACAGTCGAGCGCACGATTGCCGACCTCGTAGCCGACCGCATCGATCTGTCACTCGTCGCGAAGGCACTGGGCGATGCGATGCGAAACGGGAGCGTCGACCTGGCAAGTCTCGCGCACCGTCTCGCCCCGCTTGCTGCCCGCAATGGCTGCCCGGTGGGCGACGGTCAGGCGCTGCTCGATCGACTGCTTCGCCTAGCAGGCCTCGATCCTGAGGCCATGGCCAAGCGATTCGCCGGGATCGAGTCGCTGGCCCGTCCGATCGCAGCGCATTACTTCCAGGATCTGGCCGATCAAGCGCGGCGAGCGCAGGAACTGGTCGCGACCATGCAGATCGACATACCGGACGTCACCCAGTTCGCAGCCCAGGCGGACGCGATTGCGAAGGCGCTTCGACCTCAGGTTGATTCCCTGCGCGCGCTTCAGGAGCAGCATGAAGGCATCGCCGGGGACTGGCAGAAGGTGGTCGAGCGGCTGGCGCCGAACCTCGATGCCTTCGCTACTGCTGCGCGGTATGCGTCCGCGGTCGGCATCGAGTCTCGACGCGAAGCGCTCACGGGGAAGGCGGCGCCGTGAGTCCTGAGCCCTACAAGGATCCCCGCTCCGTAGAAATGGCGATCAAGGAAGCAGTCAGGGCGATGCATGCCGCCGATCCCGCGGTGAGCGTCGGCGAACGCATCCGCCAGGCGCACGTCGACAGACTCCTGTGTCGGGTGTTCTCTCAAGGAGCGCAATCGGATTGGGTGCTCAAGGGCGGTACCGGGATGCTGGCCCGCATCCCAAACACGCGCGCCACCAAGGGCTTCGACCTTTTCGCCACTGGCTACACGCTGGACCAGGCACTGGCTGCACTTCGCCAGCTGTCCGCGGTGGACCTCGGCGACTATTTCCGATTCGAGTACGTGAGTCATTCGGAGTCCGTGGCCGGGGACCAGCATCCGTACGCCGAGGGTTACAGAGTCGCCTTCCAGGCCTTCCTCGGCACAAAGCAACTCGGTGACATCGGCGTGGATCTCGTCGTATCAGTCGGGGGAGTGACTGGCGTCGAGGTGATCGAACCCGCGAATCGAATCGACCTTCCGCGGCTGACGACATTCCCCTACCGCCTGTACCCGGTCGAGCGGCAGATTGCCGACAAGGTCTGCGCGACAATCGCCGTGTACTCGAGTGGGCCCTCCAGCAGTGAAAAGGACCTGGTCGACCTCGTCGCGATAGCCAACACACAGACGGTTGACGCCACCCGCGTACGAACCGCCATCATGAAGGAAGCGCGCCTTCGTGGCCTTGGTCAAGTCGTGGAGTTCTCCGTCCCATCGAACTGGGGTCCGGCGTACGAGAAGGAAGCTCGCAAGGTGCCCGTCTGCGAGCGTCACTTTCCCCGCTACTGGATAGTTCGCCGACCGTGCAGCTGTGAACTCGATGACTGCCCGGTCGGCGTTCTGCATTCGGCTCCGTTCTCGAGGCCATGCCCCCTGGTCGGGTTGCCTCCGTCCCCGCGTCTGACGACCTCGGCGCACCGCGAGGCTCCAAGCATCCAGATCTTGAGGCATACGAAGTAGCGATTCGCGACAGCGGTGGGCGTACTCTCGGTGAAGGCACCCCCGCGAGACAGGTGTCGGGCGAACTGCGGTCATTCGAGCGGAGCCTTCGCCAGGCCGTCGGTGCACTGGACAAGCAGATACCTTCGGGGCAAAAGCCAGCGGACGAGAACGAACTACTCGCTGTCATTGAATTGGCTGCGATAGCGCATGGGGAGTGGGTGCGCATTCACCCGTATGCAAACGGCAACGGACGAGTCGCTCGAATCTGGGCGAACTGGGTGGCCATACGGTACGGATTGCCGCCATTCATCCGAATCAAGCCTCGACCGGCCGGCTTGCTGTACCAGCAAGCCGCGCACGAGAGCATGGACAGGCCTCCTAGTCACCGTGGCGATCACACGACGACGAAGCTGTTCCTTGATCTGCTCGTGAACGGGCCATGACCGTCCCTCGGCCGTCAGTTGATCGGGCAGCAGTTCCCCGAAGGCCACTGCCGCAATGACGGATCGCCGGTCTGCCCGTACGTGCCCTTCGTACCGTGACCATGTGGCGATGGCTCCAGCGCTTCACCCCCCTGCTGATCGACGCGGCGCACTTCGTGCGAACCGCGCATGCGGGCCACGGAGTTCCGTCACCACCTCGACTCTTCAACGCCGCTGCGGTCAGCGGCGAGTGCCGCGGTTGAACGAGTGTCGTTTCCGAATTGAGGGTCGCATCCGACGACGCCTCCGCCCAGTCGGTCGTGTCCGGGCCCTCGCTGGAACTTCCGCTGGATTCCGCAGGCCCTGCTTGCGCATTCGTTTGCACTCCGGACGGCCCACTTCAGTCACCACGGTGGTGGCTGAAAGGCAAGCCGTACCAACGGCTTGAGCCTCTTCTGGACAACCCGAAGGGCACGGCAACATGTGGCGACATGGAGGGCTGGTTGGCAAGCGAATCGACGACGTCGTTCTCGCGCATGATCTCGGCGGGTGTCGCGTCGGGCGGGCAGGCGAGGGCAGCCGGTGTCGACTTCGCCAACTTCCTCGGTGCGATGGGCTTTCGTGACTTCAGGGACTGGTCGAGGCGGACACGTAGACGGCGAAGGTGCGCCTCAGCAGGAGTCACCTGCCAGGCAGATGATTGACGGCTGGGAATGCTGTCGGTTTCGTTGGCGGTTCGGGCGGCACGCAAAGGTAGCACTTGTGCTACCTTTGGCGAATGACCACAGTGGGGGTTCGGGAGCTTCGCCAGAACGCGAGTGAGATCTTGCGTGAGGTTGAGGCGGGGGAGCCGGCGACGGTGACGGTCGCGGGTCGTCCGGTGGCGCAGATCGTCCCGATCAGGGCGGAGCGTTGGACGACCTGGGAGCGGATTCGTGAGGTGTTCGACAGCCCGACCGATCCCGGTTGGGATGCCGAGCGCCGCGAGGCGGGTGCCCCGGGCCTTTCTGATCCCTGGGCGCGTTGATGCTGTCGGTTCTGGACACGAGCATCCTGATTGCGGAGGCGGCAGATCCGGTTGAAGGAGACATTGCGATCAGCATCGTGTCCATCGCCGAGTTGCAGTTCGGTGTCCTGATTGCTCCCGGCGATGATCGTCGAGCGCATCGGCTCGCTCGGCTGAGCGCGATCCTGCGCAGTTTTGAGCCGCTCCCCGTAGATGCTGCCGTTGCCGCTAGTTACGGCGAACTTGCTGCCGCGACCCATCGAGCAGGTCGAAAGGCCACGGCACGCAGTCTCGACCTGATGATCGCGGCAACCGCTCACGCTCATGGTGCGCGGCTCGTGACTGCGAACGTTGATGACGTGAAGCACCTGGACGGCCTCGTCGAGATCGTGCGGGCCTGAAAGTGTGCGAGGGGGTGCAGGCGTGCACCCCCAGAGCGGTGCAGAGGGGGGTGCAAAAGTGGCCGTTTGTGAGGGTGACTCGCAGGGTTCGCAACCCAGTGATCGTGCATCCTCAGTTTTTGCTCGCTATCAGGCACGGCCGACGCGAGACATCGACCTGCTGGCATTCGGGCTGGCCGATGGTGACCGCATCGCTGAGGTGTTCCGTGCCGCCTGCTCGCTCGACGTGCCCGACGGCATCACCTTCGATCCTGACACCGTCTCGACGGTGCGCAGATTTTCGTCCAGGTCGACATCGGCTTCGGCGACGCAGTGACCGCAGGGCCGACAGCAGTGACGTTCCCGGTGCTGCTCGATGACATGCCGTCGCCAGTACTGAGCGCCTACCCGAAGCCCACGGTCATCACCAAGAAACTCGAAGCGATCGTCCGGTTCGGCCGAGTGAACTCCAGACTGAAGGACTACTTCGACCTGTGGATCCTGCTCGTGACCGTCGATGCCGATCGCGCCGACGTGACACTCGCGATCGCAGCCACGTTCGCGCGGCAGTCATGCCCCTGTTCGCCATGGCCCGCGATGCTCAGCACTAACGTGCGCGTCGGCGAGGCATGCGATTTCACTACGATCTGCGACACCGCGAAAGTGTGCGAGGGGGGTGCAGGCTTGCACCCGGCGGATGCCGGTCGTCACCGACCATTCGCTGTCGATCGACGTCGACCTGTCGTTCGGCGGCCGTGTTCGTCTGGATGCTTCTATGCCCGAGGGACGTGGGCTGGCCTCTTGCGTGAGCAATGGCAACCTGCGCAGGGGCACGCTGCTCAAGGCGGTGCAGATGGTCGAGCTTGATCGTCCTGCGATGTCGTCCCGTCATCGTGGGTGCTGCTCCTCTTGTCAGCGGAGTCTGCACGAGGCAGGATTCAGGCTCTGGGTGTCGCGGACCCTGGATTCTGACGCGCGATAGGTGCAGGTGCCATGAAGGTCAGCTTCTTTTCTCAAGTCGCCTACCGGGAACTTCCGGATGATTTCGAGCAGCATCATCTGTCCTGCGTGACGACTCCGTACTCTCTCACCACTCCATCGACCATCTATGACTCCTATCGGGATTTCATGGACGAACTTGTTCACGCCGCTCGGTGCGGCTTCGATGGGGTGGCGGTGACGGAGCATGGGCAGTCGAGCTACGACATGATGCCCAATCCCAGCCTGATCGCTGCCACGCTCGCCTACCTGACAGAGGTCGAAGGACTTCCGGTGGCGATTTACCCTATGGGTCGTTCGCTTGGCAAGAGCCGCGAGCCGGTGAGGGTCGCGGAGGAAATGGCGGTGGTGGACGTCATGTCGGGCGGGAGGCTTATTGCAGGATTTCCGGTTGGCTTGAGCTATGACGCGAGCCTGAATAACGCGGTCGCGCCCATCGAGTCTCGTGAGCGATTCAAGGAGCATCTGGCCCTCGTGCTCAGAGCGTGGGACGATTCAGCGCCGTTCGCGTGGAATGGCACTTACAGCCAGTATCCGTCCGTGAATATCTGGCCCCGTCCACTTCAGCAACCGCGTCCACCGGTGTATCTCACGGGGACGGGGAATCCCGTGACGATGCGCCACAGCCTCGAAGCGGACTTTGGGTTCAACTACTTTGGCTGGTTCGGCCTGAAGATGACGGGGCGTCAGGTCTTTGACCGATTCTGGGATCTGGCTGATCAGGTCGGGGTGCCGAGGAACCCGTTCCGGATGAGTTTCATGCAGATCATCGGAGTCGCCGACACCGATGACGAGGCACGCCGTCTGTACGCGAAGCATGCCGAGTACTTCTTCAGGCGTGCCCTCGGTGCGATTCCGGGTGAGATGCTCTCCTTGCCTGGCGCCACGGATATCAATGGAGTTCGAGCGATGCTTCGAGACTCGAGCGATGACGGGCTGTTCGCTCAGATGAAGACCGTGACATTCGACCAGTTGGTCGAGGCGGGATGCGTGACGGTCGGCAGCCCTGCCACCGTGCGTGAGGAACTGGCGAGCTACTGCACCGAGTATGGGATCGGTAACCTGCTGGCCATGCTCAACTTTGGCTCGCTGCCACGCGAGCTAGCCATGAACAACATCCAGCTGTTTGCGGATGAAGTCCTCCCACACCTGCGCGGGATCTGGGACGAGTCGGAGCATGAGCATCATTGGTGGCCAGAACGACTCGGCGGCCGCCCACGCCAGCCAATGGCCGCGACCCCCGCAGCCCGCTCATGAGCGTTGACCAGGTCGATCTCGCGATCCCGGCATACGGTGGAGCCCTCGACATTCACGTGACCCGCCTCGGCGCCGGTCCCGCACTCGTCTACTTTCACCCAGCCGACGGCTTCAATGTCGATCCCTTTGTGCTCGACCTCGCCGAGCGCTACACGGTCTATGCCCCCCACTTCCCAGGTACCGCGCCGGGCGATCCGTTCGCCATCCATGCAGTGCGCAGCCTCTGGGAGGTCGTCCTCGCCTACCAAGAGGTTTTCTCGGCGCTCGACCTCGAACGTCCCGTCGCCATCGGGCAATCCTTCGGCGGCATGATGGCCGCCGAGCTCGCGGCGACCTTCCCGGGAATCTTCGAACGCATGGTGCTCTTGGATCCGATTGGGCTGTGGAACGACGACTACCCCGTCGTGAACTGGACCGCAGCCTCCCCTGCAGACATGCCCGGCCTGCTGTTCCACGACCCACAGACCCCTGACGCCCTCGCCTTGCTCACAATCCCAGATGATCAAGAGGAGATGATCGAGTCACTGTCGCGAGCCGATTGGTCGATCGGCTGCACAGCGCGGTTCATCTGGCCGATACCCGACAAGGGGCTCGCTCGACGGCTGCATCGAATCACGACCCCGACCCTTGTTGTCTGGGGTGAGAACGATCGACTGTGCCCGGTCGCGTATGCCGATGACTTCGTCGCCGGAATCCCACATTCGAGCAAAGTGATCATTCCGCAGTGCGGGCACATTCCTCAGGTCGAGCGGCGCCTGGAACTGCACGCCGCGATCGCACCATTTCTCAGCTAGGAATCGATACCGGCGCGCTGATGGGTAGTTCGCTGACTGCGCGGGTACGAACTCGATGACTGCCCAGTCGACGTTCTGCATTCAGGTCTCACGCCCGATCAACATAGGAAACATGCCCTAGTCCCGGGATCCCTCACCCGGATGCTGCACGGGGATGACGATCTCGTTGCGTCGCGCGAACGGAGGCTTCCACGGCGGGTCGAATCGGGCCCAACGAGGCTCCCCGGATTCCTGCCATCCGGCTTCGGCCATCACTTGTCGAAGGTCCTGCGTACGGCGCGCGATATTCGACGATGTCCAGCGCCCCGACCAGCGAATCGCAGCGGCGGTCTCACCCGGGACTGCACGCAGCGACACGCGCGAATTTGTGGGTGTCGGGTACTCCGACAGCGAGCGCCCAGCGGGGAGCACGAAGGAAACGGTCCACTCGCCTGCGCCCGCAGCCTCCTGGATGACCGGTGCCGTCATCGCCAGTCGCTCACTGGTGGGCTGCTGGATCACCGGCGCGGTCATCGCTAGCGGCTCGGCGCCGTGGTTCGCACCGGAGATGTACTCGAAGAGCGGCCGGAATGCCGCGCTGCCCGCCTGCTCGGCCGAGCCAGACCCGACGACGTCGGCAACAACGCAGGGCGCATACTCACGGAGTTCTACGACGCCACGACCCGTCATGACCCGGTATTCCTGCTGCTCGGTCATGTCGGTCCCAACTCGGCGGAGGAGCCGGCAATTCCCCGGAGAACACCAGTTTAAGCACACCGCCGAGGTAGGCCAGCGCGGCGCCCACGGCCCGGATGACTCATGTGGCACCCACAAAGGTGCGCTGGCACACTAGTAGACCGTCGTCTCTAAACCTGAATGCACCGATGAGTAAGGCGTTGCTGCTCTGATTGTCGTTTCGGGCTCGGGTTCGGTCGGAGGCGT
>CAMCSO010000107.1 GCA_945877545.1 Bifidobacterium breve | reverse complement strand
GATTGCTCCGCTCATCATCTTTGGCCTCTACGGCGGTTCACTCGCTGATTCGATCGACCGCCGAATCATGGTTCTCGCAACGGAGTTCAGCGCCCTGATACTCGTTGCTGTCCTCCTGGTGAACGCTCTGCTGCCAGAGCCCCAACTCTGGGTGCTCTACGTGATCGCCGTCCTGCTCGCAGCCAACAACGGGCTCCAGCGTCCATCACTTGATGCGATGACACCGCGGCTCGTGCCACACGATCAGCTCGCTGCTGCCGGGGCACTCAACACGATCAAATGGAATCTCGGCAGCATCGTCGGCCCGGCGATCGGCGGACTGCTTCTGAGCGCAGGTGGAGCGGCATCGGCGTATGCATTCGATGTCGTCAGCTTCGCCGTGTCCTTTCTCCTCCTGTGGCGACTGCGCGCACTCCGTCCTCTCACGGACACGACACAGAAGCCGACGCTTCATCACATCGTCGAAGGCATGCGCTACGCGGCTAGTCGAAGGGATCTGCTCGGCACCTACGCGGTCGACCTCATCGCGATGATTTTCGCGTTTCCATACGCGCTCTTTCCATTCCTCGCTGTCGAACTCGGTGCCCCTTGGGCGCTTGGACTTCTCTACGCTGCGAGCGCAGCCGGCGGTCTTCTCGTGACATGCACGAGCGGCTGGGTGCCACGCATCAATCACCATGGACGCGCGGTCGTCTTTGGCGCACTCCTGTGGGGTGCTGGAATGGCGTTGGTTGGCGTGACGCAATCACTGTGGTTTGTTTTGTTCTTCCTCGCCGTTGCAGGAGCAGGCGACATGGTGAGCGGCATCTTCCGCGGACTCATCTGGAACCAGACCATCCCCGACGAGATGCGCGGACGCATGGCCGGCATCGAGATGCTCAGCTATTCAATCGGTCCGCAGCTCGGACAAGTCCGAAGCAGCGCAGCCGCGTCACTTACGAATTTGCGAATGTCTTTCGTGAGCGGTGGAGTGATGTGCATCGTGGGCGTCGCCCTTGCTGCATTCACGATGCCGAGCCTTTGGAGATACGACACACGAACAAGTGTTGATTCGCAGAGGGAATCCATGATTCGAAAATTTACTGCTGATGATCCGTCATCGCACGACGACGATGTCTAAAGCATTCGCAACATTCCATTCCTCATGAGCAACCGACACGAACGAGAGGCTCAACCTGTATTTGCAGCAATTTTCTGACATGCTCTGCCAAAGTAAGTTACGAGGTATCTGCACCGAGCAGATCCATCGACACGGGAGGCAACGTGGCGGTCGCTAAGAAAGCAACGGTTCGCAAGACAGTAGTGAAAAAGGCAGCGGTCAAGAAGGCACCGGTAAAGAAGGCACCCGCCAAGAAGGCACCGGCCAAGAAGGCACCGGCCAAGAAGGCACCCGCCAAGAAGGCACCGGCGAAGAAGGCCGCAGTAAAGAAGGCGTAGTTGGATTCCGTCTCAATGACGAATGGCCCACACCAGCAGGTGCGGGCCATTCGTCGTCAGTTGAGCAGTTGGTTCAATCCTCGTCCGCGTCAAAGGCCTCATTGCGATCATGAGCCTTCTTGAGCGCGGCCCCAGCCTCGACTTCCGTGGCATAAGGCCCCATACGTTCCGCATTCGCGCAGCCGGCCTCCGGTTCGACCGCCTTGTGTACCAAGCAGTAATACCAACTCATTGGAATCTCCTTTGCCTGCTCATCCCGTTGCGCACGCTGACGTTGCCACGACTCTACCGACGGCGGCGAAGGATCTAGACTTTGCATCATGTCAACTGCGAATCGAACCGAGCCACTACGCCCCGGGCAGGTGACCGCCACGCGATATGTGCCCGCCCCAATCACCAGACCGGAGTACGTCGGCAGACCTGCTCCGACCCCATATCAGGGCTCCGAGGTCAAGGACCTCGGGACAATCGAGGCGATGCGCATCGCCGGACGGATCGCAGCCGATGCGCTCGTTGAGGTCGGACGACATGTGCGGCCAGGCATCACGACCGATGAACTCGACCGAGTTGGTCATGAATTCCTCTGCGACAACAACGCGTACCCGTCTACCCTCGGCTACCGTGGGTTCCCGAAGTCATTGTGCTCCTCGCTGAACGAGATCATCTGCCACGGGATTCCAGACTCCACAGTCTTACTCGAAGGCGATATTTGCAACATCGACATCACCGCGTTCATCGGCGGGGTGCACGGTGATACGAACGCAACCTTCCTCGTCGGCGATGTCGACGAGGAATCGATGCTCTTGGTCGAGCGCACTCGGGAGGCCACGCGACGAGGTATCTCCGCAGTCGCTCCGGGGCGCCCACTCAATGTGATCGGTCGAGTGATCGAGAGTTACGCTCGCCGATTCAACTACGGAGTCGTCCGCGACTTCACCGGCCATGGGATCGGCACTTCATTCCACACCGGCCTCGTGGTGCCGCACTACGACGACCCTCGCGCCGACGTCATCCTCGAAGTCGGCATGACATTCACGATCGAACCGATGCTCACGCTCGGCACGCATGACTACGACATGTGGGGCGATGGCTGGACGGTTGTGACAAAGGACCTTCGCAGGACCGCCCAGTTTGAGCACACGCTCGTCGTGACCGAGACCGGCTCAGAGATCCTCACCCTGCCCACCGGGGTCCAGGTCTGGCCGGAACCCGCCGAAGCCTGACTGAACATCAACGATGATCCTGTCCGGCACGGGCACAGTGTCGCCCCATGAACTACATACCCTCACAATCGACATCAGTGGGAGCGGGCTGAACTCCTCTGTGCTCGATCAAGCGGGTCGGATGACCACCGAGCCTCAGTCGGATTCCCCGAAATTGCACTCGCGTGGTCGGAGTTCAACCTCAGATCGGTACTCGCCGAACTGCTCGGTTTTCTGACAAAGGTGGTGAACCACGCCGACATGCAAGGATGCGCGGTTTGTCCAAGGTCAGGGCCTTGGATTCGTCAAGACCCTCGGCACCGGCGTTGGAACTGCACTGTTCAACAAGGGAAGGCTGCTCCTTCACACTCAGTCGGGATCCTCGGCGAAGTGCGAATCTGGGATCTCCATACCGAGGATAGTTAGCAATTCAATCAACGCGAGTAGCATGGCAACATGACGAACTGGCTCACCCTTGAGCAGCAGCAGTCATGGCGCGCTTGGCTGAGCGCCTCGCGGCTACTCAGCGATCAACTCAACCGTGATCTGCAAGATCAGCAGGGCCTGACCTCCGCCGACTACGAGATTCTCGTGTGGCTTTCTGAGGCACCCGATCGCCGCCTGCGCATGAGCGAACTCGCCGAGCGAACCCTGTCGTCACGCAGTCGCCTCTCGCATCAGATCGATCGCATGGAGGGGGCAGGACTCGTCGCACGTTTCGTCTGCACCGAAGATCGACGCGGATCATTCGCAGCGCTCACCGAGGAGGGCTGGTCGACCCTCGTGGCTGCTGCTCCAGACCACGTGGCCAGCGTTCGCTCGCATCTCGTCGACGCCCTCACCCCTGAAGAGTTTCGTGCCCTCGGCTCGGCCTGCCAGAAGATCAGCGATCGTCTTCAGACAACACAGATCTGCCCGGATCAACCGCAGGATTGACTCGAAGGTCCACATCAATTGGCACCGGCGAGCAGCATGAGCGCATGGTCAGGCGCCCGGTAACGCCGGCAACCACAATGACGACGAGGAAGCCGAACGCGAGGATTCCGAGCACAACGTGCATTGCTAAACTACCCCGCCCACGTCTTGTTTGAAGTCGCGTTGCGCATGATCGCGAATTCGGTGACCTGCCTGCCGATGGTTTCTAGCTGGGCCTTCGTCGCCGCGTCCTCACTGCCCTCCGTCAGTGACACGACTGCCGCATTCACCGATCCACCGAGTGGGGTCGGCCACGCCCGAAGCGCATGAGCGACCTGCCTCAACTGGTGCAGCGTCGACACTGTCGCCTGCCAGCCATAGGCAACAGCGATGCAACCGACCGCTCGACCGTCGAGATAGGCGTGCTCATCCCTTGCGAGGTCTTCGGCATAGTCGAGGGCGTTCTTGATCATTCCGCTGATCCCTCCGTGGTAGCCCGGGCTGGCCACGATAACGCCGTCAGCCGCACGGAGAGCGTCGACGAGCGCGGACGCAGCCTCGGTTCGATCACTGGTCTCGGTGTCGTAGATGGGGAGCATGAGATCGCGCCCGGTGATGTACACCACGCTCGCCCCCGCAGCCTGCGCACCCTTGCCCGCGATGCGGACTGCGAGCTCACTTGACGATCCCGGGCGAGTGCTACCGCCGATCGCCACGATGTTTACCATGCTCCCCGCCATTTCTCAGTAACGCTTCTATTGAAGCCCCACTCAATCATTGCCGTACAGTCTCCCTGCCACCTGCGCAAGCCGCACACCCTGCAGTCTGCACGCCTCAAGGCAGGCATCGTCAGGTGGTGTCCCACTTCGCGAGACCCATGACGCGCCATATGGGTTGCCGGTGACGCGAGCCACGTGCGGGTCGACATAGCCGAGCGGAACAATGATCGAGCCCCAGTGGTAAAAGTGATTGTTCAACGCGAGGATCGTCGATTCGAGTCCGCCGTGCGCCGTGGAAGCCGTGGTGAACGACGTGCACACCTTCGATGCCAGATCGCCAGAGAACCACAGTCCCCCGGTGGTGTCGAGGAACGCCTTCAACTGGCTTGCCGGGCCGCCGAATCGGGTCGGTGTTCCGAAGGCGAGGCCGTCGGCCCACGCGAGGTCGTCGAGCGTCGCGATCTCATCTGCACTCGACTCCACAAACTGCTGCCACCTCGGGTTCGCCGAAATCGCCTCGTCGAGCGCCGTCTCTGCGACGCGCCGGATGATCACCTCGGCCCCCGCCTCGGACGCTCCGCACGCGAGGGCATGCGCCATCGACGCGACATTCCCCGTGGCGGAGTAATAGACGACGGCGACGCGCGGGACACTCACGTGGGTGGCCGCCTCGAGCGAAGGCTCCCCGACGGGGTCTCCCCGAATCGCCGGCGATAAGCGGCGCTGAACCTGCCAAGGTGCACGAACCCGCATTCATGCGCCACGTGCGCAACCGTAACGGCCTCAGGGTCCGCGGCCCTCAGAAGCTCGCGGGCACGGACCAAGCGCACCTCACGAAGCAAGTCGAGGGGTGTGACGCCGAGGCCGTCGCGGGTAATCGCTTGGAGTTGACGAATGCTCAGTCCGATCCCTCTCGCCATTTCTGTGGCAGTCACCCCCGGCCCATGATGGTTGGTGAGCCACTCGTTCAGGGCGTCGAGGTGACGTCGCCCACCACCTACCAGCGGGCGGCCGGGGGCTCCCGAAGCCAAGACGAGAGCGGTGAGCAACTGATCCTCGACGGTACCAAGGAATTGATCGAGCAACGGTCCAGGAGCCTGACTTGCCAGTGCCTTCGTCGCCGACCATGCCCTCCGACATGCATGGGTAAGCATCGGCGAATACCCCTCGGCCGGACTCGGCACCGATTCTTCACCGAACACCATCGACCGATGCTCTGCAAGGCGGTCCTCATCAGCAGCCAACACAAGTGCGCCCGCCCACGGATCCGGCTTCATGAGCGTTCGATCCTGAGGGGACAACAGGAACCCGTTGCGCTTCACCTCACCGGTGGGGGCTGATCCGAAGGTCACGTGCATCGGTCCAAGAGGAACAGTAGCAACGACGCGACTCGCAGTCGGAGGCGACTCGACGATGACGTCACCGCCGTACCTGACAAAGACGAGCATCGAGGTCTGCAATCGCACCATGCCAACGGCCCCGTCAAGGCTTGATCCGAGAGCCGTCACTTCATGGGGGGTGACAGCCGCGACCTCATCGCGCAGGACTGAAGCTTGGCTGCTACGCACGAGGCATTCCACGGGGTGCCGGACCGTTTCCGCTCGCCTGAGATCGCCCATCGTGCTTCTCCGTTCTCGATTCAGAGTCGAAGGTCGTGCGATCTGCATCTTAGGTTGTCCGGTCGGCCGGCGTACGGGCGTTAGCGGGGTAGTCGCACACCCTTCGCCTCGAGCCGCGGCAATACCTCCTGGGCGAAGTAGGGCAACTCTCCTGCGTAGTCGAGGAAGGCGACCGTCATGCCCGCGAAGCCGGCAGCGTGGTACCGAGCGATCTCATCGGCAACCTCGTCGGGCGTTCCGATGATGGGCACGGTGCCGTGACCGGCCGCGAATCGGTCACGGAACATGAGGAGCATCTCGGGCGTGAATGACTGGGCGTGCACTCCCTGGAGGGCCATGAGGTTGTCGACTGCATCCCAGTCGGCCATTTCCTCCGCGTAGTAGTTGCGGAAATCGACGGCTTCCGCGTGGGTGGGCCGCACGACGCAGTGGCCGAGCGTGAACACGCCCATCTTCCGCGCGTACTCGCTTCGGGCCTGGCTCGTGACCTGCTTGACGATCACGGCGCCATCATCTGGCCCACCCACGATCGTGAAGGCGAAGTCGGCGTTGCGAGCAGCGAACTCCCGGCCCTGCTTCGATGATCCGGCATTGAGCACCGGGAGGAGCCCGTCATAGGGCTTGGGCATGCCCTCAACATGCTGGAGGTTGAAGAACTGACCCTCCCAGTCGAACTTGCCCGGGGTGGACCAGATCTTGCGCACGATGTCCCACCACTCCTGAGCGAATGCATAGCGGGCGTCATGATCTTGCGGAAGGTCGATCCCAAACGTGTCGTACTCGGGCTTGTTCCAGCCCGCCACGATGTTGATGCCAGCCCGGCCCTTGCCGATCTGGTCAACGGTCGCCATCTGCTTTGCCGCGACGATCGGATGATTGAATGCCGTGTGAATCGTTGCAATAAGAGAGATTCGACTGGTGTTTGCCAGGAGGCCCGCGGCCCAGGTGACCGGATCGAGGACACCCTCGTGGAAGTTCGTTTCGCCGCCGTAGCCGATCCAGCGAGCGATTGGCAGGAGGAAGTCGATCCCCACCTCGTCGGCGATCTTGGCCATTCGCACGTTGTCATCCCAGCTGCCGCTCCAACGATCGGGCGCCTTCGTCACGGCAAGGCCTGACGAGCAGTTGGCCGAGAAGAGACCGAGCTTGAAGTCCAAGCCATCGAGCAGTGCCTTGGTCATGGTTCCTCCGAACATGCGAGCCTGAGCAAACGGGACACCGTAAGGGTGCTCCGAAGCCGGTCAGTCGTCTATCCAGATTGCGCGGGATCGTATCCGAATAGCGCGGATGCCAACTCCTACTATTCTTCGAGGCATGGCTGGGAGCAACCACGACGCTGACGAGGCGTTGGCACGAACCGCTCGGCCCCAGTCCCTCATCATCACGACCTATGGGGCCTATAGCCGCCCAATCGGTGGCTGGTTCTCCGTATCGTCACTCCTTGCCCTCCTCGCAGAGGTCGGCATCGACGACCCATCGGTCCGCAGCGCTCTCTCGCGATTCAAACGGCGGGGAGTCCTCACCGGCGAGCGGCGTGACGGCGTGGCGGGCTACGCACTCGGCGAAACGGCCCGGCGAACGTTCGACATCGGCGACTCCCGGGTCCTTGAGCGGCGCTTTCCACCGCCGAACCGGGGCTGGGTCCTCGCCGCCTTCTCGATCCCGGAGAGCGCCCGCGATGTTCGCTACCGGCTCAGGTCACGGCTCGCGCGGGTCGGCTTCGCGCAGGTCGGTGGCGGCCTGTGGATCGCACCCCGGCAACTTGAATCAGATGTCCGGTACATCGTCGAACTTCTCGATATCCGGGCCCATGTCGACCTATTCCTCGCCGAGCATTCGGGGTTCCGGGCCACGCGAGAGGCAATAGGCCAATGGTGGAACCTCGAGGAGATCGGCGCCGCCTACGAAGAGTTCACCGCCGAGTACGCCCCACTCGCCTCCTCATGGGCGCGCACGCGCGTGACGCCTGATCCGGTCCGCGCCTTCTCCGACTACACGCGCGCACTCACCTCATGGCGGCCCCTGCCGTATATCGATCCGGGCCTGCCGCGCGAGTACCTGCCAAAGGCATGGGCCGGCGATAAGGCGACCGAGACCTTCTTCGCCCTCCACGACCGCCTTGCCCGACCATCGATGCAGTTCGTCGAGGAAGTGACGAGCCGGTAGACCTCATCCGACGGCAATACGTATTCTCGTCGGCCGCAAATATCACGCGATAACGATTGGTAGGATAACGAGCATGAGTCCATCTGGATACACGATCACCGTGCGCCTGCGAGCCACCCCGGAGGTGCACGCTTCGGGAGTAATTGTGAGCGCTGTCGGCGGCACCGGGGCTGTGATCACCGGCCTCGACGTCGTCGATCCCGGACACGACAGCGTCACCATCGATCTCACCTGCACGACCGGTTCTCCCGATAATGGTGACGCCGTCAAGGCTGCGCTCGAGGCCATCGCCGGCTGCACGGTCGATCAGGTGAGTGATGCGACCTTCCTCATTCATCTCGGCGGCAAGCTTGAGATCGCCTCCAAGGTGCCGCTGCGCAACAGATCCGACCTTGCTCGGGCCTACACACCGGGAGTCGCGCGGATCTGCATGGCCATCTACGAGAACCCCGAGTCAGCCCGAAACCTCACCATCAAGCGCAACTCGGTCGCCGTCGTCACCGATGGCACCGCAGTCCTCGGCCTCGGCGATATCGGGCCCGAAGCCGCCATGCCGGTGATGGAAGGTAAGGCCGCCCTCTTCAAGCGCTTCGCCGATGTCGACGCTTGGCCCATCGCCCTCGACACAAAGGACGTCGATGAAATCGTCCGCACCGTTGAGCTCATTGCCCCCGGATTCGGCGGCATCAATCTCGAGGACATCGCCGCCCCACGCTGCTTCGAGGTAGAACGGCGCCTGCGCGAGAAGCTCAAGATCCCCGTCTTCCACGACGATCAGCACGGCACCGCGGTCGTCGTCCTCGCCGCGCTGTACAACGCCACTCAACTCGTCGGCAAGGAGATCACCGATCTTCGCATCGTCATGACCGGCGCTGGGGCAGCTGGCGCCGCAGTCGCCCACCTGCTCCTCAACGCCGGAGCGACCGACATCATCCTCTTCGACTCCAAGGGAGCCATCTATGAGGGACGCCCCAACCTCGATGCCGACCGGACAGTCCTCTCCACCCGCACCAACCCGCGTCTTCACTCGGGGAGCCTTCCGGAGGCAATGGTCGGCGCCGATGTCTTCATCGGCCTTTCACAACCGAACATGATCACTGCTGATGACATCTCGACCATGGCCGACCAGCCGATCGTGTTCGC
>CAMCSO010000106.1 GCA_945877545.1 Bifidobacterium breve | reverse complement strand
AGGAGAACGGGTTGTCGATCATGAACAGCACTGCTGAGTGCGTGCTCGAGCGGCTCTAACTCAGATCAGATCCGGGTAGTGGAGCCGCACGACCTCTGGGCAGTTGCGCACATAGTAGTTCCACATCTCCTCGCCGAATAGCGGCGAGGGCGAACTCGTCGTGCCTGACTTACCGTCGAACGACTCGCGCGCTTTGCCATAAGTTCAGCATCGCGTTGCCCATCCGCGCGAGAGACACGATGGGCCTATCGCATCGTTGTAGCTAGCCCATCGTAATTTGGAATCCTTCGAAGAGAAGCCAGGCCCCGAAGGCGAAGAATAGGCAGGCGGCACCGATCCGGATGACTCGCTCAGGCAGCGTCCTACCGAGGAGAGCCCCCACGCCAATCGCAAGAGCATCGGCGGCGACCATGCCGACCGTTGACCCGAGCCAGGTGCCGAACCAGCCGTGGGTAGTGGCGAGCGTGACGGTGGCGAGCATTGTTTTGTCGCCAAGCTCCGCAAGGAAGAACGCGATCGTGACGGCAACGAATGCTGACCTCGTGCTGCGCTGGGCCCTGGACTCATCATCCGCGCTCAGCTCATCCCCGCGCAGGGTCCATAGCCCGAACGCGATGAAGGCAATGCCTGCGAGGACCGCGATTGGTCCCGTTGGAAGGGCGAGACCGACGATGCTGCCGAGTGCCACCGACAATAGGTGGACGACCGCGGTCGCAGCCGAAATGGCTGCGATGACCGTCCAAAATCGGTAGCGTGTCGCGAAGGTCATCGCCATGAGCTGGGACTTATCGCCGAGTTCCGCGATGAAGATCACGACGAAGCTCAGGAGGAAGGCGCTCATGCAGTTCCGTGTCCTCAGGTTCTGTCGGTCATGGCGGGCAGGCGCGGACTGGACCTCAGGTTATCGGTCTGAAAGGGCGGTATCCACAGGGCGGGTCGGGCGCCGGGTGAGCGCGATCATTGCCTACATCCTGCTGATGAGCGCATGCTCAGCGCCGACCGCGACCCAGATTTGGACCGCCCCTGCGACCGTAGAACCTGTCGTTGTTGACGAGGTGGTCATCGTTTACAGCTTTTATGACTCCTCGGTCCCACCACCCTCGCACCGGAGCCTAGAGCTCACGGTGAGCCAGCCTCATGCGCGGCTTGTCATCGACAGCTACGGCGAGGTGCTCGCCGATGAATCGCGGCCTACCCCTCCTGAAGTCTGGAGCGCCCTTATTGATGGGCTTGCGTCCTTGGTCGCACTGCGTGTCGATGGTGCGCAAGAGGGGTGCGTCGGCGGAACGGGGGAGGCGGTGCGTGTGTCGTTAGGAAAGCAGGTGATTGTTGATCTCGCTGTCGACGAGTGCGCCGGGAGCAATGAGCGTGTCAGTGAGGCCATCGGAAGGTGGATCAAGCCGGTCCGGGACGTGTTCCCTCCAATTCATGAGCTGGCTCCGACCGGGTAGCGAGGCCTCGTAGGAATGAGACTTTCCTACCGCCGCTGCGATCGATACCATCAAATGCTGCGGATGGCGTGATGTCAGCCATCGCGCGCAGTCTTCATATCCGCCAATGACAGGGAGCACACATGTCCAGTCCTGAGAAGTCCAGCGAGTCGATCGCCTACCTCCCTAGTGCCACCGCCGATGGGAGTGCCTCGGGATTCACGCCCATCTCGATGCCAGCCGAACCCCCCGTGGTCGAGGCTGAGCCACGACTCTTCGTGGAGCCGGCCTTGGCGGTGTCCGAGGTGGAAACTGGCGGTGACGCGCAGGCTCGGCTAGCCGCACTCGAGGAGCAACTCGCAGCGATCGTGGCGGATCGCGATGACCTCCGTAGGCAGCGCGATGAACTCCGCGATGAAGTGCTTGAGCTTCCGCAGGAACTCGAGGTCATTGCGAACTCGCGGGCCTTCCGCATCATGAAGTCCGGGCCCCTCCTTGCGATGCGCCAACCGCTTTCGACCCTCCTCGTCATCGGGAGTATGGGCCTGCTCACGAACCTTTGGTCGTTCACGCCAATGGCAACGTCGATATACATTGGTGTTGGTTCCGTCGTGCTCGTGATCTCGGCGCTGCAATTCTGGGCCAGCAACGACTGACTGCATGATCCGCGTGGTTACCCCTGGGCCACTGCCGCGGCGCTCTCACGCCCATTGCGATCGACCGCGGTAACGAGGTACGTCACGATGGTTGCGGGGTCGGCGCTGGTCTTGCCCGAATCTGTCCACGACATCGTCTCACCTGTTCGGCGCACGGTCGCGATGAGATTGCGAGCGTCAGCGAGGTCACACGGGCCCGCCGATGACCCGGGAACCCGATAGATCGCATACGAGGCAGCGGAAGGGTCAGACCCGGTCCAATTCAGCGATGCCCCGTTTCGGCTGACGGATGTGACTAGTTGGGGCGCCGAGCCCTGGGAATCGCCGACAACGGGGAGGAGCGCCGGTCGCGTGTACCAGCGCTGGACGAGTGCGGTGGTGGTGCCGCGCCTATCTGCGAGCACGTCCTTCGCCGAGAAGTAGATATTGCCGAGAACCTCAGGAATGCCGGCGGTCACCGCGAGGTGGCGGCTGAGTTCTTGACGCTTGCGCCACTGTCGATCACCCTTCGTGCCGGCTCGGTAGGTGGCCTCGCCGATGTAGAGGCCCACGTTGTGCCCGAGAGTGGCCGCAGCGCCGACCTCGCGCGCCCACCAGCGGGCGATCGTCCCGTATCGGGCGATCTTGAACCCTGTGGTCCAGTAGATCTGTGGGGCGATGTAGTCGATCCAGCCCTCGCGGACCCAGAGCCTTGTGTCGGCGTAGAGGTCGTCATAGGTTTCGATGCCCGCTCTCGTCTCGGACCCCTGATCGTGGGTCGAGTCATTGCGCCAGACCGCGAAGGGCGATACCCCGAACTGCACCCAGGGCTTGACGGCGTTGATGCGGTCGTGAAGTCCCTTGATCAGTGCATCGATGTTCGCCCGACGCCAGTCGGCCTTCGAGGAGTAGGCACCGCCATACGCTGCGAAGGCCTTGGCATCGCGAAAGGGCCTACCGGATCCGGGGTAGGGGTAGAAGTAGTCGTCGAAGTGGACGCCATCGATGTCGTAGCGGGTCACGGCATCCATGATCGCGTTCGTGACGAACTCGCGGACATCCGGGATGCCCGGGTTGTAGTAGAGCTTGCCGTCCTTGCGCACGATCCAATCCGGGTGGGCGCGTGCCGGGTGGCTGGGCGCGAGGTTGCCTAGCTTGACGTTCATGCTCACCCGGTAAGGGTTGAACCAAGCGTGCAGGTCGAGGTTGCGGCTGTGGGCCTCGTCGACGGCGAAGCGTAGTGGGTCGTAGCCAGGATCTTGGCCCTGCTTGCCGGTGAGCCAGGTGGACCAGGGCTCGAAGGTCGATGGCCAGATCGCGTCGGCCGCAGGCCGTACCTGGAGCACGATCGCGTTGAAATTGTTCTTGACAGCGAGGTCGAGCCAGGCGCGGAGTTCGGCCTGCTGGGCCACGGCGGAGAGGCCGGGACGGGAGGGCCAGTCGATGTTCGCGACGCTCGCGATCCACATCGCCCGGAAGTCATGCTTCTCGAATCGGGGATCAACCGGGCAAGTCCCGGGTGAGGGGAGGTCGAGTGGCGGCGCGCCTGCCTTCGCGGGTGGGGATGCGGCGATGCCGGTGGTGAGTGCGAGGACTGCGAGGCCCATTGCCGCGATCAGCGCGGTGACACATCGATTTGGACGGGGGGAGGGCAAAGGGCGCGGCAGTTTCATAACAATTTGATCCTACGTCGGACGGTGACCGATTCTGTCGATCAAACGCGGGGCTTTCGGGCAAGAATGATGTCGCGTTGGATCGCCTGATCGACGCGGTGACAGAACTCGCGCTCCGAAGCTGGCTCGACCACGCTCAACCCGGCGGACTCAAGGACCGACGCGGCATCGTCGCGCTTGGTTACGTGGGTATTCCAAGCGATGCCGATGGCACCTCCGGGCCTCAACACCCGGGCCCACGCGGGTGCGTTCTCGGCGATGAGGTCAAGTGGGCTGCGGGAGAGCTCCCGGTCCCTCGTGCGACTCCCGTGCTGGACGCCGTAGGGGGCGTCCGTCACCACGAGATCGACGGACGCGGGTCGGAGGAAGTCGGCGAGAGAGGAGGTGTCTGCGCATATGACGTCGAGCCGTTGGACGATCCCGGCCTTGTAGTCCTCCTTGTTCGCCGCGAACGCGAGGTTCAGGCGGTGTGCGACGACGCGGCGGTCGCGCCTCACCGGCCCGTACTCGACCCGGTGCTTGAGTCGCTTCTCCTTCAGCCAGCGTTGGATGAACACTGCGTAGGCATCGACGTCGCGTTCATCGATCTCAATACCGAATGCGTCCCAGCCATACATAAGCGCCTGGTTGAGGGTGGTTCCCCTGCCGCACAGCGGGTCGAGCACGGTGAGACTGCGGTCGAGCATGGCTCCCGCGAAATCGGAGGCAAGGAACGTCACGTTTAGAAGGAGTTTGGTGAACTGTTCATTTGTCTTGCCCGAGTACTTCTGGATGGTGATGAGGTCATCGTCGAGCCGGTCGAGGCGGCGCGCGGTTATCGGACGTAGGACCTCGCCCTCGATCGCGAACAGGGCATACAGCGACGAGAGATTGGCCAGGTGGGCGATGTCTCGGTCGCTGAGGTTGTCGCACTCGAAAGTGACGTAGGGGACGCCACCGATGACCTCAGGAGCGATCGTGCCGATGCGCTGGCCGAAAACAGCATCATTGAAGGAGGACAGCTCGGCCTGAGTCAAGATGACGGCGGCATCGGCGTAGACCCGGTTAGCGGAGGGGAGGATGAGGACGGCGTAGCGGCTCATGGCACCGGGAGAGATCTAGGCATCTTCACGGGTACATCATCCAACGGTGGCGAACCACTCCTAGGGTGAGCCCGGTAGAGCGGACAGTGAGGAGGGCGAGTGGTGACGGCGGACGACGTGCTGATCAAGGCCCCGATGACGTGCCGGCCGATGGAGCTGACGGTGGTTGATGGCTTGATCGACGGACCTGATGTGGACCGCGCCTACGAGGTGGTTTGCGAGTCGGACTTCGCGATGATCGGCCGGGTGGAGAGCAGCAGGGAGAGCCTGCGATTCCAGATCACCAGCCCCGATGCCGCGCAGCATGAGCACCGGTTGGTTGAGGATGAGGACGGAAATCCTGTCGGCGTGGTGGTGATCGAGCGCGACGCCGCAGCCCGGTTGGTGTTTGCCGACGCCTATTGCCTTCCGGGGTTGGAGACTGATGTCCTCGTGCCGCTCGTCGCCATGGGCATCGCTGCTGGTGGCCGGTTGAGCGAGGGTGGCCCCGGTTGGCAGATGGAGGCCGGGGCGCTTGCGAAGGATGTGGGCGCGTGCGCGGTGCTCGAGTCGAGCGGTTTCGTCCAGGTCCGTCGCTTTTGGCAGATGGGTATTGACCTTGCAGGTTCATCGGTCATTGAGCCGACGGCTCCGCTGGGCGTAACGAAGTCGATTGCGGCAGGGGAGCGGGACAGGCGTCTGCTCCACTCCATCCATGAGTCGGCCTTTGACGAGCACTTCGGGTCCGTTGCGCGCCCCTACGAGCAGTGGCTGCCCTGGCATAAGGACCGTCAGGACGCTGCGCCCGACCTGTGGTGGCTAGCCTGGCTTGACGGCGAGCCGGTCGCTGAGATCACGCAGGATCACTCCCGCGATGGCGTGAATGCCGCATATGTGCGAAGCCTCGGGGTGGCCCCGAATGCCCGGGGGCTCGGTATCGGCCGATGGCTTCTGCAGTGCGCATTCGCCGATGCGGCGAGGCGGGGCCGTAAGCAGGTGTGCCTCACTGTCGACAGCGACAATTCGACTGGCGCGACGGCCCTCTATGAGTCCGTCGGCATGTTGTCAGAGGTGGTCATCGACCTGTTCCGCCGGCCGCTTGGGGCGTCAGGCTGACCAAACCGGGCTGATCGGGAACAATGGGAGTGTGGAAGCGGCAATCCCTCTGGCATTCACGGCCGCATGGGCCAGCGGTATCAATCCTTACCTGCTCGTATTTCTCATGGGTATCCTCGGGCGGGTCGCCGATTTCAACGTCCCTGTCGCGTTCGAACGTGTTGACGTCCTCCTCGTCTTCGGTGTCCTCGTCGTCATTGACGCCATCGCCGACAAGATCATGTGGTTGGACTCCGCATGGGACGTCTTCAACACGGCGATTCGGCCAATCGCCGGTGGGGTCGTCGCATTGCTCATCGCCGCGCCGAGCGTGGACCTGCCGAGTGCGGTGATCGCTGCGGGCGGCGGCGTCGTCGCCCTGATCACCCACGTCGCGAAGGCAACAACGCGACTGGCGGTGAACACCTCACCCGAGCCTGCGAGCAATGTGGTGGTCTCGGTTGCGGAGGACGCCGCGATCGTCGGGGTCGTCATCACGGCGATCTTCAATCCATGGATCGCGGCAGGGATCGCGGTGGTCCTGTTCATCGCAGGGGCGGGCGTCGCCATCGCGGTAGCCGGAACAGCAAGGGCAGCCCTGCGCAAACGAAGACAGCGCAAAACCCAACCAACCAACCCAAGCCCCCTCCCCATTTCATCTGGCCCAGAATCCGGGTCAGATGAATGAATATCGGTCAATCGGGGTCGCATTCGTTCATTTGGCCCGCAGGCGGCGCGCACGCCGAGGAAGCATCACGATGCTTGAAGGATGATGACTTGGTGTCCACAGGCTAGACTGCGCTCATGCGGACGACACTGACATTGGACGATGATCTCGCCATGGCGCTGCAGGAGAAGGCTCGAAGAATGTCTCTGCCATTTAAGGACGTCGTCAATGCGTGTCTGCGCAGGGGCCTCGCCTCCGAATCCGAACCGCCTCGCAGCCCCATGGTCATCCGCACCTTCGACGCAGGGCTGCGCGAGGGCATAGACATGACGAAAGCTCTAGACCTCGTCGCCGAGATGGACGATGAGCACTTCGAGGTATTGACGCGCCGATTGGACCCAGGAGCGCAGGGCCAATGATTGTCCCCGATGCGAATCTCATCATCTACGCATCCGACAGCGGGTCGCTGTTCCATGAACGCGCTCGGGAGTGGTGGACCGCAGCACTCAATGGCGATGAGTCGGTGGGGCTGAGCTGGCTTGTCCTAGTCGCTTACGTCCGGGTGATGTCGTCGGCGCGCATCATGAAGCGCCCTGTCGCGGTCGGCGAACTGCTCGACGAGGTTGAACGGTGGCTCACAGCACCGCATGTGCAGGTGCTGCAACCGACGGCCCGCCACCCGAGTGCACTGCGTTCACTCCTCGTTCCGACGGGGGTCGGCGGAGACCTCGTGAATGACGCTCACCTTGCCGCGCTGGCTGTCGAGTACGGCGGGATCGTCCATTCGGCCGACACAGATTTCGCCCGATTCCCGAATGTTCGTTGGGTGAATCCGCTGACCGGGTAGGGAAGGGAGCAGTGCGAGGGGCAAGTCCACGATGCCCAACGGATGTGGACAGAATTTCTGCAAGAATTCTCGGATGTCGAGAATCGATGATCGGGCACATCTCGTCATGGACGTGCACCAGTGGGACCTCTACGACGACATGCCCGTCCGACGGTGCGACCTCACCACGACCATGGAGGTCTTCGCGAATGGCTGAGCAACGCGGTGGCAGTACTGACGATTTGATGCGCCAGTTCAAGGACATGATCGCGAGCATGTCCTTCGACGACATCACTGGCCTCACCCCTGCGATCGACCGTGCGATGGCGCGCGCAGCCGCACAAGCAGGCTCCGAGCGCCGCACGAGCCTTCGTCAGCCCAGACGCGACAGCCCAGTGATTATGCGCGTGCGCATGGATCTGAAGGGCGCCAAGCCGCCGATCTGGCGCCGCATCGACATGCGCTCCGATCTCACGTTGGACATCGTGCATCAGGTGATTCAGGCATCCTTCGAGTGGATGGACTACCACCTTTATCGCTTCTCGATCGGTGGCGACCCATTCGACTGGAAGTCCGAGTGCTTCCTCGGCCCAGGTGATGACAACGATTCGACTGCAAAGATCGTGACGTCAGACGAGGTGCGCCTCGATGAAACACTGGCGACGTCCGGTGACGTGCTCCACTACGTCTACGACTACGGCGATTGCTGGGACATCAAGATATTCCTCGAGGAGATCCTGCCGCTCGCCACTGGCGCGCCCGCGGCCACGTGTGTCGACGGCCGCCGAGCCGCTCCGCCGGAGGACTGCGGGGGCATTCGCTCGGGCGAGGACCTCGCCGAAATCCTGCCGGACCCGGCCGAGTTCGACGTCGACGAAGTCAATGACAACCTGTCGGAGTTCTCCTCGGGCGAGGCTGGCCCGGAACTGCGACCCGATCTCACGATCCTCATTGCGCGACTGACTGGAAAGGCCCGAGTCGATGCGCAGGCGCGGGCCCAATCGCTCACCCAAGAGCCGCTCACCTCAGCAGATGAGCGGGAGCAGGCGCTCCGCCCAATCATGTGGTTTCTGCAACACGTTGGGTCAAAGGGACTGACGCTCACCTCGGCGGGCTACCTGCGACCAGTCGACGTCCTCGCGGCAGCCAGCCAGATACCGGCAGCCTCGTGGTGGTACGGCGAGCGCAATCGCGAAAGTCAGACGATTCCGGTGCTCTACTTCCGAGAGGGATTGCAGTCCGTTGGACTCCTGCGAAAGGCGAAGGGTCGACTCGACCTCACGAAGGCTGGTACCAAGGCCATGTCCGACCCGGAGGCGCTGTGGCGGCACCTCATCGAGCGACTCCCGGCGGGCAAGGCCGGCACCTTTGCGGGTCACGCGGGTCTCCTTCTCCTCTTGCACGTGGCGTCGTCGCTGTCGGGGGCGAAGGACCCCTATGCCCGGATAGCCGAGGCTCTCAACAGTGTCGGCTGGCGTACCCACGCAGACCGACTCGTCCGGGAACATGACGCCATGTGGGCTGACGAGCACACGCAAAGTCTCCTCCGCAACCTCGTGCTCGGCGGCTCTTCTCCCACGGATGGCAGCGACCACTCCTACTCCCGAGTGGCTGTGGACCTCGCGCGCGCCTGTCTGGTCGGCGACCGAGCGACATGACCTGGATCTGCAGCCAATCAGACGTTCATGTGTGGTGTAGACATCACACATGAACGAAGAGACGTACACCCAGGTGATGCTCGTCGTCGCGCAGACCTTTGAGGTCATTGCCGCCGGCGTTCTGTTTGCGGGCCTTGTCTGGTCATTATGGATCTCGCTTCGCGACTACTGGCG
>CAMCSO010000105.1 GCA_945877545.1 Bifidobacterium breve | reverse complement strand
GCGACCGGTAGAGAGGCGTGCCAAGCAGCTCATCGACGATCTCGCCGGCCGCCCGTAGTTCGTCTACTGTCTCAAGGAGCGGGACGAAACCCACGCGCGACGTGGCGTTGCCCGTGTCGACCAGCCCTGCCTCGCGGGCGAGGACCACCGCGGCGAGGACATCTTCGGCGCCGCGGGTCATCGAGACGATGCATGACTCAATCACCCTGGGGCCGTACCGGTCGAGGGCTTCACGCACTGCGACGAAGGTGCGGTAGGTCGAAAGGCCGTCGGCGTCGAGCGGCGGGGGGGTCGGTGCGAGCGGGCGAAGGCTCGCGAGCTCGCCCTGAATGACGTTGAGGCGCTCGGCCCTGGTCAGCTGCTCGTAGCCACTGGCAACGGTGCCGAGACGATCGAAGAGCTGGCCGAGGGCGTGGTGGTACTTGTCGGCGTGCTCGCGGATATCGAGGGTTGCCAGCGGCAGGCCGATTGCTGCGATCACGCGAATTGCCCGGTCGAGCACCCCGAGAGCGGCGAGCTCGCCCCGGCTGGCAAGGAGGTCGCCCCTCACGAGGAGGAGATCATCGAGGAGCTCCTGGGTCTTCGCGTAGTCGCGTCCGGGCTGGTGCGGTCCGCCCTTGGCTGCCCGATCCCGGGTGAGTTGGAGACGTTTACGAACGATGGTGAGTTTGAGTCGGACGGGCTCCTCGGCATTGATGCGCAGGTAGCGAGGCTCTAGGTCGGGCAGTTGCTGGAGGTCGGCCGCGACGGATGCACGCAACTCATCGCTCGAGGGGCAGATGCGCTCGGAGATCGACAGGTCCTCGACAAGCTGGTTCACGAGCGGCATGAGGTCGGCGATGGCGTGCTCACGCTGGAACGCGAGGACGTCAGCTGTCACCTCCGGGGTGACGAAGGGATTTCCGTCGCGATCACCGCCGATCCAGGAGCCGAAGCTGAGCGGCCTGGCCTGGGGTGGCAGGTCCACGCCGAGCTCAGCGAAGGCGGAGGCGAGGCGTTCGAGAACATCGAGGAGTGGTCCCCGGGTGAGGTCGTCGATGTAGTAGAGAGCGTTTCGAGCCTCGTCGAGCACATGGGGTTGCTGGAGCCGAAGCTCATCGGTCTGCCAGAGAAGCTCGACGAACTCGGCGAGTCGGGCCTGCTGCTGCGCGGGGTCGAGCGAGGTGTCAAGGAGGAGATCGGCAATTCTGCGCAGCTTCATGAGCACCGACCGGCGCGCCGCTTCGGTGGGGTGGGCGGTGAACACGGGGCGCACTGACATCGTGACGCTGAGGTGGCGGACGGCCTCGACGTCAATGCCCCGGATGCGGGCGGCTTTGGCCACCTGATGCAACGGGCCACCGGTCGATGCGCGCCGCGCGAGGACATCGCGGGAGCGTTCGACCTGTTCGGCGATGTTCGCGAGATCAAAGTAAATCGAGAAGGCCCGGGCGAGCAGTGTTGCCGTCGCGAGATCGATCGACGCAAGACGCGCCGCTGCCCGCGAGGGATCAGTCCGCACCTCGTGCCGTATCTCCTCGACAAGTTCAAGGAGGGCCGGCCCCTCTTGGCGAACGAGAGTCTGGCCGAGCAGAGACCCGAGCTCGCGAATCTGGGTGCGAAGTCGAGGGTCTGGATCACCGTCGGCACTCATAGCGAACCCCTCGGACATGCGATCATTGTTTCCTGCGGACGTTTCCCAAGTGTTTCCCGGGCATTCGTGTTCGCGGTTGGCGTACAGCCGTGGGAAAGCATCTCAGCCAACTCGCTGTTGGAGTGGTGAAGAGGCCAAGCGCGGTTACCATTGTTGCAGCGGCGGGTGCGAACCCGATCGAGCAGCGGAAGAGGAGCACGGAATGTTCGAGCGGTTCACTGATCGGGCCCGGCGAGTGGTTGTCCTTGCGCAAGAGGAAGCCCGGATGCTCAACCACAACTACATCGGCACTGAGCACATCCTGCTCGGCCTCATCCACGAGGGTGAGGGAGTCGCTGCGAAGGCACTTGAGAGCCTGGGCATCTCCCTTGAGGCGGTCCGTCAGCAGGTTGAGGAGATCATCGGCCAGGGCCAGCAGGCGCCCAGCGGACACATCCCATTCACCCCGCGTGCAAAGAAGGTTCTCGAACTCTCGCTACGGGAGGCTCTGCAACTAGGCCACAACTACATCGGCACCGAGCACATCCTGCTCGGCCTCATCCGCGAGGGCGAAGGCGTCGCAGCACAGGTGCTCGTGAAGCTCGGTGCCGATCTCAATCGGGTCCGCCAGCAGGTGATCCAGCTGCTCAGCGGCTATCAGGGGAAGGAACCGGTCACGGCCGGTGGCCCAGCCGAGGGCACTCCTTCCACATCCCTCGTCCTCGACCAGTTCGGACGAAACCTCACCGCAGCGGCTCGAGATGGCAAGCTCGACCCAGTGATCGGTCGCGAGAAGGAAATCGAGCGGGTCATGCAGGTGCTCTCCCGACGCACGAAGAACAACCCCGTTCTCATCGGTGAGCCAGGCGTCGGCAAGACCGCCATCGTCGAGGGCCTTGCTCAGAACATCGTGTCGGGCGACGTCCCAGAGACCTTGAAGGACAAGCAGGTCTACACACTCGACCTTGGTGCGCTGGTCGCGGGCAGTCGGTACCGCGGTGACTTTGAGGAGCGGCTGAAGAAGGTCCTCAAGGAGATTCGCACCCGCGGCGACATCGTTCTGTTCATCGACGAGCTCCACACGCTCGTCGGGGCCGGGGCGGCGGAGGGCGCAATCGATGCCGCGAGCATCCTCAAGCCGATGCTCGCGCGAGGAGAGCTCCAGACGATCGGAGCCACCACGCTAGACGAGTACCGCAAGCACATCGAGAAGGACGCGGCACTTGAGCGCCGTTTCGCCCCGGTCAAGGTCGAGGCGCCTGACGTCCCGCATACGGTCGAGATCCTCAAGGGCCTTCGCGATCGCTACGAGTCGCACCACCGGGTGTCGATCACCGATGACGCACTCGAGGCGGCAGCACGCCTGTCCGATCGGTACATCTCCGACCGTCACCTGCCAGACAAGGCGATCGACCTGATCGACGAGGCGGGATCACGCCTGCGGATCCGCCGAATGACCGCCCCGCCGGACCTGCGCGAGTTCGATGACCGCATCGCCGCTGCGCGCAAGGACAAGGAGTCGGCGATCGATGCGCAGGACTTCGAGAAGGCCGCAGCGCTTCGTGACACCGAGAAGCAACTGCTCGCCGAGAAGGCACAGCGGGAGCGGGAGTGGAAGGCCGGCGACCTCGATGTCGTGGCTGAGGTCGACGCCCACCTCATTGGCGAGGTGCTTGCGCTCATGACCGGCATCCCCGTCACCGACCTCACCGAGGATGACATTGCTCGGCTGCTGCGCATGGAGGACGAACTGCACCGCAGGGTCATCGGTCAAGAGCAGGCTGTCAAGGCGCTCTCCAAGTCCATCAGGCGTACACGTGCCGGGCTGAAGGATCCAAAGCGTCCGTCCGGATCATTCATCTTCGCCGGTCCCTCCGGTGTCGGGAAGACCGAGCTGAGCAAGACCCTTGCTGAATTCCTCTTCGGCGACGAGAACGCGCTCATCGCACTCGACATGAGCGAGTACTCAGAGCGCCACACAGCATCGCGTCTATTTGGCTCGCCCCCCGGCTATGTCGGCTATGAGGAGGGCGGCCAGCTGACCGAGAAGGTGCGCCGCAAGCCGTTCTCGGTCGTGCTGTTCGACGAGGTCGAGAAGGCGCACCCCGATATCTTCAACTCGCTGCTTCAGGTGCTCGAGGAGGGTCGCCTCACCGACGCTCAGGGCCGGGTTGTGGACTTCAAGAACACGGTCATCATCATGACGACGAATCTCGGCAGTCGTGACGCATCCAAGGGCGTCATGCTCGGCTTCGCCCCCGAGAACGACGGTGAGACCGCCTACGAGCAGATGAAGGCCAAGGTGCAGCAGGAACTCAAGCAGCACTTCCGGCCCGAGTTCTTGAACCGCATCGACGATGTCATCGTCTTCCACCAGCTGAGCGAGGCCGAGATCTTCCAGATCGTCGATCTCATGATCGCTGGCCTCGAGAAGCGCCTCGAGGAGAGGGATATGGCCCTTGAGCTCACGGCATCGGCGAAGACGCTCCTCTCTGAGCGCGGGTACGACCCCTCACTAGGTGCTCGGCCGCTGCGCCGTGTCATCCAGCGCGACATCGAGGACTCGCTGAGCGAGAAGATGTTGTTCGGAGATCTGCATCCGGGCAGTATTGTGGTAATCGACGTCACAGGCGAGGGAGCTGAGCGCGAGTTCATCTTCACCGCGACACCGAAGGCAACGCTGCCTGATATGCCGCCGGTTGAGACTGTGAGCTGAAAGCCGACACGACAAGGGGCCTCACTGTGGTGAACGGACCGCTGATACCCGGACTCCGGGAGTTCGACGGTCCAAAGCGCCAGATTCCACGTTCGGTGTGGTGGGTGAGCGGAATTATCGTGCTCGCCGGGATCGGGGTGTTCGTCGCTGGGGTGTTTGCGAGTGCGGGCCCGCTACGTGGGCTTGGGCTGGTCTCCGAGGGCATGCAGCCGGTGGCCTTTCGCCCGACGACCTCCGAGCAGGTGGTTCAGGTGGCGCTCGCACTGCCCCCCGGCGGACTGTGTCGTCAGGACACCGTCGACGTCTCGACCGTAGAGGACGCGTCCTACGTGCGGATTTCAGCCACGAGGACCTCGGCCCGCAGTGGCGCTTGCGCCGAGACCGGCTCGTCGGGTGATCGCATGTGGGTCGACGTGCAACTAGCGTCGCCACTCGGGGAGCGCAGTGTTGTCGCATCGACCGACAGTGAGGCTCTCCCCCGCGATACCAGCGCCGGCCTCGGCTAGGTGCCTCGCCGGGGAGGGGCATCAGTGGCCCGTCACCTTGAGCCCCTCAACTGGTAGTCCCCCAGCGCCGTTTCCTCGATGAGTGCATCCTTCAGCAGTCCGACGAGCGCACGAGCCACCTGATCGTTGTCATGCCAGGCCGACTCGATCGCACTCGTGGCGACCGGATCTTGCGCTGATCGCAGAATCGACATAATCCGACCGCGCGCCTGCCGGTCGCTCCCGGCGAAGGCGGCCTGCCGTCGAGCCTGGAATTTCGGGGGAGGGAATCCTGCGGCCCGCCATCGGCAGAAGTTGGCGACCGGGCATTCATCGCAGCGCGGAAGTGCTGCCTTGCAGACGAGTGCCCCGAACTCCATGACAGCCGCCGACCATTCGGCGGGGCGGCCGTGTTCAAGGAGGGTGGCGGCCTGTGCACGTTCGGCATTCGTGATGTGGGCGCGGGGCTGAGCCTCGCCATTAAGCGTCCGGGCGATGACCCGTCGAACATTCGTGTCGAGGACCACTGCAGGTAGCCCGAATGCGAAGGCCTGTACGGCCGCGGCAGTGTATTCGCCAACCCCGGGAAGTGCGCGCAACTGCTCGCTCGACTTTGGCACCATCCCTTGGTGCTCATCTCGGATGATGACCGCTGATTCATGGAGCCACTTGGCGCGGCGCGGGTAGCCGAGTCTTTCCCACATTCGAATGGCATCGGCGACTTCAGCGTGGGCGAGATCTGATGGGGAGGGCCATCGGTCCAGCCACAATTCCCAACGCGGGATGACCCGTTCCACCTGGGTCTGTTGGCACATGAACTCGCTCACGAGGATGCCCCAGGGGGTCGTGTCATCGCTCCGCCAGGGCAGCGGGCGGCGAGCGTCATCAAACCAGGTAAGTACTGGCTCGATGAGGTTTGAGCGGTTGTCAGGAAAAGTGGGACGCATGATGAGTCTAGCGTTGCACGTTTGTGAGCCTTCGCACAGTAACGTGGGACCGTGAGTGCTCTGTTTGTCCCCGTTGGACCCGAGCCGTCCTTCGTCTACTGGATCAGGCGGCTCACGCTACTCCTTGCCTTGGGGACATTGATCTTCGGGATCTGGTGGGTGTTCACCTCACGAGGCTCCTCCGAACAGTCGAGTCCGGCACCGACGTCGAGCCCGTCGGCCGAGCCATCCGCCTACTCCACCGCTGAATCATCGCCGGCTCCGACCGTTGATCCACCAGCGGCATCCGAAACTGGTTCGGGTGCGGCCGAAACTGGTACGGCGGCGGCGGGTGCGGTCCCGGTCGACTGCCAGGATTCGGAGATAAAGGTCAAGGCGCGAAGCGACAAGTCGACCTACACCGTTGGCGAAACCCCCGAACTGAAGTTGACGATCACGAACATCGGAGATCTTGCTTGCAATCGCGATGTGGGACCGAGGGCCAATGAACTCGAGGTCACGTCGGGCGGGTACCACGTCTGGTCGAGTGATGACTGCAGCGCGAGCGATGCATCCAAGATCATCGTGATGAAGCCGGGCGAGAAGGTGAGTTCAACCATTACTTGGAACGGTCGCCTCAGCCAGAAGGGCTGCCCGAGCGAGGGCGCCGAGGCCAAGCCCGGGCGCTACGACGTGGTCGGTCGCAATGGTGCTATCGACAGTGACGGCGATCCCTTCTCGCTCACAGCATCGGAGTAGCGCACGACGAAGAGCGCACGGCCGATGAGCGAATTGGCCACCGCATGACCGTCGGCCGAGTGCTGGATGAAATGACCATCGTGACGCCCAAATGACCAGATTTGTGGTCATTTGGGCCGGATACTGGATGAAATGACAGGGGGTGGGTTAATTGGTGGCAAGGCGGCGGGCGACTGCTAGGGCTTCGCTGACCGACGAGACCTCGTGGACCCGGATCGACTCGGCCTGATGCGACTCGGCGCCATCAGCGCGCACCGGGACGATGGCGTCGGTAAACCCTAGGCGAGCGGCCTCACTCAGTCGCCGGCTGAGCGCCGTGACTCGGCGGACGTCGCCGGACAGGCTGATCTCGCCGATTGCGACGAGGCCGGACGGGAGTGCCTGCTCGGTCACACTGCCGGCGACAGCTAGGGCGATCGCTAGGTCCGTTGCTGGCTCGGCTAGGCGCACGCCACCGACGGTCGCCACGAAGCAGTCATTCGAGGCGAGCTTGAGCCCGGCCCGGCGCTCAAGGACTCCGAGCATCATGGCGATGCGGGCGGAATCTAGGCCACTGGTGACCCGGCGCGGTTGTGGCGCGTTTGTCGGGGCGATGAGGGCCTGGACCTCGGCGACGAGCGGCCGGCGACCCTCGACAGTGACCGTGACGCAGGTGCCGGGGGCAGGGGACTGGCGATCGCCGAGGAACAGACCGCTTGGGTCCGCGAGGCCGATGATGCCGTCATCAACGAGTTCGAAGCAGCCGATCTCGTCGGCGGGTCCGTAGCGGTTCTTGACGGCACGGACGAGCCGCAGGGAGGCATGGCGGTCGCCCTCGAAGTGCAGGACGACATCGACCAGGTGCTCGAGGGCGCGTGGGCCGGCCACCGTGCCGTCCTTCGTGACATGGCCGACGATGACGGTCGCCATGCTGAGTTCCTTGGACCGGGCGATGAGCGAGGCGGCGACCTCGCGCACCTGAGTGACCCCGCCCGCGGAGCCGTCGATCTCGCTGCTGCTGATGGTCTGGACAGAATCGAGGACGAGCAGGGTCGGTTGAACGGCATCGATATGGCCGAGCACGGCACCGAGGTCGGTCTCGGCGGCGAGGTAGAGGTCGGCGGCGAGGGCCCCGATGCGCTCGGCCCGCAGGCGCACCTGCGCGGCGGACTCCTCGCCGGTGATGTAGAGAGTGCGGTGGCCCGACTCGGCCCAGCGTGACGCGACATCGAGAAGGAGGGTCGACTTTCCGACGCCGGGCTCCCCAGCGAGGAGGAGCACGGCCCCAGGGACGATGCCACCACCGAGGACCCGGTCGAACTCGCTGACCCCTGTCGGCCGCGATTGGGCTGCTGAGAGGTCGACGTCGCCGATCGGGACCGCCGCCGTTGTGACTCGGCCCGATGCGGTGCCACGCGAGCGCGCTGCCCCCGCCTCGTTGACTGTGCCCCACGCCTGGCACTCGCCGCAGCGTCCGGCCCATTTCGCTGAGGTCCAGCCGCAGTCGCTGCAGCGGTAGGGCGCCTTGATTGGTGCAATCCGGGCCATCGACTGCCCTAGGCCGGGTCTGCGGGGTGGGGGGAAAGCGCGGACCGGTCGACGACGGTGAGGAGTAACTCGGAGCGGGCATCGCAGATCCGGGCGAGCTCGGCGTAGGCGGGCTCCCCGATCAGCGCGATGATCTCGTCCTTCGATGACCGGTAGACGGGCTCGGTCCCGACATGCGCCTCGGTATTGCCGCTGCAGTACCAGTCGAGGTCGTGGCCGCCCTCGCCCCAGCCGCGGCGGTCGTACTCACCGAGGACGACGACGAGGCGATCGGTGCCGTCCTCATGGGTGACGTTGTCGTAGCTGCGCCGCACGGGCAGTTGCCAGCAGACCTCGGGCTTGGTCTCGACGAAGGAGACGCCCTCGCGGGCCGCGAGATGATGGAGGGCGCAGCCGTAGCCTCCGGCGAAATCGCGATCGTTGTGGAAGATGCAGGCATCGCCCACGACGCGGGTCTTGCGCGCGTCGTCCTCCTCTTCGACCCAGCCCCTCTTGCGCCCGGTTTCGATGCGCTGCCACAGGCTCGCGTCGAGCTTTTTGACCCATCCTCGGACGCGCTTCTCATCGGCCTTTTCGGAGAAGTGGGCGCCGAGCGCGCAGCAACCTACGTCTGCCCGGTCGGCGTAGATGCCCTTGCAACCATTGCCAAAGATGCAGGTCCAGCGCGAGGTGAGCCAAGTCAGGTCAGCGCGAATGAGCTGGTTTTCGTCGGCAGGATCGACGAATTCAACCCACTGACGTGGGAAGTCGAGCGGTACTTCGGGCATGAAGGCAGCCTAGGGGCAGCGGCTGACATACCTCGGCGGTAACGTCGGCACGTGCGCATGGGAGTTCTTGACATCGGTTCCAACACGGTCCACCTGCTGCTCGTCGATGCTCACTACGGAGCGGCTCCGACGCCAGCCTCGAAGATGAAGATCCCGCTGCGGCTTTCGGAGCATCTCACCCCTTCGGGCGACGTTGATGATGAGGCGGTGAACGCCATCATTGGGTTCATCAGGGATGGCCAGCGGCTCTCCGAGGACATGGGTGCAACCGAAATGATGGCCTTTGCGACCTCAGCGATTCGCGAGGCTGGCAATGGCGAGGAGGTCCTGCGCAGGCTGCGGGAGGAGACCGGCATCGCTGTCGAGGTGATGTCTGGGGAGGACGAGGCGCGCATGACCTTCCTCGCCGTCCGTCGATGGTTCGGCTGGTCGA
>CAMCSO010000104.1 GCA_945877545.1 Bifidobacterium breve | reverse complement strand
CCAGGCCGATGAGGCACCACGCCGCAACAGTCCACCACGGACCCCCGGTGCCCCGCCGCGACCAAGGCAGCGCAGCAACGAGGCATGCCGCCACGATGGTGACGAGTGCGCCCGCGACCGACCCGACGAGACCCTTCCCGGTCAGCGTGACGTTGACCAGCGCGGCGCTGGTCGCGAACCACGGGGCTGGCACGGCGACAAAGGCAATGATCACCACGAGGCGCAGGCTCACCACCGGCGCTGTCGCAAGAAGCCGCCACCGGGACGTGCGGATCGCCGGCCGAAGGCCCGGGGCACGTTGCACATCGACGTCATGGCCCCGGCGCGGCGCGTGCAGGATCCCATCCGGATCGATCGTCAGGCCGGCGAGCAGCTGAACTGGATCCAGCTGGATTCCCCTGGCAAACGAGCCAGCGTCGAACGCGACCGATTCGGCATCATGGGTGATCGTGATCGTCGCGCCTCGATAGGACGGACGCAGCCCTCGAACCCAGCGGTACACCTGCAGTCGAACGGCATCGTCGAGGAGCAGGCCGGCGGCGTCCAGGCCGCGAGTGTCCTCGTCCGCGGCCGGGGTCAGCCCCCGCTCCAATTGCTGGATCGACGCAACGATCCCTGCATGCGTTGCAACAGGATGGAGGATGTGGGCTAGGGGGCGCGTGATGTCGTCGACCAAGTGATCGATCGCGTCGGCAATCTCCGCGTTGCCGAGCGAGGGAGCTCGCTTACGAAGATCGCGGAGCGGAAGCGAGACGTGCCTCACGACGACGGCTCCGTAGATTTCGAACCACTCACGACCGGCAGCTGTCAGCAACTCATTGACGCGCAACGTCTCCTGATAGGCATCGTCCAGTTCGACTCGAGTGCGCCTTGCCGCCCCAAGGTTGCGCATGACGTCGCTACCCAATCGCCAGACGACCACCCCACCGATGACAAGGACGGACGCGACCGCCAGGTAGCCGACCGCGTTGCCCGGGCTCGGGGCCGCAGGAGCAAGAACGCTCACCATCGTCACACTGGCGAGCATCATCGCAGTAACGAGCCGGACAACCGGCCCGGGGGATCCGGCGCCGAATGCCCGCTGCCACACCGCGAGGACTGCTAGTGCAAGAACAGCAGCGAGTGCTCCCGCAAGGGCAAACCGCACGACTTCGAGGCCCCAATGGCGGCCGGATGCCGGGGCCATCGACAGGAGCCCCGTGATGCTGGCCATGGCGATCATCGCCGCGCACGGATAGAACAACTCCCGCAGGGGCAGGAACCAGTCGCGGTCGAGCACCGACCTCGCGAGGCCCGTCACGCACTGCCAGATCTGAAGGCGTCGAGATACGCGAGGACTGCGGCCACCCGGGTACTGATGCCGTCCTCGGGGTGGAGGTCCAGTTGGGCGAGGATCAACGACATTGACGACTCGATCGTCCGCATCCCGACATGTAGTTCATCAGCGATCCGCTGGTTCGACAATCCGGTAGCGACGAGCGAGAGCACCCGCAATTGCCGGTCGGTGAGTCGACCCATCGGACCGTCCGTTTCGATTCGAGCCCCGGCCAGAAGCCGGCCGTCGATCGTTATCTCCCCCGCAGCCGCGCCCCGGAGCGCAGTGCCCAGTTGGTCGATGTCGGACACGTTTTTCTTCAGGAGGTACGACCACCCGCCCTGAACATCGGGCGGGATCGTGGCGAGAAGGGATGGCTTGGACAGGTTCGACAGCAGCACCACACCGCGGGCGGCCGATCTGCGCCTCATCTGGATGCCCAACTCGACGCCGCTCAAGCCGTCGCCGAGGTCAATGTCGGTGAGCAGGACATCGACCCGGCTTGGGTCCCGGAGGGCCGTCTCGGCCGTCGGGTAGCTTCCGGTCACCGTTGCGTCCGGCATCTGCGAGAGCACGGCGTTAACGAGCAGGTCTCGAAACAGTGGCTCGTCCTCGACAACCATCACGCTCAAGGCTGGAGGCGATCCCCCGGTCGCGGCTGCGGTCAACGGTGCCTCCTTCACCTCAGGTGTGCCCAAGGTTATGGCGTGTGGCGGCAATCCGGGCCTGCACTTGCCGTTCACTCCGGACACCATCACATGATCACGAGCACCGAGGCATCCGCCCTTGCGATCGACGACCGCACCGCGGCCCTGCCCTTCCGCGATGCCCACACCGCCTACGCCTTCACCGACCAGCCGGCTAATTCATCATCGCCGCGCGGGCGGCTGGCCTTGATGCCGGCCCAATGGGCGGGTTCGACAAGGCCGGCATCGATACGGAGACGGGACGCAATCCCCGCAGCCCCCGCCTCGAGCATCACGAGGCAGTCACCGTCCTGTAAGCGCTTGGAGTCAGGCGAGCTTCGGCCCGTATGTGAGGCAGGCACCCACCGCAGTGGCGAGAATGAACACGCCGATGAGCACGATGGCGAGCGCCTTCAACTGCCGAGAATGCCTGCCGGGCATCGCCGGGGGCAGGTAGAAAGGCGGCATCGTGACCGGCCCGCGCAACTCGACCCAGTGAGGGTCGAGTTCGGCATCGGGCTCGGCGCTGGGCACTCGCGAGAAATCCTCAGACGGCTCCTGCTGCATGAACACGAGTCTGGGCGGCCGACGCCTCCAAGGCAACCCCGGCAAACCGAGACGTCCCGCGTGAACGATCACCCCCGATAGCCTCGCGCTGTGAAACATTGGGTCGCACCCGCAGCACCGGTCGTGTTCGTGCTGCTGTGGAGCACCGGTTTCGTCGGCGCCCGATACGGACTCCCCTACGCACCGCCTTTCACCCTGCTCGCCGTGCGAATGGTCATCGCCGCTGCCGCACTCGCCGTCATGGCCACCGTCGTCCGATCCACCTGGCCGCGGCGCACCGACGCCTATCGCCAATCCGCCGTCATCGGCGTCCTCCTTCATGCCGGCTACCTCGGCGGGGTTTTTTATGCGATCAGCGTCGGGCTGCCGGTGAGTGTCACCGCGCTCGTCGTGTGCCTGCAACCGGTGGTGGTCGCGATCCTCGCCGGACCTACTCTGAATGAGCGGCTCATCCCTCGGCAGTGGCTCGGCGTCGCCCTCGGTCTTGTCGGCGCATTGCTCGTCATCACTCCCGGGCTGCTCAATCAGGGTAGTCCCGGGGCCTACCCACCGGCCGCTGTCATCGCGGTGCTCATTGCGTTGTGCTCTGCCGCCGCCGCGACCCTGCTCCAAAAGAGGCATGGCGCCGGAATCGCGATGCTGCCCGGCACCGCTGTGCAGTACACCGCCGCGGCGGTCGTGCTCGGCGCCCTTGCGCTGGCCACCGAGGACACCACCATCGACTGGACCCCAGCCTTCATCGGGGCGATGGCGTGGCTCATCGTGGCCCTGTCGATCGGGGCCGTCCTCATCATGTTCTGGCTACTGCGCGTCGGCACCGCAACAGGCGTCTCGAGCCTGTATTACCTCGTGCCGCCCGTCACCCTGTTCGAGGCGTATCTGCTCTTCGGAGAGCGCCTTTCGCCTCTGGCCCTCGCGGGATTCGGGCTCGCAACGATCGGCGTCGCACTCGTCCGCCAGAAAACCTCGGCGCGCAACGCCACCTCAGATGACGAGGCCATCGCGACCGACGCCACCGCCTGACTCGGCCAGATGATCGACTGATGATCACGTGACCCCCGTTCAACCCTCAACCCCCGACGGGGTCGTCGCAGCGATCGCCGACCTGATCCAGTCGTCGCGCGGCCGAGTTCGGGTTGCGCTCGACGGTGCTCCCGCCTCGGAGCCCGAAAGACTCGGCGCCGAGGTCGTCGAGGCACTCGCTCCTCGACGTGGAGTGCTGATTCGCGCAGATCACTTCTGGCGTCAAGCCAGCCTTCGATTCGAGGACGGACGCCACGACGCGGACGCGTGGCTCGATCACTGGCTCGACGATGGGGCGCTGCGCCGCGAGGTGCTCGACCCAGCCCTGCTGACGGGCCGAGTGTTACCGGCGCTCCGCGACCCCGGCACCGACCGTTCACTACGCCAGGCGCACATCGACCTGCCGCCCGACGGGGTAGTCGTCGTGGCCGGCTCAGTGCTACTCGGCCGCGGTCTGCCGTTCGACCTTGCGGTCCACGTCCATCTCTCCGCTGCCGCACTCAAGAGGCGAACCCCCGAGGCCCAGGCATGGACCCTCCCCGGCCTCGCGCGCTACCAGAGCGAACGCAATCCGACAACGCTGGCCGATCTCGTCATTCGTGCCGACGATCCGTTGCGCCCCGCCCTCGTGGCGCGCCCACCGCGAACCTGCACGTTACTGTCGTGAAACCGAGCAGTTTCGGCGATTTCGCGACATTAACGTGCATGCTGACTGGAAACCCGCACACCATCGGCAACCTGGATCGACAATTGCACGTCTGTGCCAGCAACGCACGAGATCACGTGGCCGCCGGCGGTTCGGTCAGCCGTGATCCCATGCAGGTGCAGTCCGGGAGCGCCGGTTCCTGCGAGATCTGGGCCCGTTCGGAATCCCACGAGCACGGCGCGCCTTGAGCCGAGGTTGAACAGGGTCTGGGTTGCCACAACGGTCGCAAGGGTGGGGTACGGCTCCGTCTGGGCGGGCACACTCCGGGTGACGAGGTTCGTGAACGTCCCCCTCACCCGAACCGCGACCATGCCATCTCCGCTCCCCGCGAGTTCGTCAACGAGGGCGGGCAGCCCCGAGCAGAGGGTTCCCGGCGGCACAGGTGCGGATCGATCAGGATCGAAGCGAACAGTCTGGAGGAAGGGCGTGGTGGCAGCCGGTGATGCGACCGCGGGAACTCCATCGGTCCCAACCCGGTACACGACGCCTCCGATCATCACGAGTTCACCGTTGAGGTGATCGAATGTTCCGAGGCCCAGTGTCATGCCGGCAGTCGCGGGACCGACAGGAGCAAGGCCGTCATAGTCAGGCTTCACCAGATAGTCGTAGGTTCCCACCTGCGAGACCCACCCATCACCGTTCGCAGCCACCGCGGAGGGCGCCATTGGCAGAAGCGCCGATAAAAGGATCACACCTACCGTTGCAGCTCGAGTCACGTTGCTCATGGAGCCACCATTGCATTCACTGAAGGTGCCGCCGGATCCGGGGGGCGCGGAAGCCTCAGCGTCTCCGCTGGCGCCGATTAGTGCATAGTTGTGATGTGAACCAGTTAATGCAGATTGCTCACGTCATGGGCCTCGCCGCCGCACTCACGCTCGCTGCCTGTGGGACCAGCGCGGACGTTGCGGAGGGACCATCCCCGTCCCCAGTGATAGCAGCGCCCTCAGGTGGATCACCGGCGCCGGCGCAGTCGATCAGCGGAGCTGAGGTGACTGGTCACATCCACAACCTCGGCTACGACGGACTCCAGCTCCTGATGGGCACCCACGAGGGTCTGTGGGGACAGGTTCCCGGTTCGCCGCCCGTTCAGGTGTCCGCCGATCCATTCGACGTCATGGGACTCACCAACGCCGGCGACCACTGGTTGGCCTCGGGACACCCCGGCATGGGGATGGAGGCACCCGCTGCCCTCGGACTCCTGCAGTCCACCGACCAAGGCCGTACCTGGAGCGAGCTGTCACTCGGTGGGGAGATTGACTTCCACCGCCTCGCGGCATCTCGCGCGGTCGTCGTCGGCCTGAATGCGCACGACGGGCGACTCCTGCGTTCGGACGACGGCGGCACCACTTGGACCGACCTCGGAGTTCCCGGCCTTTACGACCTCGCCGTCAATCCCTCCGACGCGGCCATCATCGTCGGCACGACCGAGAACGGACCCGTCCGAAGTATCGACGCCGGTGCCAGCTTCCAGCCACTGGCATCCGCGCCACTGCTCGCCCTCCTCGCATGGAGCGGCGACGCCCTGTACGGCGCAGGGCTAGACGGTCGGATCTTTGCGTCAACCGACAATGGCGTCACTTGGCAGCCACTGGGGTCCGTGGCGTCGCAGCCCACAGCTCTCGCGGCCACCGGAACCACCGTCGCCGCCCTCGTAGGTGACACCGTCCTTGAATCGCTCGACGGCGGCGACTCCTTCACCATGAGGCTCACGGACTTAGGCGCCCATTAGGCTCACAATCCCAACAGTGGTCCTCAGTGCGCAAAGCCAATTGGCGCCGGGGGATCAGATCGATAAGAGGGGCCCCGCTCGTCACATGAGTGCGTCAGACGAGGTTCGTACGGCAACGGATTATGTGGCCCACGGCCACCCGCGCCGGGCACTCAGCGCGGCCTGGCGAGCCGCCGATACCTCGCTGCGTGAAGGTGACGCGGAGGCACTTCGCGCCATCATGGCCATCTGCGAAGTACTCCGCGAGAATCCCAACAAGCGGATAGCGAGTGACGCTCGTCAACTCTCGTCGTATTGCCAACACACACTCGACGGAGCCGGGGGCGGCGTTCAGTCACACGCCATCATCGCGCGCATCTCACGGATGAGACAGCCCAAGCGGGTCTGCCCTGACTGCGCCGAGAAGGTACAGCAACGAGCTCACGTGTGTAAATTCTGCGGCTTTCGGTTCGAGAGCCTCGACGACCAATCCGAGTGAGTCTCAGCGTGACAGTCTCCGTCTCGACGAGGGCGTCTTCGCGGGCGAGTCAGCCAGGCGAGGTGTGCGAGCGATAGCGTGGATTCATGACGTACGGCGGGGGCCCGGCGCGTGAGTAGCCCCGCAAACCTGCCCGGACATGGGGTGTCACTGCGCGAGGCAACCCGGGTGTGGGCCTACGTCGGCATCAATAGTTTCGGCGGTCCGGCCGGGCAGATCTCGGTGATGCACCGCGAGTTTGTCGAGCGACGCGGCTGGATCAGTGAGCATCGTTTCCTCAACGCGCTGAACTACTGCATGATCCTGCCCGGACCCGAGGCCCAACAGCTAGCCACCTACATCGGTTGGCTCATGTACGGCACTCGTGGCGGTGTCATCGCCGGGAGCCTGTTCGTCATCCCCGGGTTTATTGCGATGCTCATCCTCGCCGCCGCCTACGCCCTCTTCGGAGACGTCACCTGGGTCGAGGGGTTGCTGTTCGGGCTGCAGGCAGCCGTCGTCGCCATCGTTATCGAGGCTGTCATCCGCATCGGTAAGCGCACCCTGCGGAGCCGAGCGCTTCAAGTGACGGCCGCGGTGTCGTTCGTTGCCATCGCATTCGGCAGAGTCCCCTTCCCCTACATCGTTGTTGCAGCGGCACTCGCCGGTTGGCTCATCGGCCGCCAGAAGCCCACATGGTTCCCGCTCGGGAGCCACGGTGGAGGTGGTTCGACTGACGGGCGGCCGGCGCTCCTCTCAGACGATGAGGCCATCACCGCCGGCGCCACTCGCTCAGCCATCCGCGCCGCCCTCGTTTGCGCCGCTATCTGGCTGCTGCCGGTCGCCGCCATCGTTATCGTCCTGGGCGCCGAGAACGTCTTCGCTCAGGAGGCGATCCTGTTCTCCAAGAGCGCCCTCGTCACCTTCGGAGGTGCCTACGCCGTCCTTGGGTACATCACCCAGGAGGCGGTCAACCGCTACGGGTGGATCACCCCTGCGGACATGATTACCGGACTCGGCCTTGCAGAAACCACGCCCGGACCACTCATCATGGTCGTGCAGTTCGTCGGGTTCCTAGCGGCGTACAACTCACCCGGGGACCTTCCACCCCTCGTCGCCGGTTTCCTCGGCGCCGTCCTCACGGTCTGGGTGACCTTCGTTCCGTGCTTCATGTTCATCTTCCTGGGCGCCCCCTATGTCGAACGTCTCCGGCACAACACCTCGATCAGCCATGCCCTCACCGCTGTCGGTGCATCGGTCGCCGGAGTCGTCCTCAGCCTTGCACTCTGGTTCGCACTTCACACCGCCTTTGACACTGTCAGCGATAGGGCGATCGGACCTCTCACACTGCCCGTACCGACTCTCAGCAGCATCAACCTCGCGTCAGTCATCGTCTCCGTTGTCGCAGGCATCCTGGTATTCAAGTTCAGGATCGGGACCGTGAAGGTACTCGCCGCCTGCGCTGGTCTCGGCGTCGCTGTCACCCTCTTGAACTGGACCTAGCCCGCAATCCAACTCATGAACGGTCGGCCCCGAATAGTCGTGGCCGCGGAACAGGTTGTCACAGAACGCAAGTTTCGGAACCCGACGCTGGATGCACTGCTAGGTTGCCGATATGTCAACCACGATCGCCACCGATCTCGCACGCCTGGACCGCCTACCCCGCTGGCCCTGGACGAATGGACTGCTCGCAAACCTCGGTGGCTCGTTCTTCTTCGCCTTCTTCGACATCGTGGTCATCGGCGCAGCCCTGCCGGTCATCATCACCGACTTCGACGTGAGCGCGTCTGCAGCAGCGTGGGCCGTGACCGTCAGCCTCATCGGTCTGGTCGTCGGCGAGTTCCTAGGCGCGACCCTCGCCACGCGCAAGGGCCGGGTCTTCACGCTCAGAACCGCACTGTGGGTCTTCAGCATCGGCATGATCCTCAGCGCCTGCGCTCCTGGACTCGGCTGGCTCATCTTCGCGCGATTCATCACGGGCATCGGCACCGGCGCGGATATCGCGGTCGCCGTCACCTACATATCGGAGATCTGCCCAGCGCGTATGCGGGGCAAAATCACCGGATTCACCACCGTCTGCGGATACGTCGGCATCGCCATCGTGCCGATTCTCGCCGCCATCCTCCTTCCCCAGTTCACCTGGAGCTGGCGCGTCCTGTTCGCCTTCGGTGCACTCGGAGCAATCGTTCTCGTCCTCACGCGCCGTCACATGCCGCCCTCGCCACGATCCCTCGCCGATCACGGGCAGGAGCAGGAACTCTCAGCACTCGTCGATCAGGCGGAGGCCCGGGTACGGGCCAAAGTCGGCGAACTGCCCCCGCTCGCTGATGCGGTGCCGAACGATCGACCCGACTCGGCGTCGACGGGCAAGCGGCGATGGGCGCTGCTCGCAGTGCTCGCCATCGCGTGGATCTTTTACTACTTCGGCAACTACGGCTGGCTCGTCGCCGCTCCGACCATCCTCACCGAGAACGGATTCGGACTCGCGAGTTCGCTCGCGTTCATCGCGGTTGCCAACCTCGGCCTCATCTTCGGCGCCGTCGGTGCGTTTGTTATCTCTGACCGCTTCGAACGCAAGCGAATCCTCCTCCTCGCCCTTCTCGTCTGGGCGCTATCCCTTACCGCTATCGGCCTCGTCGGCACGCACGCCTCGGTCGCGATCTTCGGATTCGTCGCCGCCTTCACGATCGGCCTCGTCGTCCCGACGTTCTACACATACACCGCAGAGAACTTCAGCAATCAGATGCGCCCAATGAGCATGGCATTCACCGACGGCATCGGACAC
>CAMCSO010000103.1 GCA_945877545.1 Bifidobacterium breve | reverse complement strand
ACGTCGATGTGGCCGTGGAGCAACAGCGCGGGCGCAGTGGGGTCGGTGCCCGGCACCCGAAGGTAGACGCCCGCTCGAGACGAGCTACTGGTCGTGAACACCTCAGGGGCCCAACCGGCCTCGCGCAGCATGGCCGCGCAATAGTCCGCAGCTTCCGCCTCGCCTATGGTCAACGGGCTATCGCCGTAGTTGCTCGAGTCGATGCGGATGAGGCCTTGGGTCAATTCGACGACGTCGGCCTCGGCTTCGGGCAGTGGTTCCCATGGCATGACGCAATCTTGCACCACGACGGTGGGAGCCGGTCGATCAGCATCGATGAGGGCAGGTATGCTTGTGGCCGCAGCAGCTCGCTGCACCACGTCCGAGTGGCGGAATTGGCAGACGCGCTAGCTTGAGGTGCTAGTTCCCTTTACGGGGAATGGGGGTTCAAGTCCCCCCTCGGACACTGAACATGGGGAAGGTTCCTTGGCCCCGCGCTATCGCGACGGAAACTTACGTCAAGGAACGGTGAGTTCGTGGCCGGCGAGGAGTCCTCGCTCCGCGCTAACCGTCGAGGCGGTGCATCCAGTAGCCGGGCCGGCGCCGCTCGTGCGCATAGGCGACGATGACCACTTCACGGTCATGGAGGTAATACAGAACGCGGTGGGGGAATCCGCGCACGCTCCTGCGGCGGACCTCTGGTGCGTCTCCCCAGTACGCGACCTTCGGCCAGGAGGACGGCGATTGCACGATGTCAAGGATCGCGGCAACGACAGCGACGTTGAAGTCGTCGCCGAGACCGACACCGACTTCCTGGTAGCGGCGTACCGCTTCCAGTAGTTCGTTGGTCGCTTCTGGGTGCTCGCTGTAGCCGAGCGTCACTGGTGGAGCTCGGTGAGCAGCGCACGCACTCGCGCCTGTGACTCCTCACCGCTGACCAACTGGACCTCGCCGCGCTCGACCTCGTCGATGCGACGTCGAATCTCGTCCTTCCACGCGGCGTCCACGTCAACTTGGTCCCCGTCGCTTGCCTCGCCGTGGACGCTCGCGAGCAGTTTATGCGCGACGACCGCGCGCTCGTCGACGTCGAGCTCCATACCAAGCTCGTACACCGCCTCCGGCTTGCCTGCCATGCTCTGAGTGTACAACGAACGGGGCGCCATGGTCAGTAGTCGGCCTGAGTCACTCGTCGGGTGCCCACGGCTCCAGCCTCAAACCCTGGTCAGTGCGGTCTGTGACGTTCGGTCCTAGGACACAGGCTGATTGTGCCTTCCTGGTATCGGCTCAAGCTCGGCTCAGAATGCGGTTTGCGGGTGCGGTGCGACAGAGGACGCACCCGCCGCGACAGAAGACAGCCAAGGTGGCTTGCCGAAGCTGCAGTCGTCAGGTGGCCAATGCAGGATGGGTCAGCGAGAGTCGGGGAAGAGAACAAACGCGTCAGTGTGGCGCGGGCGCACGATCCGAAAGTGCCGAGGGGTAGATCGTCGTAATGCTCGACCAACTCCGACATTCGGGCATAGTCAGCCGCGGTGAGATCGATCGGCTCGAAGTCGCTGGCGGCGACAGACCGGAGAAACGCCGCTTCATGTGCCGGACTGCCGAGGCGTTCAAGCATGTAGCCAACTTCAGCGATCACCGTAGGCGGCACAAGCAATCTCTCGCCATTGAGATGCAGGGCCGAGAACAGGTCAACGCATAGCCGGTGGTCGTCGTTATCGCGAATGGATGCCGCGATCAGGGGGCCGCTGTTACACAGAATCACGAGCGAGGACTACCGAAGCCCTCGGCCAGCACCTCATCGACTCGCCTGGCGTTGTCCGTGCGCCCGTTCGCCGCCGACGCGAGCACGCCGAAAAACTCCGGCGGCCAGGTCCGATCCTGGTTCAGCGGCACCACACGGCGCCGCAAATCCGCGAGCACCCCCGGAATCTGATCGTCGGATAGGTGCGCAATCAGTTCCTCAAGTTCGAATCGCTCACTGGACACTTCGCTAGTATAGAGGCCAGTGTCGCCACAGGACGGGATCGCAACGGGTAAGCACGCATACGACTTGGCGCAGGCAGGATCACCCGCGCGATTGCCAAGGTTCCAGACGCCAGCCCTGCCTCGAGCGATTTGTGATACTCGGTCTTCGGACACGTAGTTGAGACAGCTACAGAACGCCCTCACGAAAGTGAGGGCCCTCGCTGTTCTCGCCCGCCCCACCAAATGATCACCGCAGCATCCGGTGCCGGTTACCGCGGCCCGGACCAGCAGGTCCATTTCACGAGCCATTCCCACAATTACCATCCGCCGCGTCGCCCGACAGCGCAATACCGGCCAGGCTGCGGATGCCGCAGGAGCGAAGCCCGCGCCCATCGGGCCGGCATCGTCGCGGTCATCGACGCGATGTCCGTGCTCCGCGTACGCGATAGCGACCGCATCGTCGGATTCGTCCTCGAAGTCCGGCCCGAGCAGTCGCGTGCTGCAGTAGGCGCATTTCCATTGGTCTCGTCGATGAAGCTGGCCATGTCCTCGCACTAGGTGTGGGCTTGTGGTGTTGGCAGCGGTGGCCTTGGCAGAGTGTGCGCATGACCTCACTGCGCCTGCCCCGCTTGGTAATTCTCGCCGCCTTGCTCGTCGCCGCCCTTATCCCATGGGCGCCCAGTGGGACGGCGACCGGCGCCGAGGCCACCACTCGCGCCGTCGTCGTCATCGAGGGCGGTGGCAGCCCGCATGCGTACACGACACCATGGGCAGCGTGCGATGGCGGCCGGTCCCAGTACGTCCAGGCGCTGCTAGACGCGGGGCTGCCCGTGTTCACGGCCCCAGGGTTCGGCAACGCTCACCCGAGCACAGCCGGCGAAACTGGCTGCCCTCCGCAGCCGCCGACTGAGGTGCAATGGAATACCGCCGGATACCCGACCCAGGCGGGGCAGGCCGTGCTCGGCTTCCTCGGCTACCTCCAGGCGACCTACGGCTACCGTACGTTTGACTTGGTCGGCTATAGCTATGGCGGCGTGGTCGCCCGCGCGACCGTGGCTGCTCTCAAGCAGGCACCGCCGTCGGCGGGGTTGGCGCCGGCCGTGTCCTACGCCCAGGCTGCTGTCGCCGAGGGGATTTCGATCCCCTCGATCGTCACGCTCAACTCACCCCACTTGGGCGGGCCTGCATACGACATCGCGGCCGATCCACGCGCTTCTTTCGGCCCAGTCGCCAAGGCGTGGGGCCGCCAATTCGCCAACTCCTCACTGGACATTGTCGATTTCGAGCGAACGGCGGGCGCTGGCTCCGTTCACGTGCTCGTGACAAGCGCCCACGCGAAGCCCAACCCGGCTAGCTGGGATGCCCAGCAGGTGGGTGTGCTGAACGGCGTCGCACTCACGCTCATCGCAGGCGACTACTGCGGCCGCGTGTGCGGCGACGACCGCACTCCTCCTCTCCGCGGCACCAGGGAATCCCTACGAACTGACGGCACGGTTCCGGTCTACAGCCAGCTGCTTCTCCCGTGTCCGACGCTCTGCCCCGCACCGCCCGGCTCGGTCTCCATCCCGGCAGGCATGGTGCCCGAGTCGACCGTCGTCCGGAAGACATTTCCCACCGTGCACTCGACGTTCGTCACGAAAGGACTCGGTCTCTCGTCGACGCTGTCGGCGTCACGCAACCCGGCCGCAATCAGCTATCTCGTCGGAAGCGTTCTCGCGCAGTGGCGAGCGTCGGGCACGTCGCTGCCAACGAGGCCTTGACCGCTTGGTTCCTTTTGGAACGGCGCATCAAGGAGATAGCGAGATGTCTTGTGCTCCGTGACCTCAGACAGCGGCTGCGCACTCGGGCGGCTGCCTGCGCGACGATCGGCTTCGCGATGGGCGACGCCAGTATCGAGTGGGTCAAGGACCATCCCGGGCCCTCCTCCATCGCTATCGCCCTAGACCGATCGATTCGAGATGGTGCTCGACTCGTGCAAGGTGGTTCTCAACCCCGCGGATGCGATTCAACGTTCGTCCAACACATGAGAGTCGTCGGGCACCGTTCAGGAGGATGTCACCGAATCGGCCTCTGGCCTCCCTCGCTCAAGGGTCGCGCCCGAGCCCTCGTGCGCGAATGGCGGCGCCTGCGAGATCGGCGGTGGCGTGTCGAACACGATTACGCACCTCCCGTAGCAATCCGCTGGTGCCCAAAGCCCTCTTGCCTCGTTTGTCTCCGGTCATCGCAAACGTTGAGGTAGTCGAGTTCTAGGCTCGCCGCATGCACCGAATTTTCACCACGACCGTCTCATCCGTCTATCCGCTCTACCTTGCGAAGCTGGAACGGAAGGGCCGCACGGGCGCGGAGCTCGATGAGGTCACTTGCTGGCTCACCGGATTCAGCGAGGACGAACTCCGTGCGCATCTGGAGCGCGGCACCACGTTCGCCGACTTCTTCGACGCGGCCCGTCTCAACCCCAAGGCTGAACTCGTCACGGGGGTCGTCTGCGGTGTGCGCGTCGAGAACGTTGATGGCCCGTTGATGCAGCAGATTCGCCGGCTCGACAAGCTGGTCGACAAGCTCGCGAAGGGCCGTTCGATGTCGAAGGTGCTTCGGACCTGACAAGCTCCGGCCGCGTGCGGATAGTCCTCGATCATGACGCAGTGCTCCATCGACGCCGACGAGAAGACGTTATTCTCATGTCTGTACACATGATCGCTGAAGGAAGGGTTTGCGTGTGAATCATATGAAGACCATGGCCATGGTGGGGATGACGGCCATCGCTCTCATGTCGTCTGCCAGTTGCTCGGGGATGGCAGACAGCGCAGATCGCAGGGCGGCCGGGTCGATGACTGAGTGCCCAGCATTCCCTGGCTGGGCTGCCGGCCTCACCGAGGTGACTATTGGACCCATGGAACTCAACCCCCCCGACCTTCCGCCAACCGAACCGTCGTTCAGTCCGCCAATTGACGTACCGCAGTGCTCCGTCATCATTCTCAATCGGGATGTCGTCCAATTCCCGTACTCCTTTGCGCCGAGCGCTACCGGAATCCTCAAGCAGGTAAGTCCCGCGATAGACCAGATTGCCTTCTACGTCATTGGCCCGGTCGGCACGACGCTGACGATCAAGGTTGATGTGTCGACAAAGGGAATCTACGAAAGGACCAACAAAATTACCATTGTGCCCGGACAGGTCACGAGCTAAGGAAGCGCTGACCCCTAGTGGGTCATGCGCGGGAGTCGAGGAAGAGAAGCTAGTGGTAGCTGGGGATGAAAACCCGTATCGGCGTTGATGTCGGGACCGGGCACGTCCATTCCGTGCCGCGACAGCCGCCAACGTGAACGGTGTCGGCCAAGTCGCAGGCCTCGTGCGGCAGAGTCGCGCTCCCGATCGTCAAGCGGGACTAAGGGTTCCAGAAGACCCGCTACCGAGGACTGGCGAGGAACCTCAACCACCTGCATGCGTTGTTCGCCTCAGCGAACTAAGTGATGCGGGCTCACGCCGTCGCCCTCAAGGGGTGACGGCAAGTGCAAGCCTCCCTAAACCCGCCACAAACCCATCGAGGCACCAACATACAGACCGAAACAGCGCTCCAGTGGGTCACAAAGTGCAGACTCTACGTCTTCCAACCAAAGGGTTGGGTAGCTGAACCTGAGGAGATGTTCATGAGCAGAAGCAAAATTGCTGGGGCAGTAGCGGTGGCCTTGGTAGCAGCCGCAACCATGGCTGGTTGCGCATCGTCCAGCGATGCGTCGAGGCAGGCATCCGCAGCGCCTCTTGCGGGTTGCCCTGCAACGCCAGATTATGGTGTCGCACCGGAGTACACGATCGAACTTGAAGCCGCGGCTGGGCAGGTGCTCGTTGAGCAGTGCGCCATCGTCAACATAACGATCGGACCGGCAGCAGAGCGACTCGCCGGATCTGCGCTCCCGGATTCGACCCTGTTCAAGCCTCTGGGCCCGACCTCGATTGAAACGGTGTCTACCTACGCAATTGGTGCACCCGGCTCGATCGGAAAGGCGATCCTGGTCAGCCAGGACTTCCCGGCGCCGGGCAAGACGATCAACATCAAGATCGTCGCCCCCTGACCTATGGCTGCTGGGGTCCGCGCTCAGGCGCGGGCCTCAGCAACTGGCATAGGCATCAATGTTCGGTGAGTACTTGGAGCGCACCATGCTGGTCTAACGACGGGCGGCATTGAATGCTGCACGGCAGACCTCGCCAGTGGCGACGATTTCCCCGCAGGAGGTTCGGCTGACGCTCGTTAACGTAGGCCTCCTACCCAGTGGCCCACCGACCCGCCGCCGCCCGATGCCAGTCGTACAGGTCAACCGCGTGCCCGTCTGGCACGTCCATCCGTGCCCGCGCCAGATGGACCCGCTCCCGTTGACCCTCAGCCAATAGCAAGTTCTGTGTTGAGTGTCACCGCCTTGGCCACTTGATTGAACGGCTCTGGCAGCACTGCGGCCACGACTACGGCCTTTACCAAGGCGAAAATTGAGCAGCACAGTGCGACTAAACTGCGAGTTATGGAAAATTCGCACGTGTTCAACAAAATTGCGATAGCCCTCCTTGCATTTGCTGGACTGGCAGTTTCCTCATGTTCGGCAGAGGACACTGAGGCAAATGATTTCTCGGTGGTGTCCCCGGGCATCCTGACGTGCGCCGTTCAAGTGGACTACCCGCCGTTTAGCTTTGCGCTGGAGGGCCAGCAAGTGGGCTTCGAAGTTGACCTATGTGGTGAAATTGCCCAGAGATTGGAACTAGAGGCCGTGTTGGCCCCCACAGAATTTGTCGACCTGATTGATTCAGTCGAATCGGATCAGAGCGATGTCATTCTCGGATCCATGACAGCGACGGATGCACGCGCAGAGCAAATCAATTTCGGTGATACCTATTACCGTTCTGCGGCTGATGTATTTGTGAATTCGGATTCACCTCTGTCCTCACCCACAGACCTCCAAGGTGCGAGCCTGGGGGTGAAAAAAGGAACCACATTTGCTGATGCAGCAGCGTCACTTCCCGCGGTCGGTCCGATCTCGGAATACGCCGAAAACCCTGAGGTAATTCAGGCACTCGCCACAGGAGACGTCGATGCAATTTTCGTCTCCGACTTGCTTGTATCGTATTTCAAAAACTTGGGACAGCTCGATGCGCGAGGACTAGGAACTCAAACGATGCTTGATTCAGCATCTCCAGGGTTTAACAAGGGAAACACTGGGCTCCTGGCCGCAGTCAACTCCGCGCTCAAAAACATTGATCAAGACGGTACCTATGAGTCGTTAAGCCAAAAGTGGTTTGGGATTTCTAATGCAAATGTAACTGGCCAATAAACATTTTAATTGAAACTTATTTAATCGTGGGGCCCAATCGCAGACCAGCTCAATTGAAGGGCTCGAGCCGACTTACTACATCGGTCCTAAGAGTGGGGCGGGTCGGGCTCGAACCCACGACGACCGAATGATGAGTTCGCCGCTCAATATCCGGTACAGGGGTATCCGGGAACTGGGCCGGGCACGTCGGCTTGCTTGCCAGAATTCGGCCCTGGACCGAGCAGGTTCATCAAGGTCGTGCGCGACGGCTCGGGCAGTACGTTCACCGGGCACACATACTTGCCACCAACCCGCACCCAGTAGTCGAAGTTGTGCGCACTCGGGGTCCCGGACGTGTACCCGAGCAGATCGCCGGCCTTCACCCTGATCGCAGTGCCCGGCGTCTCCCGCTCGGGGTACCTAGCGGTCGGCGTGCCGCTGTCGTCGAAGCAACTGCTGCACTGATCACCGAACTGGTAGGCGGCCCGAATATCGGCCCGCGGCGCAGTGAAGTGGTTGAAGCCGAATTGGTCTTGGCATGCCGCCGAAACCTCGAACACGAGTTGATAGTCATCAGAGGGGAAGAACTTCGTGGCCGTGAGATGCCTGATCGTGATCAGGGTGCTGTTAGCCGGGGCGTAGATCGGAATCGGGGTAAACGGACTGCGCAGCCAGACATAGGCAAATCGCGGGTCGTTCGTCTCCTCGCCATTGGTGATCAACGCAATATCGGACGCAATGAACGGGGCGCGGGTGAACACTGCAGCCAGTTTCTTCGAGCAGCCCGCGTTCGCTGATACTTGCCCGGAAGTTAGGTTCTGCCAGACGAGTTTCTTGCCAACCTTCACGCAGGTGAGGGTGCCATTCGGGATGCCCATCGTCAGTCCGGCCTTGGCGCATCGTACGCCTAACTTCGTGTCCGCGAGTGCGGGCGTCGAGGCCACGGTCAAAATCAGTGCCGCAGCACTGAGGATCGTCACCGCCATGCGACCGCAGTTCCAGATCACGGTGGCTCCAGACTTGCACGTCGTCGCAGGCACGATGAGTAGACGCGAACCGTAGCATCGCAGTCACCGCAGGACGAGCACTTCCTGAAAGCGCGGTCACGATCATCGCCCAACGATGAATGGAACGCGATGCGGCGAGCCACCCGAACCGGTGCCACCCCCGCCTTCGCAAATGCCCTACTGACGTCTGGGTGCCCCGGAGATGCGAACCAGTTCCGAGACAGCGCGAACATGCGCTAGGAACTTTGGATCACCCAGACAGGCCCCCAGCCTTGATCCTCGGTCGATGGTGGGTCAGTTCCACCCCGAGCCGCGACTACACCCTAGAAGGCCTCAGCCTGCACGCCCGCCGGCTGACGGTCCCCGAATGAACCGGCGATCCGTTACGGCACCGGCCTGCGGGGCGGTGTCACGAGCAACCGAACCAATCAGGTCCGCATTGCACTGACCTTGATGGGCATGGCGCGCGGAAGGTGCCAGTCGCGGCGAATCGCGATCATTCGAATGATGAACACCATCGCGACCGCCGTCCAAACACAGACCTGCGTGTCCACCCCCAAACCCTTCAGCAGCGCGAACCAGGCCGCCCCCGCGACGCCCGCGACCGCGTAGATCTGACCGACGAGGACCTCCGGCTTCGTCCCCGTCAGGATGTCGCGGATCACTCCTCCCCCAACCCCGGTCAGGACGCCGAGCAGCACCGCCATGAACGGCTGCAGGTTCGCCTCGAGGCCGATCTGAGTTCCGATGATCACGAAGGCACTGAGCCCCGCCGCATCCGCGACGAGGATCGGCCTTGACGATGTGAGATCCGTGTCAGGCCAGATTCGCAGGACCGCGAGCAACACGACGGCTGTCGCCCCGGCCACCAGAACCGGCCAGCTGTGCTCGAGCCAGCCCACGGGCAGGTGGCCGAGGAGGACGTCACGAATCGTTCCGCCGCCTACCGCCACCACGACAGCGAGGACTAACGCTCCCAGCCAATCCATGCTCGCGCGCGCGGCAGCCATGACCCCGGACAGGGCGAACGTG
>CAMCSO010000102.1 GCA_945877545.1 Bifidobacterium breve | reverse complement strand
CCGTTCGCGAATGAGTAATCGACAGGTAGGAGTACGTGGTGTACGCGATTGTGCGCGCTGGCGGCCGGCAGGAAAAGGTCGCCGTTGGCGATGTAGTGGTGCTTGACCGGGTTGCCGGGGAGCCGGGCAGTTCCATCGCCCTGCCAGCCCTGCTTCTCGTTGATGGCGCCGTCGTCACGACCGATGCGAGCGTGCTCGCCAAAGTGTCGGTGACCGCGGAGATCGTCGATCACCATCGTGGTCCGAAGATCGATATCCTCAAGTACAAGAACAAGACCGGCTACCGACGTCGCCAGGGCTACCGCTCTGAATTGACAACGGTGAAGGTCAACGACATAAAGACCGGGAAGTGATCTGAGATGGCTCACAAGAAGGGTGCTTCGAGCAGCCGCAACGGCCGCGACTCCAACTCCCAACGCCTCGGAGTCAAGCGGTTCGGTGGGCAACTCGTGAATGCGGGCGAGATCATCGTCCGGCAGCGCGGAACCCACTTCCATCCCGGCGACAACGTGGGCAGAGGCGGCGACGACACGTTGTTTGCGCTCGCCGCGGGCCGCGTCGACTTCGGTATGAGTCGCGGCCGCCGAGTCGTGAACATCCTCGCTGGCGAATAGGTCAGCAACACAAGGCTGGTGGACGAGGCGGGCCCGCTTGGGTCCGCCTCGTCTCGCATTTCTGCCTACGTCAATTCATAGCCCCAGCCAAAAGCCCCAAACGAGTGAGAACGGGAGCATCCGGTGGCAACGTTCGTCGACCGAGTCACCCTGCACGTGCAGGCCGGTGACGGCGGCAACGGCTGTGCCTCCGTTTTGCGTGAGAAGTTCAAGCCGCTCGGCGGCCCCGATGGCGGGAACGGTGGCCGCGGCGGGAATGTCACCCTTGAGGTTGACTCCAGCGTCACGACGCTTCTTGAGTTCCACCACGGACCCCATCGCAAGGCGGCAAACGGCAAGGCCGGCCAGGGCGGCAACCGCAATGGCGCCGAGGCCGACGACATCGTGCTGCGAGTACCGCCCGGCACGATGGTCCTCAGCCCGACCGGCGAGGTCATCGCCGACCTCGTTGGTGCCGGCACGCGATTCGTCATCGCCCGCGGAGGCCGAGGCGGACTCGGAAACGCCGCGCTCGCTTCTCCACGCCGCAAGGCGCCAGGATTCGCACTCCTCGGCGAGCCCGGTGATTACCGTGATGTGGTTCTTGAACTCAAGAGCGTGGCTGATGTCGCCCTCGTCGGCTTCCCCAGCGCCGGCAAGTCCAGTCTCGTCGCGGCTATGAGCGCGGCGCGACCCAAGATCGCCGACTACCCATTCACCACCCTCGTGCCCAATCTCGGTGTCGTAACTGCGGGTGAGGCAGTATTCACGGTCGCTGACGTTCCCGGGCTCATCCCGGGCGCGAGCGAGGGCAAGGGCCTCGGACTTGAGTTCCTTCGCCATGTTGAGCGCTGCAGCGTCCTCGTGCATGTTCTTGATTGCGCCACGATGGAGCCCGGCCGCGACCCCATCGACGATCTCGATGTCATCGAGGAGGAACTCGCGGCCTACGGGGGGCTGCTCGACCGCCCGCGAATCGTGGCATTGAACAAGATCGACGTTCCTGACGGGCGTACGCTGGCGACCATGGTTCGTCCGATCCTCGAGGACCGCGGGCTTCAGGTCTTTGAGATTTCCGCTGCCGCGCGCGAGGGGCTCCGGCCGCTTTCCTTCGCGATGGCTGCGCTCGTCATGGAGGCGCGCAAGGCGGCTATCCCCGATGAGGAGCCGCGGATCATCATCACGCCTCGCGCGGTCAACGACATCGGGTTTGAGGTCCTTATTGAGGACGAGGGATACCGGATTCGTGGCCAGCGCCCGGAGCGCTGGGTGCGGCAGACTGATTTCAGCAATGACGAGGCCGTCGGTTACCTAGCAGATCGGCTTGCGCGCCTCGGTATTGAGGAGGCGCTCTACAAGGCTGGCGCGACTCCCGGCGCGACCGTGATGATCGGTGGCGAGGAGAACGCGGTGGTCTTCGACTGGCAGCCGTCGATCATGGCGGGTGAGGGGCCTCATCAAGGCCCGCGCGGAACGGATGTGCGTGTCGATGTCCGACTTGATGGCGATGCCTGATGTCGGCCGCGCGCGCATCGATCGCGAAGGCTCCTAGGCTCGTCGTCAAGATTGGGTCGTCATCGCTGACGAAGCGATCCGGCGGACTCGACGACGATCGGGTCGAGGCCCTTGTGGGCGACATCGCGGCGAGAGTGCGCTCCGGCCATCAGGTCGTGCTCGTCTCGAGCGGGGCGATCGCCACCGGCCTCCCGGCTCTCGGGCTGACCCGCAGGCCGCGGGACCTCGCAACAGCACAGGCGGCGGCGAGCGTCGGCCAAGGCATCCTCATCGCGGCCTACTCGCGGGCCTTCGCGACGTATGGCCTCACGGTCGGCCAGGTGCTCCTCACCGCAGGCGATGTCACTCGTCGCACCCATTACCGAAATGCGCAGCGCACCCTCTTCAAGCTCCTTGAACTCGGCATTATCCCAATCGTGAACGAGAACGACACCGTCGCGACCGACGAGATCAGGGTCGGCGATAACGACCGCCTTGCGGCGCTCGTGGCGCATCTCGTGCAAGCCGACGCCCTCGTTCTTCTCTCCGACGTCGCGGGGCTCTACGACGGCCCTCCCGGCCGAGAGGGAGCGACCCTCATCGAGACTGTTGCGACTGACGATGACCTCGCAGGGGTGCGGATCGGTGGTGTGGGCGAGGCCGGAGTCGGGCTTGGCGGAATGACCTCGAAGGTGGGGGCGGCGCGCATAGCGAATGCCGCCGGGATCCCCGTGCTCCTCGCGGCCGCCTCGGATTCCGCACGGGCTCTCACGGATGCATCCGTGGGCACCGTGTTCCATGCCACAGGCGAGCGTTCCTCGACCAGGATGCTCTGGCTCGCCCACGCGACCACCGGCTCAGGACGGGTGTACCTCGACGCTGGAGCGGCCGATGCGGTCGTCCGACGCCGAATGTCGCTCCTCCCTGCGGGCATCACGAGCGTCGAGGGAACGTTCAGTGCCGGAGATCCGGTGGACTTGTTCGACGAAAAGGGTCACGCGATCGCCCGCGGACTGATCAACTTTGACTCCACGGAGTTGCCGGGCTTGCTCGGCAGGTCCACCCGCGAGCTTGCTCGCGAACTCGGAGCGGCATATGAGCGCGAGGTCGTCCACCGGGATGATCTCGTCGTGCTCTGAGGACTCGTCAGGGAGGGAGGCCAACGGTGCTGAGGGCCGTCCCAGATGTTGAGCCAGAGTGCTCCGCCCGGATGTGGCACGTCACCTTGACCGTCGAGGGGTCGCCCGTGAGCGACCGGGATATCAGAACAGCCCTCGAGCGACTGAGCGACGAGCACCCCTTTCTGCTTGCCGGGCGCTATGCGCCCAGCCGGGCTGAAGTGCGCTATTGGGACGAAGCCGCCGACGCAGCGACCGCGATGAGCCTTGCCGCGCGACTGTGGAGCGAGCATCGGGTCAGCGCCGGACTGCCCGACTGGCAGGTGGTTGGTGTCGAGGTGATCGACCAGGGCAACTTCCACCGCCGAGGTCAGATGGCCCACGGTCAACTCAGTATTGTGGCAGCCGGTCGCATCCTGCCGTTCTAGACTCGGCCCTGTGAATGACGAACAGGAGAGCGTGCTTGCCACGGCCCGTCGGGCCCGGGAGGCTGCGGCGGCGCTGCGCCTGCTCACCCGACACGAGAAGGACATCGCCCTGCTGGCAATGGCCGATGCCCTCGACTCACGGACCCCTGAGATCATCGAGGCCAACGAACGCGATGTGGCCCGGGCCACGGAGGCCGGCACCGCACCCGCGCTCATCGACCGTCTGACGCTCACTGGCGCGCGTGTCGCTGACATTGCGCAGGCCCTCCGCGACGTCGCTGGGCTCCCTGACCCGGTGGGTGAGGTCATCCGCGGCTACACGCTCCCCAATGGCCTCCAGGTGCGTCAGGTGCGGGTACCGCTCGGCGTGGTCGGCATGATCTACGAGGCACGACCAAATGTCACCGTCGATGCTGCTGGCCTGTGCCTGAAGAGTGGCAACGCCTCACTGCTGCGCGGGTCGTCGTCAGCCGCGTCCAGCAATGAGGCACTCACCCGCATCATGCGAGAATCCCTCGTCGAGTCGGGCCTTCCTGCCGATTCAGTGCAAATGGTGCCCGGCGAGACCCACGAGGCCGTGAAGTACCTCATGACGGCGCGCGGCCTCGTCGACGTCCTCATTCCCCGCGGTGGCGAGTCGCTCATCAGGAGTGTCGTCGACAACTCAACTGTCCCCGTCATCGAAACGGGAGTGGGCAACTGTCATGTCTACGTCGACAAGGACGCCGACATCGATAAGGCGATCGCGATCGTGCTCAACAGCAAGGCCCAGCGGGTGAGTGTGTGCAATGCGGCCGAAACCCTTCTCGTCCATCGCGAGATCGCCGCTGCGTTCATGCCCAGGGCCCTCGCGGCCCTGAACGATGCCAAGGTGACGATTCACGGCGATGCTGCCTTCGAGGGCTACGCGCTCGATGCCGGCATCGAGTTCCTGCCGGTGACTGAGGAGGACTGGGCGGCCGAGTACTACTCCCTCGACCTTGCAGCAGGCGTTGTCGACAGCATTGACGATGCGATCGCTCATATCCGCAGGTGGTCCTCCGGTCACACCGAGGCGATCGTCACCGACAGTCAGAGCGCTGCGCAGCGCTTCGTCGCCGGAGTCGACTCCGCCGCGGTCATGGTGAACGCATCGACCCGGTTCACCGATGGCGGCGAGTTCGGGTTCGGTGCGGAGATCGGCATCTCGACCCAAAAACTCCATGCTCGCGGACCCATGGGCCTGACTGAGCTCACGACGACGACCTACGTTGTCACGGGCGATGGCCACATCCGCCAGTAGCCGCACCCGCCGGTAGAGTGCATCCTGCCGGGAACGAGGATTGAGTTCCGGACGAGTCGAAAGGAACCCCATGAGCCTGATCCATGCCGCGGCAGTGCTGGCGAGCGAAGCAGTGCTGACGAGTGAAGAGGCGACCACCGCGTCGCATGGTGTGCCGGCCTACGTCGTGGGTCTGTTCGCCTTCGGTGTGCTTGTGGTAGGCCTTATCGCCACCATGATGATCAACGTCAATCGCTAGAGGCGACTGATCGAATTCCGGCCGTGACCGCGCAGCGCATCGGGGTCCTCGGCGGCACGTTCGACCCGATTCACTTCGGGCACCTCACGGCGGCCGCTGAAGTTGCCGACCGACTCCTGCTCGACACTGTCATCCTCGTTCCAGCAGGTGAGCCGTGGCACCGTAGGTGGGCCCCGGTTGCTGGCCGTGAGCAGCGGTTCGAGATGACGTGCCGGGGGGCCGGTGTTGATCCGCGATTCGTGCCGAGCCGGGTCGACATCGACCGGCTTGGGCCGACCTTCACGATCGACACGCTGACAGATCTCAGGCGGGAGCGCAGGGAAGCTGGAGGCCCAGCGACTGATGGCGATGCCTGGTTCTTCATTACCGGGGCGGATGCTCTCGCCGACTTCATGTCATGGCGACGGCCCCTCGAGATCCTCGCTCTCGCCCACCTCGTCGGTGTCACCCGCCCGGGGCATCCACTCAAGGCACCGCCGTTGCCTGACGGGCTGTGTACCCTCGTGGAGGTCCCCGGCATTGACGTCTCGTCAACCAGGGTGCGCGAACGCATCCGAGATGGTGCCCCCGTGACCGAGATGATCCCGCCTTCGGTGGCGAATTACATCGTCGAGCGAGATCTCTACGCCAGGCAGTCCCCGTGAACGTGAGGAACCACGCCCTGTGGCGTACGCGAGGGGGGATCATCGCGTTAGCCACCGTCGTTCTCACCATCGGCACGATCGCGGTCTTTCTCCTTCCAGGCAGCGAGGCACGGGTGCTCCAAGCGCAGACTCCTGAAGCGACGATCGTGTCAAGCGTCACCGGTCCAGCGGATGCCCCATCGACTGAAACTCAGACACCGGTCCAGCGCACCTTGCTGTTCCAGGTCACTGACAAGGAGGGCCTCGCGGTCGCGAACGTGCTCCTTGCCACGGGGGGAGGTGTGAACGGCGGCAGCCAGCTGTACCTCTCACCCATCCTCCTCGTCCCGGTCCCGCTCCCGACCCCGCTCCAGTCGACCGTGGGGGCGTCCGACACCCTTCAGGCGCGCACCGGTGTCTCGATGCTCCTCGGCATCAGAGTCGATGCGGCGGTGGCGCTGAACCGGCTTGCCCTCGCGGCGCTTGTCGACGCGATCGGGGGAGTCCCAATTTCGGTGCAGGAGTCGGTGCGAGTCACAGACGCGGCGGGCAAGACCATCGAGACGGTGCCGCTCGGGGCAAGGACCCTCGCCGGGGTCAACGCGGCAACCTATGCCTTGACGCTTCAGCCTGGGGAGTCTCAGATGGCGCGTATGCGCAGGTTCGCGGAGGTCATTGAGCGGGTACTCGCCAGTCTCCCGGACGATGTCGAGTCGATGCGCCAGGTGGTGTTGAGTCTGGGATCACTGGCGAAGTCGACGGCGACAAATGACGAACTTGTCGACACCCTCATGGTCGTGCATTCCGAAGTGGCGACGGGTTCCTCGGTGGAGGCCTTCCTTCCGGTAACGACCGTGCGGGCCAATGAGGCCGCCGTCATCGGGCGACCGCTCGGCCCCGCCCTCGTCGAGTCGCTCCTGCCTGAGGTGAGGCTCACCCCGGGGGAGTCCCGGATGACCCGTGTGGTCCTCGCGCGTGCGGGGGCGCCTGTGGCAACAACGCTCGCTGCGATGAACTCCCTGATATCCGCTGGCTTCACTGTGGTCGAGGCCGGACGCCGGCCGCGGGGCGAGACGATGATCGTCATTCCGGACGCTGCCCCGGGGTCGGTCTCAAGAGGGGCGGAGGTTGCAGAGACCCTCGGGGTGCCGCGTTCGGCGATTCGAATATCTGGCGGCGGACGGCCGGACGTTGATGTTCTCGTGCTGCTCGGAGACGATACATCGCCACTGTGAGAGGCTGAGGGTCGAAAACCCTGACTAGAGGCGGATGACGTGACTGCAACACCGGAGGCAATCAGCCTGGCCATAGCGGCGGCCGAGGCGGCTGCCGACAAGATGGCGACCGACATCGTCGCCATCGACGTGAGTGAGCATGTCGTCCTCACCGATATTTTCGTGCTGTGTTCCGCCCAGAATGATCGGCAGGTGAAGGGTGTTGTCGACGCTGTCGAGGAGCGGCTCCTTAGTCTGGGCTCGAAGCTGCTGCGACGGGAGGGGGAGCGCACGAGCCACTGGGTGCTCTTGGACTTTGGTGATGTCGTCGTGCATGTCCAGGTCGCTGAGGAGCGCATCCACTACGCGATCGAGCGGCTTTGGAAGGACTGCCCCTTCATCGAACTGCCGGAGTCGGTGACTGCGCCCCACTCCGTTCACGGAAACTGATCTGATGAACACGCCGCGAAAGATCGTGTTCTGGCGCCATGGCCGCACACCATGGAACGCCGAGCAGCGGTTCCAGGGCCAAACCGACATCGACCTCGATGATGTCGGCACCGGGCAGGCGCTCCGGGCCGCAGGCATGCTCGCAACCTTGGAGCCGTCGATGATCATCGCGTCGGATCTGCTCCGGGCGCGCGCGACAGCGCAGCCGCTCGCGCGGATTCTCGGCCTTGAGGTGCACCTTGACGCCGGCCTGCGCGAGACCTTTGCCGGTGAGTGGGAGGGGCTGAGGCGTCCCGAACTCGAATCCGGCTACGGCGACCTGCTCGCCTCATGGTCGAGCGGCGCCGACATCAGGCCGGGAATCACGGGTGAGACGCGTCGTGAGGTGGCGGCCCGGATGGCGGCTGCCGTCGAGCGGGCCCTCGTGGAGGTTAGTCCCGGGCAGGTGCTCGTTGTTGTCACCCACGGCGGTGCAGCGCGGGCCGGCATCGGACAGATGCTCGACCTGCCACCCGAGCACTGGGCGGTGCTCGGGGTGCTCACCAACTGCTCGTGGTCGGTGCTCGTCGAAAACCTCTCGGGCTACGGGCCGCGCTGGCGGCTGCAGGAGTACAACGCTGGCACCCTGCCCGAGGCCGCCCTCGCCGATGATCGGTGATGCCCGCGGATCTGCGGGGAGGGCCCGGATCTCGGACAGTCCCGCGGGCGCTATGCTTTCCACTCCCGCGCCAATGAGCGCATCGGGGCTGTGGCGCAGCTGGTAGCGCACCTGCATGGCATGCAGGGGGTCAGGGGTTCGAATCCCCTCAGCTCCACCACAAGTTCTCAGGTCATCAACGACAAGTCAGGTGTCTGATGCCGATGGCTCGATGACCCTCAGCCCGGGGAATCGGCGAAATCCGCGATCGAAGGTTGCGAGGGTGGCGTGGGTTGACATGGCGATCGCTGCAATCCAGGCATCAGGGATGTCGTTGCCGCGTAGGCCGAGGGAACGTACGAGGTCCCTGAATGTGATTCGGGTGATGTCGTCGCCGGGATGTGGGGTCACCCTGGGGTGGTCGAGGACCCAGTCAATGAGGGCGAAGGCCTCGTCGGGGTGCAGGGGTGAGGGCATGATGCGCCCATTGGTGACGATGCGGACGAAACCGGTTGTGACGGCGTCCGGTATGACCATTGACTCATGGGAGTCGAGCACTCCGGCCAGCCAGGCCCGCACGGCGGAATGTCGCGGCGAGGCGGCGTTCGCTGCGTGGATGAGCACATTGACGTCAACGCAGATCATCAGCAGCCTGTCCGGAATCGAGTGCGTCCTGCACGGCCCGGCTGTCGTCGATGTCGACATGAGGCTGGCCCATCTTCCATGCAGGCATCGGCATCCTCGGCCCTTGAACCCCACTTGTTGTGCTCAGAAGGAGTCGCAATGCTTCCTCGACTATCGACGACACGGTGCAACCGCGCCCGGAGGCGACGACCTTGGTTTGGCGGTAGAGCTCGTCGTTCAGCACCAGCGTTGTCTTCATGGCCGTGAAGATACCGTAGAAATGGAAAGGGCTGCCGTATCTACGGCGCCAGCGTTGACAGCAATGCTGTCGAACCATAGTCTCGCCGCATGGCAGCACTCACGATTCGCGGCCTCGTCGACATCTTGCTTGCGATGCGCACGGCCCTCGATGGCGAGGGATTGGAATTTCCGTCCCGCGCAGATGAGGTTGGCGATCCGTTCGCGTGATCATCCTCGACACGAACGTTGTCTTCGAGGTGATGCAGGGCCCGGAGTCATCGCCGGGGCTCGCTTGGGTCGTCGGCCAGGACCCCGAACAACTCGCGATCACCGCCATCACGGTTATGGAGGTCTCAAACGGAATCGCCCGGATGCCCGCAGGGCACCGGCGTGACCACTTGGCATGCATGATGCTCAAGTGGCGGGAGCATTGAGCGCGAAGCGCATGGGGATCTGCCTCGCCCGTGACGCCATGCTCGCAACGCGGAA
>CAMCSO010000101.1 GCA_945877545.1 Bifidobacterium breve | reverse complement strand
CAGACGTCAACGGGCAAGTCGGCACGTCCGCAGCGCGTGGTCCTCGCCTTCAACCCTAAAACGGGCGAGTTCGACCAGGACCTCGCCTGGGCCATGGCAGAGCGGGGCCTCGGGGTGTGGTTCACCGTCCCGAAGGAGGCGGCGATGAGCTCGCTCTACCGAGAGGCCATCGCCGGCGCCCAGTCGCGTCGTGATGGAATTTGGAACCCGAACCTGTGCCGCCAAGCCCTCCAGCCCGATGCAGCGCTTTCACTGCGGCTTGGCCGCACGGCACCAGGCGGCAAGGTGGTCGATGAATGGGTGAGCGTCCGCAACACCGGGGCAAGTACCGTTGACATCTCCGGCTGGATGCTGCGCGACTCGGGTCTTCAGGGTTGGTACACCTTTCCCGGCGGTTCCATCCTCACCCCCGGCGACTACCGAGTTGTCCACACCGGAACAGGGACCCCGGGCCAGCCTGACGGCCATGATGTCTACGCAGGCGCGACCTCGCGCTTGTATCAGGATGTGGGGACCGGACCTGCGCTCGTCGGCGACGGTGCCTACCTCCTCGATGCCGCGAAGAACTTCAGGTTCTGGCGCGAGTACCCGTGCACGGCGACCTGCGACTCAGACCCCCTAGCGGGCGGGCTCGTCATCGATGCGATCTCGGTCGGGCAGGGCAAGGGAAAGGCGAGGGCGAAGACGCAGTGGGTACGCCTGGCGAACAAGGGTGCGGACGAGGCCTGCCTTGACGGAGTCAGGCTCGACACCGTGGCCAAGGTCTACCGGTTCGCCCCGGGGACCTGCATCCCAGCGGGCGGCACCTGGACCCTGAACGTGCGGAAGGGGTCGGCAACTCCGACCGAGGCCTTTTGGGGCTTGACTGATCCGGCCCTCTGGAAATCGGGAACCGCCCGTCTCGTCTCGGACCGCGACCAGGTCATTGCTACCGGATCGTGGTGACCCCACTGCACGACGACCTCGAGGCGACGCTCCGGGCGAGTGCAGCATGGCGACTCCTGCGCACTGACCACGCCCCGCTCATCCTCGGATTCCTCGGTCAAGTCTTCGTCGAGGAGAACGTCCGATCCATCGCCGGGCTCGACCTCGTGAGCCGACTCGACGACCTCCTCTTCGCCCTCAATCACGAGCAGGTGCCCGCCCGCTACCCGCGCCTCCCTGCGGCGTACCTCGATGAGTGGGCACTGCCGGAGAAGGGCTGGCTGCGCAAGTACTACCCGCAGGGCTCGGACGAACCACACTTCGATGCCACCCCAGCCCTTGAGAAGGCCTTTGGGTTCGTCCGTAGCCTTCGCAGCCGATCCTTCATCGGCACGCAGTCCCGGCTCAACACGATCATCGAACTGCTCCGCCAGATGGCGTTCGGTGCCGAGGAGGATCCCGAGGTTCGCCTCACCGAGCTTCATCGCCGACGCGACCTCATCGACCGGGAGATCGCCGAGGTCCGCCGCGGAAACGTCGCGATGCTCGACGACGCAGCGCAACGCGACCGGTACCAGCAGCTCTCGTCCATGGCGAGCGACCTGCTTTCGGACTTCAGGGAGGTTGAAGCGAACTTCCGCGCTCTTGACCGGCAGCTTCGCGAGCAGATCGCCGGCTGGGATGGGTCGAAGGCTGACCTCCTCGACGAGGTCATCGGCGACCGCAATGCCATCGCCGAATCGGATCAGGGCCGCAGCTTCCACGCCTTCTACGACTTCCTGCTCTCGGGGGAGCGCCAGCAGGAGTTCACCGACCTGCTCGGGCAGGTGCAGTCACTGCCATCGATCGACCCAGACCCGCGGCTGCGCCATGTGCATTACGACTGGCTCGATGCTGGCGAGCGAACCCAGGGCACCGTTCGATTGCTGTCGGAGCAACTGCGCCGGTTTCTCGATGATCAAGTCTGGCTGGAGAATCGGCGGGTCGTTGAAATCCTCCGCGGGATCGAGCAGCATGCGCTCGTCCTGCGGGAGCAGGATCTCTCCCAGCTGGGTACGAGCATCGACGAGTCGGCTCCCACGGTCGTTCTTCCCCTCGAGCGTCCGCTCTACCAGCCTCGGGCCAGTCTCACCCTCGACAGCGCACTCGTGGTGGACGACGATGTTGCGGCTGACGCGACCGCGCTCCTCGACCAGGTGTTCGTCGACACCGAGCGACTCTCGGGGCAGGTGCGCCAGCTCGTCCGGCAGGATGCGGTCGTGGGCCTCACCGATGTACTCGCAGCGCACCCCCTTGAGCAGGGACTCGCCGAGCTCGTCGCATACCTTGCGCTCAGTGACGCTGAACTCGCCGTCGTGTTCGACGAGACCAGGCCCCAGGAGCACCAGTGGACCGATGAGAACGGACGGCGGGTCGTGGCTCGCATACCGGCGGTCACCTTTGCCAGGCCAGGGCGCGTCACTGCATCCATCGACGAAGATCACCCACCGACTCGTGAACCCGATACGAACGCGGAGGCGACATGACGTCAACGCCGACGCCGTCGGGCGAGCTGGACCTGCCGCTGGTCGTGACCTCACTGATGAAGGGGGTCGTCTACCGCGACGATCAGGAGGTTACCTGGCGGCATCTGCTCGCCCTCCAGTCCCAGGTTCGCGATCACATCGACGTTCTCGGCCTCGTCGTCGTCATTGATGAGACAGAGGGGTATGCATTCCTGCGGTCGGCCCCTGTCGATCCGGAGGTCGAGGAGTCCTCGGCCCTGCGGCTCGTGGCCCGCCGGCCCCTGTCGTTTCACCAGAGCCTCCTTCTCGCACTGCTGCGCAAGCGCCTGGCCCAGTTCGATGCCGATGCCTCCGATACCCGACTCATCCTCACGCGCGATCAGATCGTCGAGATGCTCACCGTCTTCATGCCCGCCCGGACCACCCAGACCCGCATGGTCGATCAGATCGATTCGCATATCGCGAAGGCGATCGACCTAGGCTTCCTTCGTCGGGTTCAGGGCTCCGAGGGAGTCTTTGAAGTAAGACGTATCCTCAAGGCGTTCGTCGATGGCCAGTGGCTCTCGGAGTTCGAGGAGCGACTGGCGCAGTATGCCCTCGAGTTCGCTGTTCCGGAGGATTCATGAGCCAGGGACTCTTCAGCGCGGTCGAGCTTGAGGTGGGCGGAGTCGATCCGCGCATCGGCTGGCGGCTCGAGCGCCTTGAGGTCCTCAACTGGGGCACCTTCGACCGACGGGTCTGGACCTTCCTGGCGAATGGCAACAACGCCCTGCTCACCGGCGACATCGGCTCGGGCAAGTCGACAATGGTCGATGCCGTGACGACCCTGCTCATGGCATCGCAGAAGATCGCCTACAACAAGGCCGCGGGCGCCGAGCAACGCGAGCGCACACTGCGCAGTTACGTCGCTGGTCACTACAAGAGCGAGCAGAACGAGTTCACGAGCGGCAGCAGGGCTGTTGGCCTTCGCCCCGGCAACACCTACTCGGTCATCCTTGGCGTCTTCGCTAATCGGGCCTACGGCACGTCGGTCACCTTGGCGCAGGTCTTCTGGATGAAGGAGGGGCATCAGGGCCAGCCGGACCGGTTCTACCTCACCTCATCCGAGGAATTGTCGATCGCTGACGACTTCACCGAATTCGGGACTGACGTCTCGGGGCTGAAGCGCAGACTGCGTGAGCGCGGCGCCCGGCTCCATGACCACTTTCCCGACTACGGTCGCGACTTCCGCCGAATGCTCGGGATCGAATCAGAGCAGGCGATGGACCTGTTCCACCAGACCGTGTCGATGAAGTCCGTCGGAGATCTCAACGACTTCGTTCGGCAGCACATGCTCGAGCCGTTCGACGCCAAGCCGGCAATCGATGATCTCATCACCCACTTCGAGGACCTCAGCGCCGCGCATGAGGCTGTGCTGAGAGCCCGGGCCCAACTCGCAGAGCTCGCACCACTCCTTGCTGAGTGCGACGAGTTCGCCGCTATCGAGGTGCAGATCGGGTCGATGACTGCCCAGCGCGACGGACTCGAGCGGCATGCGGCGCAGGTGAAGATCGGGCTCCTCGATGCATCAGTCGCCGCGTTGAATGCGGCGATCGAGGCCCGCGGTCGAACCCTCGCCGACCTCGATGCCCAGATCGCCGGCCTCGACTCCGATCGGCAGCGACTCGAACTCGAGCGCGCGGGCTTCGGCGGCGATCGCATTCGCGAGATCGAGCAGGCCATGACTGAGGCCGACGCCCAACGGGTCAGCCGACGAGCGCGGTTCGAGCAGGCAGCCGAACTCCTTCAGCGAGCCCAACTGCCGGCGGTTGCGTCCGCGGAGCAGTTCGCCACTGTGCGCACTCTCCTAGAACCCTCGCTCGCCCGGGTCGGTGAGGAGCTCGCGGAGGCTGATAACCGAATTCAGGAGCTCGCGGTTGAGCGCGGTGGGGTCTCCGACGAGAGCCGAGAGGTGAACGAGGAGCTGCTAAGCCTGCAGGGCCGGGTGAGCAACCTGCCGCGCCAGAGCCTGGACCTACGGGCACGCCTGTGCGAGGAACTCGAGATTGCCGACGACGAACTGCCCTTCGCCGGCGAGCTCATGCAAGTCCGACGCGAGGACAGCGCGTGGGAGGGTGTGGCGGAGCGGGTGCTCCGAAGCCTCGGGCTCTCACTTCTCGTGCCGCAGGAGCACTACGCGGCCGCGTCGCAGTGGATCAATGATCGGCACCTTGGCACGCGGCTCGTCTACTACCGGGTCCCGGCGAGTCTGGGTCCGGCGTCTGGAGCTTCAGCAGATGCTGCTGAGAACCCGTTGCACGCCATCGTCTTGGTGAAGGCCGGCTCCTTCGCGCCGTGGCTTGAGAGGCAACTCGTCGCTCGCGCGCGCCATGAGCTGACCGAGACGATGGAGGACTTCAGGCGGGCTGAGTGGGCGGTCACCAAGCAGGGGCAGGTGAAGTCTGGTGGCGGACGTCACGACAAGGACGACTCGCGCCGCATCGATGATCGACGCTCGTATGTGCTCGGCTGGAACAACGAGGAGAAGGTGCAGCTCCTCCTCGAGGAGGCCCAGCAACTGCAGCGGCAGCTCACGCGCATCGATGATGAGCGGGCTGCGCTCGCTGTGGCTCGGCGACTGGTTGAGGAGCGACGAACCTCACTGGACCAGCTGCAGGTGTTCGCCGACTGGTCGGAGCTCGACTGGGAGGCGAGTGTCAACCGGATCGCGGAACTGACCGCTGAGAAGCAGCGAATTGAGGCGAGCTCACACGAGTTGGCCAAAGTCACTGAGGCGTTGGCGTTGCTGCTTGGGGCGCTCGTCGAGCGCCGGGGCGAGCGTGACATTCTCATTGGTGAGAATCGCGGGGACGAACGCGAACGCGACACCCAAGGCCTAGCACTGCAGCGTTTCCGCGGGGTTCTCGAGGGTGATGCCCCAAAGCTGCCGGCCGAGGTAGCGAATGACCTCGAGCGGCTCTTCGACAAGCGCCTGCGGGCGGAACCCACGGTCGATATCGATGCCGTCGACCGCGCTGACGCATCCATCCGAACGACTCTCACGAATGGCATCGACACCAAGAGGCAAGACCTCCAGCGACGCGGTCAGCGAATCGTCGGGCGGATGCGCGAGTTCCGATCGAAGTTCCCGCTCGACGTTGCCGAAGCCGACGACTCCGTGCAGTCGGCCGACGAGTACCGCCGACTGCAGGAGCGGCTCGCGGTCGATGACCTACCGCGATTCGAAGCGAGCTTCAAGGAGTATCTGAACACCAATACGATTCGCGATATCGCGGGCTTCTCCTCGCAGTTGAACAAGCACGCCGAGCTCATCCGCGAGCGAGTTGACACGATCAATGAATCCCTTGTGAGTATCGACTACAACCCGGGCCGCTACATCAGCCTCATCGTCACCCGTACTCCATCGACTGAGATACGTGACTTCATCTCTGACCTGCGAGCGTGCACCGACGATTCCCTGGCAGGGGATGATCAGGACCAGTACTCCGAGCAAAAGTTCTTGCAGGTCAAGCGAATAATCGAACGGCTCAAGGGGCGCGAGGGGCAGACCGAGGCTGATCGAGCCTGGACCAAGCGCGTGAGTGACGTCCGAAACTGGTATGTCTTCTCGGCCTCCGAGCGCTCTCGCGACGATGATGTCGAGCATGAGCATTACACCGACTCCGGCGGAAAGTCTGGCGGCCAAAAAGAGAAACTCGCCTACACCATCCTCGCCGCGTCCCTCGCGTACCAGTTCAAATTGGAGTGGGGGGTCACCCGTTCGAAGACCTTCAGGTTCGTCGTCATCGACGAGGCTTTCGGACGGGGCTCTGACGACTCCACCCGTTTCGCACTCTCACTCTTCGCAAAACTTGGACTGCAACTCCTCATCGTGACGCCTCTGCAAAAGATCCACGTCATTGAGCCCTTCGTCTCGAGTGTCGGCTTCGTCGACAACATCACCGGACGCGACTCACGCCTGCAGAACCTGACCATTGAAGAGCTGCGCGAACAGCGCCTGGCCAGGCGACGTGACCGCTAGGGGCGGCTCCGCGCAATGGAGCACCACGGCGGATGTCATCGGCGGGCTTCGGCGGCGCTGGGACTCGGGAACCCTGCTTGCCCGCTATGTATCCGGCGACGGTTGGGAGCCCATCGGACTGCCACTTCGCGGGCCCACGGTGAGCGATGTTGCATCGGATTTCGGTGCCGCGCAGGACTGGGCGCGATCGTGGCTTGCCACTGCTCGCCACGGCTTTCGAATCGAATGCGCAACGGTTGGGGGTCGGGTCGTTGGATTCAACGAGGTCCCACGACGTGCCTGGGTTGACTCCTTCGACCAAGCGTGGCGGATACTCAAGGTCAATGACCTCGTCCGCGAATTCGACGAGGCGACGTTGCTCGCCGAGGCGAAGGCCCCCCTGCTCGCGGCGTGGGCGCGGGCAAATCCGATGGCGCTACTGGCAACCCGAGATTGCTGGCCAGATCTTCTGAGAACCGTTCAGTGGATCGATCAGTCTGCGACGGCGAACCACTACCTGCGCGAAATCGACATACCGGGTGTCGACACCAAGTTCATCGAGCAGCACCGCGGAATCCTCACGACCCTTCTTGAAGCACAACTAGATCCTGCGCGCGTTGATCTATCACGTCCGCGGTCGGATTTCGCGGGGCGCTTCGGGTTCCGCGGGAAGCCGGAGTACGTCCGGATGAGGGCACTCGATGGCGAGCTCCTTGGCGGCTTCACCGAGCTCACCATGCGTGTGGATGAGCTAGCCACTCGGCCGCCAAGGCACGGGACCGTCGTCATCGTCGAGAATGACACGACCTACCTCGCCCTTCCGGCGACGATGGGTGCCGTCGCAATCTGCAGTGGCGGATACGCCGTGTCCAGGCTGGCGGGACTGCCATGGCTCGAAAACCGGCGGGTCATCTACTGGGGTGACATCGACACCCACGGGTTCGCGATGCTCAGCCAACTGCGGGCATCGCTGCCCCTCGCTGCCAGCATGCTCATGGACCGGGCGACCCTGCTCGCCCACGAAGGCCAGTGGGTGCGCGAACCAAAGCCGACCAATGCCCGGCTACCCGGGCTCGAAGAAGCCGAGCATGGCCTCTACGTCGACCTGATCGAGGGCAGGTTCGGCGAGGCCGTTCGCCTCGAGCAGGAGCGGATCAGCTTTGACTGGGTGAGGGAGGCGCTGATTTCTGCGCTGAGCCGTTAGCCGGCGGCTCAATCCACGAGAGTCGATCCTCGAGTCTTGCCACCATGGCCTTCAACTGATCGATTTCATTGAGCACCTGCTGCGATGGTGAGTCCGCCGGGGTCGCGGATGATGCGCCCTTCTTCACGAGGGTCGCGGCGAGCGTGGCCGAAACGACTCCTAGGACGGTGATTCCAGCGAACATGACGAGCACGGCGAAGGTGCGGCCCGCTCCGGTGATGGGAACGAAATCCCCATAGCCCACTGTCGTGATGGTTTCGAAGGCCCACCAGATGGCGATGGGAAGGGTGGTGATCTCCGCGCCAGGAGCGTTGCGCTCGGCATTGAGGACCATGAGGCCACCGACCCATACGACAAGCAGCACGGCGAGGGTCGCCGTCGCGATGGCACCGCTGGAGAGCAGGCCCTTGCTGGAGAGGACACCGCCGCTGGTGAACGCGCGTAGTGCGCGCAGGGCCCGAAGCTGCGGAATGACCACGGTGATCGTGTCGAGGAGATTTTTGCGAAAGAAGTGCCGCTTCGTGGTTGACATGATGAATCTGAAGAGCAGGTCGATGGCAAACAGCAGCCACAGCAGGTTGGCGAAGACTTGGAGCCAGAAGTACCAGGAGGCGCCGGGGTCGGGCCAGATGGACTGGATCGAGAAGGTGACGAGGTAGACGAGCGCGAGTGCGGACAGCAGCTTCGTCGTTCGCTGCGTGTAGTGGTCGAGCCACACTTGCCGTGGCAGAGGCTGGGGGTCGATGGGCTCGGGGTCTGTGGGCTCGGGGTACATGGGCTTGGCGTCTATGGGCTCCATGCAGACATGCTACGAAGGGTTCACCGATAACAGAATCTCGACCGCAACAGGTAACGGCTCGTCCGCGTGAATCGCCCTTTCGATCTCGTGGACGAGCGGACGAGCCGAACCCGTTGTGAGGTTTAGGAGGTGGTGCGAGCCTGGAACTGGAAGCCGACGAACTCCGGTGAGTCACCCTCGGTCTCGTAGCCAACCCGGTAGCCCCAACGCCCGACGCGGCCGAGGTTCGCGATCATCGTGAAACTCCGGTCGGACCTGACTGTCGCGGTGATTTCGAGGACCTGGAACGTACCGGTTCCCTTGCGGTTCGTGGGCAGGAAACGCTCCATGGTCAAGATGGTGCCGGGCTTCACGCGCTTCGGGGCAGTTCCGGTGATCGTGATCGGCTCCGACGTGCTCGCCTTGTTCGGCTCGACCTCCGCAGTGCCCTTGCCCCAGGCGGTGGTGTTCGGTTGGCGAGGGAAGCCGGCATCCTTAAGCTCCGGCTGGGTGAGCATGACGATGGAGTCCATCGGGGCTGTAGCCGAGGCGGATGGGGCGAGAAGGGTCATAGGGGTGAATGCGATCGCCACGCCAAGCAGACCGAGGCCAAGATTGCGAGTCAACTTCATGGTGCACCTTTCTGAGTTGGTGAGACCAGCCTACGGTCAAGGGCCGACGTTTCGGTTATCGTGACGCCTGGATTTGCGGAGCGGGTTGTCGACGGTCCGCCCACCCTACGTTGAATGCGACCAAGGAGGACCCCAATGAGTGAAGTTCAGCCGACACCGCCGAGGAAGAAGCGAAAGGGGCTCATCATTCTCGGCGTGATTCTCGCGGTGTTCATTGTCGTGATCGGTGGGTGTGCAGTGCTCGTCGCGGTGGTCTTCAACAAGGCCGGTTCGTCGGTAGATGAGGCACTGAACGCCAAGACCGGGCTCGTTGATGGGTCCTACACCATGAACAAGAACACCAGCGTCGTCATAGGTGACCGGTGCTCCTTCTCCGGTGAGGTCTTTGACATGGATGGTGCTCCGGTGTCGAACGAC
>CAMCSO010000100.1 GCA_945877545.1 Bifidobacterium breve | reverse complement strand
CTCATCGCCGCCTCCTTCGGGACGGTGAACCACACCCCGAGGCCCCGCTCTGCCATGGCCCAGGCGAGGTCCTGGTCGAACTCGCCCGTTTTAGGGTTGAAGGCGAGGACCACGCGCTGCGGACGTGCCGACTTGCCCGTTGACGTCTGATCAACCGCCGCAAGGCGCACTCTCGTGCCGACCGGTACGAGCGACTTCATGATCTGCCGCCCAAGGGCGCCACCGCACTGTCCGGCATGGGTGGATGTAGTGATCTCGGGCGTGTTGATGCCGAGCAGCCTGATCCGAGATTCGGCGCCCGTCACCTCGTCATTCACGATGAGGGTGTCGCCATCGACAACCCGCTGCACCGTGGCGGTCTCCCAGGAACGGACGCCATCCCACGGGCCAGCGGTCGCAGGAGTCGTTGGGGAGATCAACGCGGCAGCCGTCGTGAGGGTGACAAGCACTCCTGCCGCGGTGAGGCGACGCCGGTTCATCGAATAACCCCTTTGCATGATGCGATTCCTGCTTGAATGAGCGGCTCTGTCAGCGATTCGAGCCGGTCGAACCCTGGCCCTACCGTCTGGCCACCGAGGTGACGGGCGTAGATCCCCTCGACGATCCCGGCAAGCTTGTAGTAGGCGAGTCCTAGGTAAAACCCTACGTGCTCGAGATCATTTCCACTCCGTTGCGCGTAGGTGTCGAGAATCTCGTCCTCGGTGAGAAACCCCTCGGCATTCGAGGCACTCGCGATGATCGCCCCTGCCTCAAGACGGGACATGCGGTTGTAGGCGAGCAGGAGAGCGAGGTCGGTCAGGGCATCGCCGATGGTCGCCATCTCCCAGTCGAGAACCGCGGTCACGGCGTCGGCGTCGTCGATAAGGAGGTTGTCGAGCCGGTAGTCGCCATGAACGATCGCGGCGGGCCTCTGCGGCGGGACGCTCGTCACGAGGATCTCAAACAGCTCGTCGACGCCAAGCAGTTCGCGGCTCTTTGACGCCTCCAACTGCTTCCGCCAGCGCTGCACCTGCCGCGCCAAGAACCCCTCAGGCCGACCGAAATCGCCGAGACCAACCTCACCCGGGTCGACGGCGTGCAGGTCGGCAAGGACTTCAACCATGCGGATCGAGAGCGCCCTCACACGAACCGGGCCAAGGACCTCGAGCTGCTCGCGCTGGCGGTACGGGATCCCGGGCATGAGTTCCATGACGTAGAACGGGGCGCCGATCACCTCAGGGTCGGAGCACAGGGCCAGGATCCCCGGAACCGGGACCGGAGTCGGCGCCAGCGCCGCGATGACCCGGCGCTCACGCACCATGTCGTGGGCTGTCGCGAGCACACGTCCGAGCGGCGGCCGTCGAACGACCCATTGATCCCGCCCGTCGGTCACCCGATAGGTGATGTTCGACTTGCCGCCATCGAACACCTCGGCTCGCAGCGGACCCTCGATGAGACCGGGGCATTCACGATCAAGGAACCCGGCGAGCCGATCAAGGTCCAGTCCAGGCGGGGAGCCTTGGTCAATCGTCATGGAACGAGAAGTGCGAGCAGTTCCGCGATGCACACCGGCTTATCGCCGCCCTCGCGCTCGACGGTAACAAGGAGAGTGACCTGCACGCCAACGGGACGCCGCTCGATGGCCACGAGTTCCGCGCCAGCTCTGAGCCGGGAGTCCACCGGGACCACCGCCGGGAAGCGCACCCGGTTCGACCCGTAGTTGACACCCATCGATATGCCGTCGACTCGGTAGATCTCACCCAACATCATCGGGATGAGCGACAGCGACAAGTAGCCGTGGGCGATCGTCGTGCCGAACGGTCCAGACGCAGCACGGACCGGGTCGGTATGGATCCACTGGGCGTCGCCTGTCGCCTCGGCGAATCGATCGATGCGCTCCTGCGTGATCACATGCCACCCACTGAAGCCGAGGTGGGTACCGACCGCGAGCTCGAACTCATCGAGTCCGCTGAATGCTCGAATCTCGCTAGGCACGCGGCCCTCCCGCGACATAGAGCACCTGGCCGGAGACGAAGGACGCATCCTCGCGGACGAAGAAGGATACGGCGGCGCTCACATCGTCAGGAGTGCCAGCCCGACCGACCGGGATCTCCTTCACCATGGCGGACTTCAGGTCCTCAAAGGAGATGCCGATGCGCGCGGCGGTGCCGATGGTCATCTCAGACTCGATGAAGCCGGGCGCGATCGCATTGACGGTGACGCCGTAGCGGCCGAGTTCGATGGCGAGGGTCTTCGTGAAGCCCTGCATGCCAGCCTTGGCTGCGGCATAGTTCGCCTGTCCCCGATTGCCGAGTGCCGAGGTGCTCGACAGGTTGACGATGCGGCCCCAACCGGCCTCGATCATGTGACGCTGGGCTGCCCGGCTCATGAGGAAGGCCCCACGCAGGTGCACACCCATGACCGCATCCCAGTCATCGACCGTCATCTTGAACAAAAGATTGTCGCGAAGGATGCCGGCGTTGTTCACGAGGACGAGCGGGTGCCCCATCGCCAACGCGATCGCATCGACGGCGTTCTCCACGCTCACCTCATCGGATACGTCGGCTGCAAAGCCCTGCGCGGTGCCTCCCTCCGCCACGATCTCATCGACGATGCTCTGGCAGGCGTCAGCATCGAGGTCGATGATCGCGATGGCGTGGCCCTCGCGGCTTAGGCGCCGGGCAACGCTCGCGCCAATCCCTCGGGCGGCGCCCGTCACGATCACCGTACGGGGGGTATCACTCATGTCGCTCCTTCATCTGTCAGCCTTCAGTCCGCTCATGGGCAACGTAGACGACCCGTCCGGTCGTCGAACCATCGGCCAATCGCTGAATACCACCGGCGACGTCACCGAGCGCGAGACGCTCGCTCACAAGAGGGCGAAGGGTGCCGGCATCCGCCATCAATGTGAGCAACACCTGGCAGGCGTCGACCGCAGCCGGATCCTTCTCGTTGTAGTAGCCCCAGTGGAGGCCGAGGATCGAGTAGTTCTTGACGAGCGCGTGGTTGAGTGCCGCGCTCTGGACCTGACCGCCAGCGAATCCGACGATGACGATCCGGCCCTCAAATGCAATGCACTTGGTCGAGCGCTGGTAGGCCTCTCCGCCCACCGGGTCGAAGACCACATCGGCGCCGCGTCCGCTCGTGAACTCCTTCACGACCGCTACGAAGTCCTCGCTCAACCTGTCGATCACCAAATCGGCTCCAAGCGAACGAGCGATCTGGGCCTTGTCAGGACCACCGACGACCCCGATCACCCGGGCGCCCGCAGCCTTGCCGAGTTGCACGGCGGCGCTGCCGACCCCGCCCGCCGCGGCATGGACGAGCAGCGTCTCACCCGGCTGCAGGTGCGCACGGCGATGGAGGGCGAACCATCCCGTCTGGTAGCCGAGGTAGAAGGCCGCCGCCTCGGCGTTGTCAAGCGACATGGGAGCCGCGTAGGTGGTCGTCTCATTCATCATCGCGAGTTCCGCGAAGCCACCGTGGGGGAGGACCGACGCGCCTATCACGCGATCGCCCATGGCAAATCCGCTCACGCCTTCACCGAGTGCCGCCACCTCGCCGCACAGTTCAACGCCCGGGGTGAAGGGCATCGCGGGGCGCACCTGGTACATCCCCCGGCACATGAGTACATCGGGGAAGTTCGCGGCCGATGCTAGGACTCGCACGAGGATCTGCCCGGGCTCAGGCTGGGGATCCGGTGCCTCACGCAACTGCAGCACGTCGATCGGCTCACCGAGTTCACGCACCTGCCAAGCGAGCATCAGCCCACACTCCCCTCGTCGACCGTGCGCTGGATGCGCTGCATGGATCCAAGCCACCGATCAGTGTGGGCGGCCCTTCCCACGTAATACTCGCGGACCTCGGGGTGGGGCAGGATGAGGAATTCGCCCTCCTGCAGGCCCTGCCAGACCGACTCGGCAACCTGATCAGGGCTCAGAGCGCCGTCGCGGGTGAGGAGCTCCTTGAACGGGCCGGCCTCGTCAAGCATCCGGGTCGTGACCCCCTGCGGGCAGATGGCCTGCACGGTGATGCCGCGATGGCCGTAGGTGATCGCGAGCCACTCGGCGAAGCCCACAGCCGCGTGCTTGCTCACCGAGTAGGGAGCATTGCCGATCGTGGCCAGGAGCCCGGCGGCCGAGGCCGTGACGACGAAGCGGCCGCCGCCACGCTCGAGCCATGAGGGCACGAGTAGGCGGGCAGCCCGAACATGAGCCATGACGTTGACCTCGAGCGCAGTTGCCCACGCCTCCTCGGTGCTGCCGAGGCCCACACCGATGGCGGTCCCGGCATTGGCGAAGTAGATATCAATGTCGCCGAGGTGGGCGCGGGCAGCGGTGATAAGCGCCTCGACCCCGTCCTCGCTCGCGGCATCACCTGGGATTGCGAATGCGCCGATCTGGGCGGCCGCCGCATGGGCCTGGTCGTCGTCCAGATCGTTAACAACGACGCGTGCGCCCTCCTCGGCGAGCTTCGAGGCAATGGCAAGCCCAATGCCCCGTCCGGCTCCGGTGACAACGACACCCTGATCACGAACATCGAGGAGGCCCACCGTCACAGGCCTCCGGTCAGCGTGAGCCCGCCATCGATGACGATCGTCTGTCCGGTGATCCAGGCCGCATCCGGGGAGAGGAGGAACGCGACGACGGATCCAATGTCCTGCGGCTCGCCAAGCCTCTTCATTGGATAGCCGGCAGCGACGTCATCCTCGCGACCCTCGAAGAGTGGGGCCGCGAATGCGGTCTTCACGACGGCTGGTGCCACGGCATTGACCCTCACGCCCGGCGCGAGTTCGACGGCAAGCTCTTCGGTGATGTGGCAGAGCATCGACTTGCTCGCCCCGTAAAAGCCGATACCGGGCGCCGGCTTGAGCCCTGCGACGGATGAGATATTGACGACGGCCCCGCCGTGCTCTGCCATCCACGCACGATGGGCCCGCTGGATCCATGCCAGCGCAGCGAGGCAGTTCACTTCAACGATCTTGCGGGCGGCTGCGAGATCGAGATCGATCATCCGGCCGAAGACCGGGTTGATCCCCGTGTTGTTCACGAGGAGGTCGATGCTCCCGAACGCCTCGAGCGTCGCGCGGATCGTCTCGTCCTGATGGGCCTCATCGTCACTCTTCCCTGCGACCGCCAAGGCATGGGCGGCGCCGCCGAGTGATGTCACCGCCTCCGCGAGGGCCTCGGGCTTGCGTGCTGTGATCGTCACCCGAGCACCTTCATCAACGAGCCGCGTGGCAATTGCCAGTCCGATGCCACGACTGGCTCCGGTGACGATCGCGACCTTTCCGTTCAACCTGCCCACGATGCGTCCAGCCTCTCAGGATCTCGTGGCCACTTCAGAGCAGCCGCCGAGGGCAACCTTGTCATCGTTGGAGCCCGAGCGCGAGAAGTGTGGGAAATTCGATGGCCGCTTCACCGGACGAAACCGCCATTCCCCTGTGATACTCCATGTCCCCTGTGATACTCCATGCCATGGCCCCGGACGCGACTGAACTCGCCCTACGAATCAACCTTGCCGCCTGCTACCGGCTCATGGCCCTGTATAGCTGGGATGACCTCGTCTTCACGCACATCTCCGTGCGAGTGCCAGGCCCCGATCACGCATTCCTCATCAATCCCTACGGGATGCTGTTCGAGGAGATTACGGCGAGCAGTCTCATCAAGGTCGATGGCGAGGGCACGAAGCTCGAGCCGAGTGATTACCCGGTGAACCCCGCCGGCTTCGTCATCCACAGCGCGATCCACGCTGCCCGCGAAGACATCTCGTGCGTGCTGCACAGCCACACCGCTGCTGGCGTGGCTGTCAGCGCCCAGGTCGGGGGCCTCCTTCCAATCTCACAGCAGGCGACCGTCGCCCTCGCGTCGATCGGTTATCACAACTACGAGGGGATCGCCCTCCTCGATGCCGAGAAGCCCCGGCTTGTGAATGACCTCGGGACGAACACCAGCCTCATTCTGCGCAACCACGGCCTACTCACCGTCGGCGAGACCATCGCCGACGCCTTTCTCTACATGTACAACTTGCAGAGGGCCTGCGAGATCCAGGTACTCGCCCAATCCGGCGGGAGCGACCTCATCCCCGTCCACCCTGCGATCCTCGCCGGAGTCGCAAGCAACATCGACCTCGTGCTCAAGGGCATGGGCGGCGACCTCGCCTGGCCCGGCCTACTTCGTCGACTCGACCGGGTCAACCCCGGCTACCGCGACTGACAAACATGTCCCCGATTACCGGCGTCCGATGACAAGCCGCGGATTCGATCGGGCTGCACCCACGGCGTTTGTCGCCACGACTGAACACGTGTAGCGCTGCGCTGCCAGTCTGGTCACGAGGGCTACGCCCTTCACCACCGGGCCACTTCGAGCCGCACCCCCCGAGAGGGAACGGCACTCGACGCGCACCGAGACGAGTGCCGAACCGTTCGCGTCGCTCGCCCCCACCTGGAACCGCGCCTGTCCAACTGCCCCAACCGAGACCGCGCGGATAGCTCCCGGTGTCGGGACCGGAATCGGGACCGCGGGAACCGGCGTGGACGCGGGTGAGTTGCCGAACTCATTGGCCGTTATCCCTGAGACGCTGTAACTGACTGCGTTCGCGAGCCCGGCAATAGTGCAAAACGGCGGGAGGTGGTCGCGGCGCGGCTTGGCGAAGCAACTGGCCGTGGTCCCCGTAACTGGGTCGGTGGCCGCGGCCGCTAGTTGGTTGATCAGGGAGCCATCCGACGTGATCGCGAAGTTCACCCGAAGGCCCCCGGAGAGCACGTCGACGGTGAGCGCGGGTGCGATGGTTGGAGGCAGGGTGGAAATCGCTCTTTGAGCCATCAGGAATTCGGCCATGGCCGCGATTCGGGTATAGACCCCCGGGTGCCTAGTTCCGCAGTCATCACCCCAGCTCACCAGTCCGACGAGGCGCAGGGCACCGCTCTGGCCGCCGATGAGTGGCCCACCGGAGTCACCCTGACAAGCATCAATGACCTTGCCAGAGGCCGTCACTCCCGCAGCGCAAACCATGAGCGCGGGGTCGGCCTCGTCCCAATTGAATCCGTCAAAGGTGACCGAACCGATCTTGTAGGGCTCATTTCGGCCGCAGGCGCCGTCCGGGAATACAACAAGGGCGCCAGCGCGTATCGCTTCGGGATAGGAACTGCCGGTGAGCGACTGATTCCCCCACCCCACGACGAACACGGGCGCGCCCGGCGAGAGGTAGTCGGGGATGTCACCCGGGCGCATCGGCATGATGATCGGTACGTCGGTAACGGCCTCGGCGAGCGTGAGGACAGCAACGTCGCTGGTGACCATCTCTGAGTCGTAATCAGGGTGGACGGCGATCGTGGACACCGGAACCACCCGGATGTCGGCGCCCATGAGATTCTCGGCAATCGCGACCAATATCGACGATGCCTCCGCCTGACGACCGGTTTGGTCATCTACGACGCAGTGGGCCGCCGTGACGATCGTTGTGGGCGTCGTGAGCGATCCAGCGCAGAACTGCGCGTCAAATGCGCCCTCTCGTTCGAACGTCTCGGCATCGACGAGGGCGACAACGAAGGGGAATTGGCCGGCCTCGATGCCCTGACCATTCACAATGCTCGGCTTGGCGCCGCCTACCGACGCCGGCTGGCCGGTGGCTGAAGTGGCGATGCACGTGAGGGCGATCGCGAGCGCGTTTGCCACCGTCGTGGCGCGCAGGGCCCTGAGCATGTGGACACGTTACGTCACCAACCCAAAAACGCTCGGCTTATCCGATGTTGCACGTGCGCCCGAGTTTCCGACGGTCCGAGTCTTCACACGTAGGCGTGCTGGAGGTGTGAAGATGAGTCATGCGAATCCCCGGAACAGCCCTTGTCACCGGTCCAACGTCCGGAATCGGGGAGGCCTTTGCCCGACTCCTCGCCGAGCGCGGGCACGATCTTGTCCTCGTCGCGCGTGACAAGGATCGCCTTGCGGCCCTCGCGAAGTCGCTCTCGAGTGCCCACGGGGTGTCGGTCGAGGTCCTCCCAGCCGACCTCTCGAATCGGGAGCAGCTCAGCATTGTCGAGCAGCGGCTCCTGGACCGAGGCCAGCCGATCGCTGTCTTGGTGAACAACGCAGGCTTCGGCGTTAAGGCCCGATTCACTCGCGCCGATATCAGCGACGAGCAGCGCATGCTCGATGTCCTCGTTATGGCGGTCATGCGGCTCAGCCACGCGGCCGCGGTCTCCATGGGCGAGCGCGGTCAGGGGGCAATTGTCAATGTGAGCAGCGTGGCGAGTTGGCTGACCGGCAGTACCTACTCTGCAGCAAAGGCCTGGGTCACCGTGTTCTCCGAGGGTCTCGCCGGCGAGGTTGCCCCGCTCGGGGTCAGCGTTACGGCGGTATGCCCCGGCTACGTCCGGACTGAATTCCACGAGCGTGCCGAGATGAACATGGGCAGCGTGCCCGGGTGGATGTGGCTCGACGCCGACCGGGTCGCCCGCAAGGCCATGCGCGATGTCGATCATGGCAAGGTGCTGAGCGTCACCGGTGGCCAATACAAGGTGATGGGGGCGCTGCTTCGTCATTCGCCGCGAGCGCTCGTGCGCCGGATCGGCAACGCGCGCTAACGCACCATCCGCTATTGCCTCGATCCAATCGGCCGCTTTACGCTGCTTCCATGAGCAAAACCGCTGAGAGCAGCGAGACGTTTGCCCCGAACACGCCCGCCAACACCTGGCGTGATGCTTCCGTTCCCGGCGCCCTCACGCATGAAGCAGCGTTGATGCCCTGGCAGGAAATACTCGATTGTTCTCGGGGAGACAGGGTGCCCGCTTGGGCAATCGAGTGAATACGCACCACACGCACATTGCTGTGGTGGTCGCTCCATGATTCCTTTGTTGCTGACCGTCGCATGAGTGAGCGGTCAGCTGTCGCCCGCTTCTCAGCTCGGCAGCCTCAGATGCGAGCGGTGCTAAACTACGCGAGAAGCCGCTCCCACCTAGCCGCGATCACCTGGACCGAGCGTTCCGGCCCCGTCTTGTGGCTGCCACCGCCGAACTCCTCATTTGCTCCAACTTCGATCCTGACGTTGCCAAGGCCGTCAATGCCCCTCTCCACCGAGCAGCCCGGCGCGAAGGCACGACGGGTCGGCGTCACCGTGGAATACCGCACCAAGTAGTCGCACACCTGGCCCCCTGACCAGTGGCGCTTCACGCGCTGATACGTCTCTCCCGTCTGGCTGGAGGTGTCTGAGAGTCCATCCGCCGCCGACAGCAACTGCGCCAGCAGTGACTCGACCACGCCCTCGAACGTTGGCGACTCCGAGGTCGAGGCCTCCACTTGAGTGCGCTGCTGCGCCACCAGTTGCGAAATGCGTTGCGATGACAGGTTCATGAGGCAGCCCGCGTCGCGGACCGTATAGCCCCCTGCGGTGAGCGACACTGCTGCATACTGGTTCAGGGTGGTCGCGATCGCCTGAGCAATTGCCGCCAACCGGGCCGTGTTCCTCGCCAACTCGACCTCATGACGGATGCCCTCGGGCACCACCGGCGCGATGTTCAACTCAAATGAATCC
>CAMCSO010000099.1 GCA_945877545.1 Bifidobacterium breve | reverse complement strand
CCTCGATATCAATCCGGCACGCACCGTGGCCGTCGGCGACTCGTGGAACGACATCGACATGCTCGCGTGGGCCGGTACCGGCGTTGCGATGGGCTCCGCACCTCGCGCCGTTACGAATGTCGCCGATGCCATGACCGATGCCACGCCTGGTGATGGCGTCGCCGAGGTCATCGACGCACTCCTCGCCTCACGCTGACCGGTCCTCCCTCCGCGATGCCGCGCGTGGGCTAGGCGTGGTTCACTCGGCCATACCGTCGGCGAATGCAGCGCTCAGCGCGTCACGCCAGTCGCGCATGCCAGGCAGGCCGGCCGCGGCCCAGCATTCGTGATCGAGCACCGAGTACGAGGGGCGTGGAGCCGGACGGATGAAGGTGGACGAATCAGTCGGCAGCACCCGCTGCGGATCGGCGCCGACCAGTTCGAAGATTGCTCGCGTGAATTCGAACCAGTTCGTGGCGCCGCCGTTCGTGGCGTGGAAGGTGCCGGCCGGCGGCCTGGCATCGAGGAGCATGAGGATCTGCAGGGCGAGGTCGCGGGCGTACGTGGGCTGACCGTACTGATCGACGACCACCGATACTGTCTCGCGTTCGCGTTCGAGCCTCAGCATCGTCTTCACGAAGTTGCCGCCGCCGAGGCCGTAGAGCCACGCGGTGCGAACGAGGTAGTGACGGTCGGGAAGCTCTGCCTGCACCGCGATCTCACCGGCGAGCTTCGTGCGGCCGTAGGCGGAACGCGGCGCAGGGGTCGCGTCCGTCGCATATGGCGTCGTGGCGTCACCTGAGAAGACGTAGTCGGTTGAGAGATGGACGAGCCACGCGCCGCTGCCGGCGCACGCGGCGGCGAGCACCCGCGGGCCTTCACCGTTGACGAGCAGCGCGGCTGCCTCATGGGTCTCGGCCTCGTCAACCGCGGTCCAGGCGGCGCAGTTGATGACGACATCGGGCTCGAACCCGGCCATCGCCACCGCTACAGATGCCGGGTCGGTGATGTCGATGTCAGGGCGATCAAGGCCAAGCACGTCATCCCCGCGTGCCCCGATGAGCGATACGAACTCACTGCCAAGTTGCCCGAGGGATCCGGTGACGAGTACCCGCACGGCTAGATCGCAGCCTTGGCCTTCAGTGGCCGCCACCATGCCTCGTTCGCCCGGTACCAGGCGATCGTCTCGGCGAGACCGTCCGCGAATGCATGCTGGGGTTCGTATCCCATCGCGCGGAGTCGGGAGTCGTCGACCGAGTATCGACGGTCATGGCCCTTGCGGTCCTCGACCGGCTGAACGGAATCCCAGTCTGCGCCCATCGCCTCAAGAACCCGCTCGGTGATCTCGCGGTTATTCAGTTCAAGGCCGCCGCCGATGTTGTAGGACTGCCCCGGCTCACCCTTCTCGATAACGATGGCGATGCCGCGGCAGTGGTCGTCGACATGGAGCCAGTCGCGGACGTTGAGTCCGTCGCCGTAAAGCGGGACCTTGCCGCCGTCGATGAGATTCGTGACAAACAGGGGAATGAGCTTCTCTGGAAACTGGAAGGGCCCGTAGTTGTTCGAGCAGCGTGTCGACGAGATATTGAGCCCATACGTGACGTGGTATGCGCGCACGAGCATCTCAGCCGCTGCCTTGGCCGCGGAGTAGGGGGAGTTCGGCAGGAGCGGCTCGCTCTCGGTCCATGACCCCTCGTCGATCGAGCCGTAGACCTCATCGGTGCCGATGTGAACGGTGCGTGGGATCCCGTGGCGCAAGCAGGCGTCGAATAGTGTCTGCGCACCAACAACATTGGTGAGGAGGAACTCCTGCGGCCCCGAGATCGAGCGGTCGACGTGGGTTTCGGCCGCGAAATTCACGACGATGTCGTGGCCCGGAAGGACGGAGTCCAGGAGTGTGCCGTCGCAGATATCGCCCTTGACGAACGAGTAGCGCGGGTCGCCAGCAACCGATGCGAGGTTCGCCGGGTTGCCCGCATAGGTGAGCTTGTCGTAGACGGTGACGCCGGTGACGTCAGGCCCATACGCTCCACCGAGCAACTGCCGGACGAAGTGGGATCCGATGAAGCCGGCAGCCCCGGTGACGAAGTAGCGCACGTTCAGTTCCCCTTCAGTTGGCCGAGCCACTGCGTTGCCTCGGCGAAGTCCGCATCGGTGACGCCCTGGCGCAGTACCGGTGCCTGGCCGTCATGTCGCGGATACGAGCCCAAGTATCTGACATCGAGACAGATCCGGTGCAGGCCCATGAGGGCTTCAGCCACCCGGGCATCGGCCACGTGGCCCTCGAGGTCGACGCTGAAGAAGTAGTCGCCTAGGGCACGCCGGGTGGGTCGGGATTCGATGCGGGTCAGGTTGACCCCTCGAACAGCGAACTCGGTAAGGATCGCGAGGAGGGCCCCGGGGTGGTCGTCATGCATGAACAGGCTCAGCGTGGTTTTGTCGGCGCCGGTCGGGTCCGGGATGGCGCCTCGTCTTGAGACAAGGACGAACCGGGTTGTCGCGTCCTTCGTGTCGCCAATGTCATCGGCGAGGATCCTCAGGTCGTAAATCTCGGCAGCAATCGCCTGCGCAATGGCCGCGTCGAAGGGACGGGGGACCTCGAGCAGAGCTGCCGCGGCTCCGGCTGTCGAGAGGGCCGGAAGAACGACGGCGCCCGGGAGGTTGGCCCTCAGCCAGCCCATCACCTGAGCATGCGCATGCGGATGGGTAGCAATGCGGTCGATGTCCGTGAGCTCAACTCCGTCCGGCGCGACAAGGCTGAACTCCACCCGAAGCACTGCCTCATCGACAATCACCAGCGGCGAGCCGTTCGTGAGTTCGTCGAGCGTCAGGGTGACGGCACCCTCGACCGAGTTCTCGATCGGTACCAGCGCGAGGTCTGACTTACCCGCGCGGACCATGCGCAGCGCTGCGTGGACGGACTCCGCGGGGAGGAGGTCAGCACCGTCGGCGATCTTGAGGGTGCGCAGTGCAGCCTCGGCGAACGTGCCCCGTGGACCGAGGAACGAGATCCGGGTCACTTATCGTCGCCCTTGGCGATTTTCACCGCCTCCAACTCCTCCGGCGAGAGACCAACCTCGGAGGACCCGCCCTTGATGCCCTTGAGGTAGGTGCGGGTCTCGGCGCGGCCATGGATCGATGTGAGGATAAGGCCGTCGCCTTGATCATCGAGAAGGGCTGCCGAGAAGGAGAAGCGTCCGGCCATGTCGCCAAAAGCGTCATAGCGAACGACCGAGACGTGCCGCAGTGCCTCGCGGAGATCGCCACGGGTGTTCGCGAGCTCACGGTCAAGGGCGTGTACATCGGTGCGCAGGGCTCGAAAGTCCTCGATGGTGCGGGCGACGACATCCACGAAGGTCTCCCGGCCCTCGGAGACCTGCAGCAGGGCGTAGGTGCGCCGGAGCCAGGCTAGGCGGATGACCGCGAACAGCCCGAGGACAACCCCCACGAATCCGACCGATAGGGCCGCAATGATGAGTATTCCGCTGTCTTCCGGCGTGATGATCACAGGCGAAAGCGTAGTCGCCCAAGGCCATCGAACTTGTAGGATCTGGTTTCGTGGCATTCATGGGTCTTCAGGGCGGACGATGAACCTCACCGCGGAGCTCGCCTCCCGAGGCTTCGCCTTCGTCCTCGGGGCGCTGCTGTTCCTGAGCGTGACCGTCAGTCTCATGCGCACGGTGATCGTGCCTAGGCCCCTGCGATCGCTCTATACCGACGCCGTGATGTGGGTCATCATCACTGCTGTCCGCATGGTCGCACTCACCCGCCGGACCTATACCGCTCGCGACGCAGCCCTTGCCTGGATCGGACCCATCATCATCCTGGGACTACTCATTGCCTGGCTCGTCGGATTCCTCGTGGCCTATGGGTTCATGCTCTACGGGGTCGGCGGTCAGGACCTCGGTGACTCACTGCGCGAGTCCGGGTCGAGCCTGCTCACCCTCGGCTTCGCGGGCAGTGACTCTGAGAACCAGACCGCCATCGACTTCATCGCGGCGGCAACCGGCCCGATCGTCATCGCCATGCTCATCGGATTCCTCCCGACGATCTACCAGGCGTTCATCGACCGCGAGATCAACGTGAACATGCTCGTCAGCGAGGCCGGTGACCCTGCCTGGGGCCCGGAACTGCTCTCAAGGACATCGCTCACCGGCTCCCTCGATACCCTCGATCGACTCTTTGACACTTGGACCCGGTGGGCGGCGAGCACCCGGCTCACCCACACCACCTACCCGATGCTCATGTACGTCCGCTCGCCACGCCCCCGTCGCCACTTCACGGTGTCACTCCTCGCCGTCATGGATGCCGCAGCGCTGAAGGTGTCGCTGACGAGCAGCCCCCCGCGCCGCGACTCCTATCGCGTGCTCCTTGAGGGAACGCAGACCTTCAACGCGCTCTACATCAACTTCTTCGCAGACCGTCCGCGTCGCGGCAGGATCCCGTTCGTCGGACGGTTCCTCGGCGGGGTGCATCACACGTTCCCGCGTTCCCTCTCCCTCCCAGCATGGCAGGACGAGATCATCGCCGTGCATGAGGCGGCCGCCCAGGACAGCGCTGAAGGGATGTCTACCGAGGGCGCCCTTGAGTTGGTAGCCGGTGAGGAGATCCCGGTCCAAATCACTCGCGAGGAGTTCGATTTCGCTGTCGATGTGCTGCAACGCTCCGGGTTCCCGATCGAAAGAAGCCCGGACGAGGCATGGCTGATGTTCAGGGAGGCGCGATCGCGCTACGAGTTCCCCGCCTACGCGATCATGCGACGGCTCGGCGCCGTGCCTGCGCCCTGGACCGGGGGCAGGAAGCCCGTGACACCGGTGATCTGGCCGACCCTCGCCGTTGGCCTGTTGCCGAAGTAGAAGGAGCGGTCAGGCCCAGAGCGCGGAGTACGGCAGCGCCCATAGTTTGTCGCCAAACGGGACCGCTTTGCGTCCGGTGTGCAGGACAACCCCCATGGCAAAGCGCGGGCCGAGCTTGTCACGTAGGAATCTCAGCCCAGAAAAATCGCTTATCGCGACGGAGCCAGCGGACTTCATCTCAAGCCCCGCCACCCTTCGGTCGGACGCTTCGAGCACGAGGTCGACTTCGATGCCGTCACGATCCCGGAAATGGAACATGCGGGCCTCAGTCTCCGACCAGCCCAGTTGGCGACGAACTTCACCAGAGACGAACGCCTCGAACAGTCCTCCCGCTGCATCGCTGACCGCCCCCGGCTGCATGGCCCGGGGAGTGACGTTATTGAGCCGGGCCGCCAGGCCGGTGTCGAGCAGCGGCACCTTGGGCCGTCCGACGACCCGCTTCGTCAGGTTGTTCCCCCATGCCGGCAGGCTCTGGATCAAGTACAGCGTCTCCAGCAGATCGACATATGCCGTCATGCTCGTCTCCGGAATGTGCGAATCGCTCGCCAATCGCGCCTTGACAAGTTCACCGGAGTTGTTGGCCGCCAGCAGTCTCAGCAGCGTTGGCAGTCGTTCCAGATGTGCAAGCCTGCTGACGTCGCGGGCGTCCGCCGACACCACCCGGGCCACGTAGTTGTCGAACCATGCGTTGCGCCGCCGGCCCTGCCGTGTCAGCGGCTCAGGGAAGCAGCCGGCGCACAGGATTTCAAGGTAGTCGTCGCGGCTCAGAGTGCCGTCGCGCCGAGCCATTGCGGACGTATCACCGGCCAGGAGCAGGTCGACGAAGTCCTCCTGCTTCCCGGCAATCTCTCCCTGACTCAGGCCGTATAGGACGACCGTCTCGGCGCGGCCAGCAAGGCTCTCCTGCGTCCCTGGGAGTTCGAGGAGGTTGGCTGAGCTGGTGATGAGGAACCGTCCGGGCCGGCGGTCCTCGTCTACCGAATCCTTCATGGCCATGATCAGTTCAGGGACACGCTGCACCTCGTCGATGACGAGCAGCCCATCACTTTGCCGCACGAACGCGCCGGGGTCAGCCTTCGCAGCGTTGTATACAGGAGCCGAGTCCAGTGAGAGCACGCGCACATCCCGCGCACCGAGGACCTGCCGCACCAACGTGCTCTTGCCAACCTGCCGCGCGCCCTGCACCACGGTGATCGGAGTATCGGCCAGTGTCTCCTCGACCAGCCGGAGCGCATGCCTCTTTTTCAAGTTCGGTGCTGATTCAGCCGGGAGCATGACCGCCACTTTACGCCGATTGGCGCGAGTTAACGCAGATCATGTCGCGGATTCTCGGTTCCTCCGTCGCGGATTCGCGGTTCCTCCGTCGCGGATTCGCGGTCCCTCCGTCGCGGATTCGCGGTCCTAGCGCAAGGTCACCTGTCGGGTGGTGAGGCCAGCCCGAGCCCGCCGTTCAGCGTCTGTCAAGGGGGTCGTGTCAGCAAGTGCAACAGCGAGTCGCTTGCCGAAATCGGCCGCCGGCTCCTCGCAGGCCACTGCGCCGAATCCCAGCGGCAGGTCCCAGACCGGGGCAACCAGACCCTGGGCGCGGAACATGCCGACGAGCCTCGTGCCCTCGCCGAGCGAGGTCGCATCACTTGCCTGCAGCCTGGCCAGCGCATTGAGGAGCAGTTCCTCCTCGTGCGGCATGACCCAGCGAAGGTGCTCCTTCTCGCCCATCTGGGTCCAGTAGGCCGCTTCGACCGAGGTCAGCCGGGCGGTGGGGTGGGCGTATGAATTCGCCCGCTCAAGGGAGGCATTGACCTCATCGGTTTGTTCAGCGGCATCGACCCAAAAGTCGAATCCTTCGTGAACGGTGATGACGAGCGGTACAGATGAATCGACGAGGTCCTGGAGGCGAGGCGCCCCGGAGGTATCACGCGCAGGCGGCACCGGATTGCCCGGTTCAGTCGCGAGCGCAAGTTCGAGTGCCGACCCCAGGTCGCGTGACGCATCGCCGGTTCCGGTGTTCACCTGGAGGCCGAGCATGATCTCGCCGTCCTGGCGGACGAGCGCGGGCCAAGCCATCGGCAGGACGGTCGCAAGCGTCACAACGCGCCCGTCCTTCAATGCCAGAGGCGCCGTTGCAGAGGGCACGAGTTCGCGAAGTGCGACGAGGTCGCACTCGGAGGCGAGGCCCTCGAACGGCCGTGACGACACCACATTCGCGCCAGCATGCTCCTTGCCGTGGCAGGCCTTGTAACGCCGGCCAGATCCACAGGGGCACGGCTCGCGAAGCCCGACCACGGGCACCTCTGCACCGGTATCGATTGGTGTCGACGCGTTTGCTGACCGTGCTGCTCGCTTACCCATGGGTCAAAACCCTAGTCTCGCGAAACTGCCATCCCACCCCCACCCGTTTGTCCCATGGAATGGGAGACACTGCTGTTTGATGAAATGGGAGATATGGCTGTTCCGTGAAATGGAAGACACTGCGCAATCTCGGCACTTTCACCCCGGATTTCTCCGTTCGCCTCTGCGACCGGTCGCGCAGGACGCGTACCGTTACCAGGTCAACACAAGCGGGTAGGGGCCTGCGAAGTTCTAGGGTTAACGGACGGATCCGGGACCATGGAAGTCAGGACGTACACAGGAAAGTTCCTCGGAAACTATCGTCGTCGCATCGTTGACGACGAAATGGACTACCTCTTGGCAGAACTACCGGCCCTGCTCCTAGACGGACCCAAGGAGTGGGGAAAACCGAGACCGCTCGACAGAGAGCAAAGACGTTCGTTCGACTGAATCGTGAACGAGACTTCCAGTTGGCTGACGCCCAGATGGACAGCTACCTGCTGAAACCTGCCCCGGTTCTATTCGACGAGTGGCAGCGCCTGCCACAAGTCTGGGAAGCTGTCAAGGACTCCGTAGACGAAGACAAGACGCCTGCACGGTTCTTGCTCACGGGTTCCGCTCCTGTGGATGACACCCATTCCGGCGCGGGGCGCATCCCCTCACTCAGGATGCGCCCTCTGACACTGCCCGAACGCCTGGTCTGTACTCCATCGGTGAGTCTCAAGGCTCTCCTGACCGGGGAGAGGTCGGAGCTCACAGGTACGAGTGGCTTCACGCTCGAGGACTACACCGACCTCATCCTCCACTCAGGTTTCCCCGGGTTCCAAGACCTTTCATCTCGGTCCTTGAACAAGCACCTCGACACCTACCTCGAACGGCTTGTCAATGTGGACATGAAGGAAGCCGGCACTGTGGTTCGACAACCGGACACGCTGATGCGCTGGCTTCGGGCCTACGCAGTTACTGTCGCAACCACAACTTCTTGGGAAAAGGTTCGGGACGGTGCCAATGCTGGGCATGACGACACGCCAAGCAGGGATGCCACAACTCGCTACACGGAGGCGCTTACCCGATTACGCATACTTGACGAAGTTTTGCCATGGCTGCCCAGTGACAACCATCTGTCTCGGCTCGGGCTGACACCGAAGCGATTTCTGGCAGATCCAGCCTTGGCCGCCCGATTGGTCGGAGTCCCCCGCGACCGCCTCCTTCAAGGGGAAGGGCCTGCAAGGGCACCAAGGGACGGAACATACCTCGGGGCGCTTTTCGAGTCACTCGTAGCGTTGAGCCTGCTGGTCTTCTCTGACGCGAACTCCGTCCCGTTGAGGCACTTGCGCACTTGGAGCGGACATCACGAAGTGGACTTCATCGTGGTTGGGCAGGGAGGGAGGGTTGTGGCCCTGGAAGCGAAACTGGGTAATACGGTTCGCCCGGAGCATGTGTCACATCTCAAGTGGCTCAAAGAAAAACTCGGGGACAGGCTTCTCGACGCCGTTGTGGTGAACACAGGCTCGGATGCCTACCGCCGCAACGATGGCATCGGCGTGGTGCCCCTGAGTCTCCTTGGACCCTGACCGTTCACCTGGACGGAAAGAACACTGGGCCGCCCGAGAAGCCCGGGTCGTTGTGCCCGTCCAGGTACTGGGACAGCTCCAGCGCCTCGGCGGTTACCAGCCACATAGCGGTACCCTTGACGTTGAATGAATGGCAATCGACTCACCCCGGCGCCAAGGAGCGTCATCAATCGCTCACCGCTCGACGAAAGGTGCCGTTCGTGGCAACCGTCAAGTTCACGGTCACCCGTGACCTGCCCATCCCAGCACGCGCCGTGTTCGACGAGTTGATCGACTGGCGGGGTCACGCCAAGTGGGTGCCGCTCACGAAGGTGCAGGTGCTGACAGGTGACGGCGGCGTGGGCACTCAATTCATCGCGACCTCGGGGCTCGGTCCATTCGCCCTGCCCGATCGCATGCGCGTCGATGCACTCGACGCCGAGGCGATGACGGTTCGCGTCGCGAAGATCGGTCCGGTGCTCACCGGCGTCGTTCACCTCTCGGTGACAGCGACGGGCGAGGGCACCTCACGGCTCGATTGGGTCGAGGACATCGTGGTCCCGCGCCTGCCGCAGTTTCTCGCCAAGCCCCTAGCGGCGGCCGCCCGATTGGGCTTCCAGGCCTCGATCACTCGGATGGCCAAGTTGCTTGCGTCCGCCTGAAGCTAGGCATCTGGCCCGAATCAGCCGGAAGCGCCCACCTTTCGCAGGACCGAGCGCACCATGAGCGGCCGATTGCTGATAATAGCATCCACTCCGAGCGCCGCGAGAAACGTCACGTCCGCGGGAGAATCAACGGTCCAGACAAAGACGGCATTGCCCTGTCCTTGAGTCAGGGCGACGTATTCGGGATTCGCTCGGACCCACGCGATCGAAACGCCA
>CAMCSO010000098.1 GCA_945877545.1 Bifidobacterium breve | reverse complement strand
CGACACAATTCCTTACAAGGAGCTGGCCAACTACCTCAAGGCTCGCCCCTACGACCTCGATGCCGTTCGACATACCCTTTCGTATCTTGACGGCACGGTGCTCGCGGGTATGGCCACCGCCCCCGCGCTTTTCGAGATCGGCCTGATGGACGACATCTGTCCTCCGTCCACGTGTTACGCCGCTTTCAACGCGTGGGCCGGCCCCAAGGAGGTCCGGGAGTACCCGTGGAGCGGCCACGGGGGTGGCGACTCACACCACACTCTCCTGCAGCTTGAATGGCTGAAGGCCCGCGAGCCGAGCGTCTTTTGAGCGTGCGCGAACTCCGAAGCTCGCACTGGTACGGCGGAGATGACCGCAACGCCTACATTCACCGCGCCTGGATGCGTCGCGGACTGCCCGCGGATGCCTTCTCCGGACGCCCGCACATCGCGATCGCCAACACCGCATCCGATTTCACTCCGTGCAACATGCATCTCGGTGAGGTCGCGGCGTCCGTGTCGAATGGCGTCTACGAGGCAGGTGGCATCCCGCTTCACCTGCCGGTTGTGTCACTCGGCGAGACGCTGGTCCGGCCAACCGCAATGCTCTGGCGAAACATGGCTGCGATGGCCATCGAGGAGATGCTCCGCGCCAATCCCATCGATGGAGTCGTGCTCCTCGGCGGCTGCGACAAGACGATCCCGTCACTGCTCATGGCGGCGGCGTCCGTTGACCTGCCGGCCGTCGTCGTACCGGGCGGGCCGATGATCACCGGGACATTCCGTGGTTCGGCACTCGGGTGCGGCACGGATGTGTGGAAGCTTTCCGAGGAGGTACGTGCGGGCACGATGACCCAGGCGGACTTCCTGCGGTCGGAGTCGGCCATGATTCGCAGCCGCGGCCACTGCAACACGATGGGAACAGCCTCCACCATGGGCCTGCTCGCCGAGGCGCTCGGCACCGTCGTCCCAGGCATCGCGGGCACGCCTGCGCCTGACAATCGCCTGCTTGAGGCTTCACATGCCACCGGCCGGCTTGCGGTCGAACTCGTCCACAAACAGCGCACACTCTCAACGTTTCTCACCAAGGCCTCGTTCCACAACGCGATCGTGGCCCTTGCCGCGATCGGCGGATCGTCCAACGCAGTCGTGCACCTGCTCGCAATCGCCGGTCGCCTCGGCATCGACCTCACCATCGACGATATTGACCGCATCGGCTCCGGAGTCCCGTGCCTCGTTGACGTTCAGCCAGCGGGCCGCTACCTCATGGATGACCTGCACCGCGCTGGTGGCCTGCTCGCGGTGCTGCATGAAGTGCGCGACCTCCTCGATCCCACCGCGCTCACGGTCACCGGACGCCCACTCGTGTCCTACCTCGACGAAGCCTGCATCTGGGACTCCGAGGTCATCCGGCCACGCTCAGCGCCGCTCGTTGCCGATGCCGGCATAGCGGTGGTTCGCGGCAACCTCGCACCGGGAGGTGCCATCGTGAAGCCGTCCGCGGCGTCGCCACACCTGCTTGTGCACCGGGGTCGTGCGGTGGTCTTTGACTCGATCGAGGATTTCTATGATCGTTTCGACGATCCTGACCTCGATGTGGACGCCGACTCTGTTCTCGTCCTACGCGGATGTGGGCCCCGCGGCTATCCGGGAATGCCCGAAGTGGCCAACATGCCGCTGCCTACGAAGCTCCTCGATCAGGGGGTCCGCGACGTTGTCCGCGTATGCGACGGCCGCATGAGCGGCACGGCCTACGGGACAGTGGTGCTACATGTCACCCCCGAGGCTGCAGCCGGTGGCCCGCTGTCTCTCGTCGAAGACGGCGATTGGATCGAACTCGACGTGCCTGGACGCCGACTCGTGCTGGATGTCCCAGACGACGAAATCTCCCGCCGAGTCCCAAGCGAGCGCATGACTGCCTCGTTCGCCGCACCTGCTCGCGGCTGGGAGAGGCTCTACGTCGACCACGTCTTGCAGGCCGACACCGGAGCCGATCTCGATTTCCTGCTTGGATCGAGTGGCTCCGATGTCAGTCGCGAGTCACACTGACGCGATTGATCCGAGCATCGACTCAGCGCTTGGTGAACGTGTCAGCGGCCTTTCCGATAACCGGCTGCTGCGCCAACTTCACGCCCATCTTTCGGATGCCGGGTCGGGACATGAGGCGATGCAGGAGCGGTGCCTTGCCCACGGCGCTACTGACACCCACCCGCGAGCGCTCCCAGCCACCGTTGGCCTCGTCTCGCAGCAGTGCGTGCGCCCCATTGTGACCCGGAGCGCCGATGACACCGCCGCCCGGATGCGTGCCCGCACCGCACAGGTACAGGCCCGCGACCGGAGTTCGATAGGAACCCCACCCCGGAAGGGGGCGACTGTCGAACATCTGTCCCAGGGTCATCGCGCCGTGGAAGATGTTGCCCCCGGGCAGCCCGTATTCGCGCTCAAGGTCGAGGGGCGTGATCGTGTGCGTCCCGATGATGGAATCGCGGAAGCCTGGCGAGTAGCTCTGTAGGACGTCGAGGACCTTTTCGGTGAACCGGTTCTTCTCGTCGTCCCAGGTTCGGCCGTTGAGCTCGAACGGGAGTTGCTGGATTCCGGTCGACAGAACGTGCTTGCCGGGCGGGGCCATCGTGTCGTCGTGCACCGATTGAATGATGAATTCGACCGGAAAGTCGTCCGGGTACTCGCCGTATCGCTGCGCATCCCCGACCCGCTGGAACGACTCCACTTCAGAGCCGAGGATGGTGAGTCCCCGGTGCTGGGGCCCTTCACCGGGTGGCAGTCCGATGAAGTCCGGCAGCCGATCGAGCGCGATCAGGACCCGCGCCATCGATCCGCGCTGGTCGAATCGCTGAGCGGCAGAGCGGTACTCGGTTGGCAGGTCGGCGTCATCGACCATTCTCAGCAGGGTCTGCTGCGGATCGGTCCCGGAGAGCACGAACGGCGCGTCGAAGACCCGTCCATCAGTCAGGGTGACGCCACAGACGCGGTCCTTGACGACGTTGATCCGGGCAACACAGGAGTCGGTCTCGATCGTGGCTCCGAGGGCGACCGCACGTCGTGCAAGCGAATCGGCGACCGACCCCATTCCGCCGCGCGGGAAGGCGAACTGCCCCATCCGCCCGTCGTACTCACCGATCGCGTGGTGGCCGTATACGTATGACCAGCCGGGCGTCCTGGGCCCGCCCCACACGCTCACCATCGCGGTGAACATGAGGAGGCCCTTGAGAATGTCGCTCTCAAAGTATCGGTCGACCAGGTCAAGGCCGCTCAGGGTGAAGAACTCAGTGAAGAGCTCCTCTTCTCCGGAGTCGATGAACGTCGCGACCACCTGGTCGAGTGACGGGGGCTCGTCAACCAGAAGCCACTGGTCGAGGATGGACGCCAGACGCTCCAGCCGCAGCCCGAAGGCCGTGAGTCGCTCGCCCTCCCCTGGCGCAACGGCCTCGACCCCCCGCAATGTCTTGCCGAGTTCGTTGTATAGGAACAGGCTTCGGCCATCCCGAAGGATGTTTCCTGCGCCGACATCGGTTTGGTACAGGTGCAGGCCGTTCTTCTGCAGTTCTAGATCCTTGAGGATCTTCTTATGCAGAAGCCCAGACACGTACGCGCACGACGACGCACGGAATCCCGGCAGGAACTCCTCGGTTACCGTTGCGCCGCCGATCCGGCTCCTGCGTTCGAGGACGAGCACTCGCTTGCCTGCGTCGAGCAGGTAGTTCGCGGCGATGAGGCCGTTATGGCCCGAACCTATGACGATTGCGTCGTACTGGCTCATGCGCGTGACCTCAGTAGCACTTAGAGAGCAGGCCGCCGTCGACCACCATCGCCGAGGCATTCACATAGGACGAGTCGTCAGAGATCAGAAAGACGATCATCTGTGCCACCTCGCGTGGATGCCCGATCTTCTTGGCCGGGTAGGCCGCTCCCATGTCGATCCTCGCCTGCTCTGGGTCACCGGTGGCCTCCCAGTACTTGATGATCATTGGGGTCTCCATGTCGCCTGGGCAGACGCAGTTGACCCTGATGCCATCGAGGGCGTAGGCCGCACCGGCCGCCCGAGTGAGACCGAGTACTCCGTGCTTCGTCGCCGTGTAGGCCGGAAGGAATGGATCGCCGACAAGCGACAGCGCCGAGGCCGTGTTGACAATAGAGCCACCGCCTGTCTCCTTCATTGCGAGCACCGCATGCTTCATGCCCCAGAACACGGCCTTCAGGTTGACGTTGTTGATGTGGTCCCAGCCCTCATTCGTGGTCTCGTGCAGCGGGACTTCGAGTTGAGTACCGGCGTTGTTGTGCATGTAGTTGAAGCCGCCCCAGCGGGAACGCACATCGGCGATTCCATCGATAATGTCCTGCTCAACGGTCACATCGACCTTCCGAAAGACCGCATCACCACCAGCCCCACGAATCTCCTCGGCCGCCTTCTCACCTCCCTCGACATCAATGTCGACAAGGAGCACCTTGGCGCCTTCGGCTGCCAGCAATTTGGCCGTCTCGTAGCCCAGCCCAGAGGCGGCTCCGGTTACGAGGCCCATCTTTCCCTCAACGCGCATCAGTGCTTCCTTCCGCTCGTGTCATGTGGATGAAATTCGTTTCGTGTGAATAAACAATCGCCTTGCTCAGATGGCGGTGGTTCCACCGTCAATCGACCATGCCGCCCCGGTCGCGAACTTCACGCTGGCCATGTACACGACGGCGTCAGCAATCTCCTCGGGTTGCGCCCACCGCTTTAGCGGGACCCGATCAACGGCCATCTTTCGAACCTCGTCTGGGTTAGGGAACCAAGCGATCTCGGACTCCATCATGGGAGTATCCACCGGGCCTGGGCAGATGGCGTTTACGCGAATCTTCCGTTCAGCGAGTTCTGCGGCCATGGCCTGTGTGAGACCTATCAGCCCCGCTTTCGAGGCGCAATAGTCCACGAAGAGCCCCATGCCCATGAAGGAAAGTTCTGACCCAATGTTGATGATGCAGCTACCCTCCTTGAGCAGTCGCGCGGACTCGCGGCCGACGTAGAACGGCCCCGAGAGGTTCACCCCAATACTGCGCATCCACTTTTCATCGGTGATGTCCAGCAGAGCCGACGGTCCGTCGACCCCGGCTGCGTTCACGACGAGGTCAACGTCGCCCAACAATTCAAAGCATCGCGCGATGGCCACCTTGACCTGCACCGGATCAGAAACGTCCACCGGAACAGCGAACGCCCGCTCACCAAGTTCGGCTGCAATTCCGTCGAGTACCGCCGCACGCGTTGCCAGCAGGGCCACGGTTCCGCCGTCGGCGTGGATGCGCCGCGCAGTGGCCAAGCCAATGCCCGACGAGGCGCCCGTGACAATGGCTCGATATGCGGGCATCAGTCCTCCTCAATGGACGAGTCGTGGAGGCTCACATCGTTGTCTGACTGAGCCGAGTCCTACTCGATTGCTTGCGTCTGTAATCGAAGTCTAATCGTGATCTCACTTGAACGTTCCAGCAAAATATAGGCCCCTACTGATCTGGCGTCAACCATTGACCGCCTCGGCGTGTGCTGGTGCTCCGTCCGACGTTGACGCCCCCACAGTTCAGACCTATAGTCGGGCTTTCTAGATCGTTCAAGAAGGGTTCAAAGACGTGGTCTCACCATCGGAACGTACTGGGGCGCAACTGTTTGAGCGTATGGCGCGGGTCGTACCAGGGGGAGTCAACTCCAATGTTCGGCTGGAAGTCGCCCAGCGCTACTTCTCCCACGGATCTGGCCCTTGGCTCTGGGATTCGGAGGGCCGGGACTACATCGACTACGTCCTAGGGCAGGGACCAGCCTTCCTTGGGCACGCGCATCCCCGGATGGTCGCCGGAGTAACAGAGTCGATCGCCGCCGGAATGACATTCGCCGCACAGACCGAGGTCGAGTTGGAGGCTGCAGAGGGTCTGGTCAATGCCCTGGGCTGGCCAGACATGGTCCGTATCGGGATGACATCGACAGAGTCTGTGCAAGCGGCTTTCAGACTGGCCCGTGCAGCAACGGGACGACGACTGTTCCTACGGTTCCGCGGTCAATACCACGGCTGGCTCGACAACGTACTGATCAACTCACAGGACCCATGGCCGCGGGTGGCCAGCAACGGCCAACTCGCAAGTAGCCTGGACGAGAGCATCACCATTGAGTGGAACGATCTTGAGGCCGTTCGACAGGCAGTCGCCGAGCACCCAGAACAGATCGCCGCGATCATCACTGAGCCGATGATGCTTAACGCCGGTGCAATCATGCCGCAACCGGGTTTCCTTGAGGGCCTTCGCGAGATCAGCCAGACCCATGGAATCGTTCTCATATTTGACGAGACCATCACGGGCTTTCGACTCGGTCTGCAGGGAGCAATCGGCCGATTCGGTGTTGAACCAGATCTAGCAATCTACGGCAAGGCAGTGGCTGGCGGTTTTCCCGCTTCAGTCCTCGTGGGCAGCGCCCGACTCATGTCCCTCTTCGCCAACGGCACGAACCACTCCGGTACCTTCAACGCCAATGTGCTGTCCTGCGCTGCCATCGTTCATGCCCTCGCGATCATGCAGAGCACGAGCATCTATGACGATGTGGAGCGAACCGGGGGGCAGTTGATGGCCTCCTTGGGTGCCCTCGTTGCGGAGTTCGATCTGCAGATACAGGTTCGCGGTCTCCCGGCTGCCTTCCACGTCTCCTTCGACACGACCGATCCAGTCACGTCCTTTTCGGATCTCCAGAGGGCAGACTCTGATCGCTATAGACGCCTTGTTCCACACGCCATTGATGCAGGCGTCTGGCTCACTGGTCGAGGAATTTGGTACGTCTCGGGAGCGCATGATGACGCGACCAACGATGCGACCTTGGCTAGGATGAGGAAGGCGCTAGCGAATTTTGTTGAGCACGAGCGCACCGAGTAAGGCTGTCTGCCGCTTGGATTGAAGGTGAACCCGAAGAGGACAGGTGGTCAGGACTCAATCAGCGAAGTCTGAGGGACGAGGTCGTTCCTCAGACCGCCCAAAAATGCGGGACGTGGCCGATCTAGCCGGTGTGTCGATACAGACCGTCTCCAATTTTGTGAATGGCCGTCATGACCAGATGAGCGAGGAGACGCTCGCGAAGGTCTCCCACGCAATGGAGCAGCTCAAGTACCGACCCAACGTGGCAGCGGCGTCCCTGCGCTCACAGCGAGCCCGCACGATCGCGTTTCTCGTTTTGGACGAGCACGTTGCTTTCTTGGCCGACCCACTCACCGCCCTCCTCATAGCCGGCGTAGGCGATGTCGCTCGCGATCATGGGTACGGGGTGCTGGTGCAAGGCGGACGCCCAGACCAACTCAATGCAGAGTTGCTGTCGCCACTGTTTGAGGGTCGCGCCGACGGCGCCGTCATTCAACTTTCCGGACCGCGCAGTCTTCGGCGCGACACCATCGTTTTGGCGGCTTCCGCAGGACGATCGATCGTGATCGTAGACGAGACCGGACTCGATGATGACGTGATGGGTGTGCGGGCTCAGCAGGAGACCGGTGCGAGGCGTTTGGCTGAGTTCCTCATCGAGGCGGGGCATGACCGCATCGCCTTCATCGGCGCAGCAGTTCCGTGGGCCGTGGTCGAGCAGCGCCTCGCCGGATTTCGAACGGCCATGCGCAGAGCGCGATTGCGCGTCGACCCGGATCTGATCCTGCTGGAATCGACGTACCAAGCGCGCGACGGCGAGGTACTCGCCCGACGGCTACTGGAGTCGAAGAAGCCCCCGACGGCCATCATGTGCGCGACCGACCTGCTCGCTGCAGGAGCAATGCGCGCCGTTCGCACGATGGGTCTGAATGTTCCCAACGATGTCGCGGTCACGGGCTTCAATGATTTCGAGTTCTCGGAGTATCTGCAGCCACCCCTCACCACCGTCCGCGTTCCCGCCTACGAGATGGGACGCAAAGCGGCAACTATGCTCATTTCAGCTATCGAGGACCGAACGCCTTCAGAGCAAACCGCAGTGTTTCCCACCGAACTCGTCCTTCGAGGTTCGACCTAGCGAGCCGCCTACATCGCATTCCCTTGACAGGAACGATCGACCTCCCTATTCTACTTGAACGTTCCAGATAGAGCTACGTTGGTGGTGCGCTGGCATTCGCGTCAGGCGATTCAGGAGGTTGCGATCATGATCATCGTGGAGAACTTCGGCGAGGTTGACGGCAAGCCGGCACACGCTTGGCGTCTGGAAAGTACTGACGGGCTCAGTATCCGCGTCACCGACTATGGCGCTCGACTGACCGAGTTGCATGTTCCTGGCAGTAGCGGTCAGACAGCCGACATCGTCCTGGGTTTCGACGACGTTGAGTCATATGTCGCATCACCAGCCTACTTCGGTGCAACGGTGGGAAGGTACGGCAACCGGATCACGAAGGGACAGTTCCGGCTGCTGGGCACGGACTATCAGGTGGACTGCAACGAGGGGACCAACCATCTTCACGGAGGCAAGAACGGGTGGGATAGTCGAATCTGGTCGGCTGACATCGATGAGCAAAACAACTCGATCACCTTTAGAACGAGCAGTCCTGACGGTGAAATGGGCTTTCCGGGAGCCTGCGACGTCGTGTCTACATATCAACTCCAAGACGGCCAGTTGCGCATCATCCTGCAGGCTATTCCGAACATGAACACTGTGATCAACATGGTGCACCACAGCTACTACAACCTTGCGGGCCATGCCTCAGGCCCAGTCCTGGACCAATTGATGCAACTACCCTCGGAGTTCTACGTTCCTGTGGACGGCCAACTCATGCCCACGGGTGAGGTGCTTCGGGTCGACGGCACCCCCTACGACTTTCGAGAGATGCGGGCAATCGGCGCTCGATTCGATGACCTCCCGCCCCTCGGAGTGGATGTGTTTCCAGGCGGCAGTGGCTACGACCATAACTGGTGCCTGAGGGGTGGGACGACCGAGTTGATCGAGGCGGCTCACCTACACGACCCTGCCTCCGGCCGACGAATGAAACTGTCATCCACTGAGCCCGGTGTGCAGATGTACACCGGTGGTTACCTTCATGATCAGATGATCGGCAAGGGTGCCCAGCCCTACTGCAAGTATGCAGGCTTCACATTGGAGACCCAGAAGTTCCCAGACTCACCGCGACTCCTGCAGTTCCCCACGACAACCGTGATGGCGGGCGAGACATATCGCCACGAAATGCTTCTCGAGTTCTCGTCCATTTAAGCTTGTGCAGTGAGCGTCAGGAGGGTCCCTTTCGCGATCGACGCTTGCGGCCTGCACCGGCAAATGGATCGACCTCTCTTTCGATGACCCGAGTCGCTACGACAATGAGCACGATGCTCACCGCACCTATCAGCGTGACGACAGCGTTGATCTCGGGAGTGAAGCCGAAGCGCGTCTGTGACCAGATGAACAGTGGCAGTGTCGGCTGAGTCCCAACAAGAAAGAACGTAATCACCACCTCATCAAACGACAGGGTCAACGTGAGAAGTGCCGCCGCAAGGATCGCCGTTCGCAACTGAGGGAACGTGACGTGCCAGAACGTTCGCCAACTGTTGGCGCCGAGATCCATGGATGCCTGAGCCAGCGATGGGTCGAGTCTTCGCAGTCGTGTGAGGACCACGAGGGTCACGACAGGAACAGTGAAGGCGAGGTGACCGATCACGATGCTCCACAGCCCCGCAGGGATCCCCACCAGCCTGAAGGTGATGG
>CAMCSO010000097.1 GCA_945877545.1 Bifidobacterium breve | reverse complement strand
GCGCGAATGCGTCCGCGAACCGGATCGATCGCATCGTCCTGTCTGGCGACACCGGCACGGTATCGGTCTTCGCAACGGGCATGACGAATCCGGGGGGAATGGTATTCAACCCCTAACTGACTCGGATGTTGTTGTCGTAGGGGGAGGACCTGCCGGGTCCGCCTGCGCGGCAGAGCTTTCCGGGGCAGGCCATGCCGTTCTCCTCGTCGACGACGGACGCCGGATCGGGTCATGGTCGGGGGAGAGCCTGCCGCCTGGCGCTGTCGACCTCATCACGTCGGTCTTCGGCGACGACGTCATCAAGGGTCACCGCCGTGCGTTTGGCGTTCGCAGTGCCTGGGGGTCGAGCGAACTTGGGTCCACGGACTTCGTGAGCACGCCGCTGGGCGACGGACTCATTTTGGACCGTGCGAGATTCGACGAGCAAGCCCGGGCTCACGCCCGCTGTCGAGGTGCATCGGTGATCTCGGGGCGAGTCCAGTCGGTCGAAGCGGATGGTGATTCGTGGATATGCATTCTCCAGGATGGACGCAGGCTGCGTAGCTTTTGGCTGGTTGATGCCACGGGACGGTCAGCGTCGGTCGCCTCTCGCCTCGGGGCCAGACGAACGCGCGCGGACCGACTGATGGCGCAGGTGCTTGCCGTTCCGGATCGAGGGGATGCCATCGCGGGCACCATCATCGAGTCGGTGCCGGAGGGATGGTGGTACTCGACGCCACTGCCGGATGGACGCAGGGTGATCGCCTTGCTCACTGATGCTGACCTCCTCCCCGCCGAGGCCGAGCGCAGTGCTCGCTGGCATAGAGCCCTCGAAGCGACCGTTCATCTGCGGACCGCTGCAGGTGAGATCACCGTCGACGTCGAGCCTGCACTGCACCGCGCGGATACGTCCGTCCTGCATCCGATGGTTGGGGAGCGGTGGTGCGCCATCGGGGATGCTGCTGCGGCATGGGATCCACTCTCGTCACAGGGGGTTGTGAGCGCCGTGCTTGTCGGTGCACGCGCCGGTCGTGCCATCCCTGACCTTGTTGCGCTGCAGGAACTTGAGAGCGACGTTCACCTGCTGGCCTCCGAGCATGGCGCGCTCCAGGCGCACTATTACGGTCTCGAGCGCAGGTGGCCCGACGAGCCCTTCTGGCACAGGCGCCAGACGTAACATCGACTACAGGTCCATGTGAGTGGAGAGGGTCACGATCTGACCGTCGGGAATGCCGAAGAACTGCGCGGGCCTCGCCGCATTGCGATGGAGGAAGGCGAAGATTGACTCGCGGACCCTGCCCATCTGCCCAGCGGGCGTCGCGTGGAAGGCCCGGTCTGAGAGGTAGTAGGTGCGATCCAATGAAGCAGCCCCGGGCAGTGTGGCGAGGAGTTCGGGTACGGATGGTGTTTCGGTGAAGCCGATGTCGGCCACGACCTGTCGAATCCCGTTCGATGGCGTCGTCACGGTGAGGCGAGCATCCCCTGCAACGGTAGGGACCGGGAGCGTGCGAATCGTGATAATGATGAGGCGCTCTGGGACGGCTCGAACCAGCCGAATGCTCGCCGCAAGCGCTTGAGGCACCTGATCTGGATGCGAGGCGAGGACAACGCCCTCGCCGGGTGTCCGAGCGATGGTCCCCGAGGCCAACGACTCAGTGAGGGCAGTCCAACTGAGCGCGTTGTGCGCCACATGGTCGGCGAGGATTCGCTGGCCGCTGCGCCAGACAAGCATGATGATGAGCGCAAGCCCAGCGAGGGGGACTGGCACCCATCCGCCGTCGAAGATTTTCGTGATCGTCGAGAGCAGGAACGCCAAATCCAGTACGAGGAATGCGGTGGTGAGGAGCCCTGCCCGGAGTGCGGACCAGCCCCAGACGTCGCGGGCCACACGATGAAAGGCGATCGTGGTGACGGTCATCGTTCCGGCGATTGCAAGGACATATGCGGAGGCGAGTGATGTGGACGAGCCGAAAGCGATGACGAGCGCGATGCTCGCGATGCCGAGCAGCCAATTCGCGATTGGCACGTAGATCTGGCCTTCGTGGGCGCTGCTCGTATGGCGGATGGTGAGACGGGGAAGCAAGCCGAGTTGAACGGCCTGACGCGAGAGTGAAAAGACGCCGGTGATGAGGGCCTGCGATGCGATGACTGTCGCAGCGGTCGACAGGATCACCATGAACAGCGCGAAGGTGGGGTTCGGGGCAAGGGAGAAGAACGGATCCGCTGCCGCCGAAGGGTCTTTGATGACGACGGCTGCCTGCCCGAGGTAGCACAGCACCAGCGAGGGCGCGATGAGCACAGCCCAGGCGAGTCTGATGGGCCGGATGCCGAAATGACCCATGTCAGCGTAGAGAGCCTCGGCGCCGGTGACCGCGAGGATCACGACCGCGCCGATGGCGAACCCAAGTCCCGGGTTGGCAACGAGGTAGGCGATGCCATAGGTGGGCGAGAGCGCGGCGATCACTGAAGGGTCGCCAATGATGTGCCAGATTCCGAGCCCGGCGATCACGACAAACCACAGCACCATGACGGGTCCGAAGACTCGGCCGATCTGATGGGTTCCACGTGACTGCACTGCGAAGAGGGCCGCGAGTATGACAACCGTCAGCGGGACAGCCCAATGCTCAAGGCTGGGATTGACGATCGCGAGTCCCTCAGTGGCAGACAGCACGGAGATTGCTGGTGTCAGCGCACCGTCGCCGAAGAGGAGGGCGGTGCCGATGAGGATGAGGATGAGCAGGGCCATGCGGCGACCACCGGTCGCTAGCCGAACTTTTTCGGGGAGCAAGGCGAGCAGGGCGAGGATGCCGCCCTCGCCGTGATTGTCGGCTCGCATCACGAAGCGCAGATACTTGACGGACACGACGAGGATGAGCGCCCAAAAGATGAGCGAGACGACGCCGAGCACCGCCTCACGACTGCTCCCGGAGACTGCGAGGGTCTGCTTCAGTGCGTAGAGCGGGCTCGTGCCGATGTCGCCGAAGACCACTCCGGTGGCCGCGAGTGCGAGGCCAGTTGTCGCGGTGAGGGTCCTCTTCTTTGTCGAGGTCACGGTTGGGCTCTCCTGGTATGAGGTGGTGGTCGCTCAGATTGTCGAGCACCGGAGTCTGCCATGGTTGCAGGATTTCGCTGTGCGGACTCCCCGCCTGACGCCGGTTGCGCATACGTCGAGACGCATCGGGTAGCGTGCGACTCGCATTAAGGGCGTCCGTAGCTCAATGGATAGAGCACCTGACTTCGGATCAGACGGTTGGGGGTTCGAGTCCCTCCGGGCGCACAGGGGAGCCGACTTCTCCGGCAGCGGGTATGGGATCCCGTGGTGCAGGGGGAGCACGTACATCTCCGGCGCGCTCGCAACAGTGATCTGCTCGGGTTATGCGAACACGCACGCCAGCATCCCCATGTGCGAGCTAGGTGAGGCGGCCAATGCCGCCCAGCGGTACGAGGGTGGCGGCAAGATCGACTGGGCTCTGCCATCTAAAGACGAACTCAACGCCCCCTGTTACTACTACACGAATCGGGACGCAATTGGCGGGTTCATAAGCAATGAACACTACTGGAGTTCCTCGCAGTACGAGTTGAATTACGCGTGGCAACAGGACTTCACCAGCGGGAATCAGAACGGCCCTTACAACACCTTCACCTCGCTCGGCGTCCGCGTAGGACGGCCACAGCAGGCTGCGGCGGAAGTCGGGGCACGGCTCGGTGTCCCAGCAACCGACCAGGGCTCAAGGCAAGTCTTGACCCTGGGGCTCCGCGTCTGACCGTCCCGCGCTCATCACAATCGCAATAAACACAATCGATAGTCATATGCATTGTGTTTATTGCTTTTACAAACTATCCTAAAACCATGGCATCTCGAGACGGATGGCTCACGACCGGTGACGCCGCGCGGATCATAGGTTCGACCCGCCAGCACGTTGTCGACCTGTGCAACCGTGGGCTGCTGCCCTACTCATTGGTCAACCGTCATCGGCGTATTCGGCGCGAGGATCTGGACGTCTTCGCCGCAGGTGCGCAGCGGATGACCCGAGACCAGCGGCGCAGCTTCCGACTGGCAATGGCAGTGGCAGGGCGTCTGGTGGCCGATCCGGAGGGCACCAGGCACGCGGCTCGTGCACACCTCGCCGATATGAGCCCCGGCAGCAGCCGACGGCGAGGAGGAAAGTGGCACGATCGATGGATCGGGCTTCTGGATGGCCCACTTGATGACTTGCTCACGGCTCTGACCGCCGACACCGTGGACTCACGCGAGTTGCGCCAGAACTCGCCATTCGTCGGCGTCCTCAGCGACACCGAGCGCACAGCCGTTCTTAAGAATCTTTCCCGTCCAACCAGGGATCAGCCATGAGACGTGAGGAACTTGAGCATCTGCTGCGCTCAGCGTCCACCATCGCCGAGCGGCGCGACGTCCTCGTCCTGGGCAGCCAGTCGATTCTGGGCACCTACGACGAGGACGACTTGCCGGAAGCGACGACCATGTCCATCGAGGCGGACCTTGCCTTCTTGGACGACGACGATCAGGCCATCGCAGACCGCGTCGACGGGTTCATCGGCGAAGACTCCCAGTTTCATCGCACCCACGGCTACTACGGCCAAGGAGTTGCAGTCTCCGTCGCGATCCTGCCTGACGGCTGGTCTGAGCGACTCGTCATCGTCGAGGGATCGAACACCCAGCCGGGACGCGGGCTATGTCTCGAGCCGCACGACCTGGTGATCGCCAAGCTCATCGCATATCGCGAGAAGGATTTCGAGTTCGCCATCGCACTCATCGGCGCCCGCCTCGTCGACGTCACCCTCCTCCTTGAGCGGCTGGCTCAGACCAGCACGGCCGCACCGATCCAGGCAGAACGTGTTCGGGTCTGGCTGCAGCGCAACGCATGCTGACCGCGTTGACCGGACGTCACACGGTGCACCACCCGGCGCTCACAGAAACCTCTGCTCGCTAGGCCCGGGCGTGCTCGTGTTCTGAAACACCCCCGACCCGGTCGGTTGGGGTTTCAGTCCCTCCGGGCGCACACGGGCGAGACTTCGCACTCGTCGATCCGTCCTAGCGGGACGTTTGTCAACGGCACGAACATGACGTCCCCATGGACTCAGGGCGACGTTGAAAAGACACGCGCCCACGTTCAATTGGCTCGAATTGGAATCCTGCTCCCCTCGAGTTCCAGTTTGCCCGACCGATGATGCGCATGCGCGAAGATCCGTTAAAGTGCGGTTGACTTCTTGACACGTCGGGGAGGTCATCGGACCGCTGCGAGTGGGAGAACGTCATGGGCGTCAACGTTGGTGCAGTGGTCGGTTCGGCCGCGTTGTGTGGGGTGCTCCTTCTTGCGGGTTGCGGATCGGGCACGGCGGCCTCAGCGCCGACCGTTGCTGCCGCCGCGGATGCGGAGTGGAATCCGCCGCGGCCGACCGGCGTGTCGGATGAGGAGTGGGCGACGATCCTTGATCCGGCGTCCCTGCCGGTTGAAGACCTCGCGGGCGGATTTTGCCAAGCGGTGAAGCCCACGCCAGCCGAGGTCGAGGCGAATGTCACGGAGTACCCGGGGACGACGGTTGAGGAGTTGAAGGCCTACTACGACTATGTCTTCGCCTATGTTGCGCCGCTGTGTGCTGACCTTCCACCCGCGACGGACCCGAAGGGTGCGTCGGTTGGAAGGAAGACAGAAATGGGGCTTGGGATCGGATAGGGGCCTCGTCTCACCGAACCCATGAGCGCCCCTCGCGGCATGAGGTACACCGATCGTTGGTGTTGATCGGCGACTGCCTTCATTAGAAACGACGTCGTACTTCACTGCTGGCACAGGTTTCGCAGATGAAATCGAGTCGTGCCACGACTCCGGCGCGTACGCTGAAGACCAGCAGACTGTAGCCACGGCGGCGGGGCAGTTCCTCGGTCCCTGGTTTGCAAGGACGTGTGGGGACACGTCCGCTGCCAACGGATTCAAGCTGCCCGGCCACTTCTGGCGAACGTCTATCATCGAATGCTCGTCTGAAGCGATCGCTTCCGCGCGCGACCCCCTTCCTGCCTGCGCAAGTGCGGCGTCACCGGCTGGCAGGAGTTCATTCTTAAAGCGCCGGCAACACAATCACTAAGCCGATGTATTACGTCGGATGATGGAGGCCGACGAAGCCCACGCCTCGATTCGTGACGCGCTTCTCAAGCAGGTGTTACGAGTCCCTACTTCGCCATGACGGTGATCTGGAGAACGCCGACCGTCTCGTCATTCATGGTGTTCTGGGCACCCGGGGGCGAGGTGACGACAGTGATGGCCGTCTTGCCCGTTCGCTGTGCTGTGACGGTCCAGGTGGTCTGGCCGGGCACGCCGACCATGCCGTTGGCGTTGTCGGGGGCTGCGTAGACGCCCTTGGACACCTTGGCGATGGTTGCCCCTGATGCTGTGCAGCACCCACCATTCGCTGTCCAGGAGTAGCCGGTGGTCTTATTTGTCGGGAGGATGATCTTCACTTTCTCACCCGGCACCAGACGGACGCTGGCAGGCAGGTCACGGACGATGAGCGTGCCGTCAGACTTGGCGCTGGCGCTGGAACCGGTCATGACTGCTGCGCTGCTCATGAGCAGGACGGTAGAGGCTGCAACGATGATTCGCTTTGTGCGTGATGAGATCATGACCGCAGGTTATGTGGTTGGTCGTCCCCGGTCAAGCAATCGGCGGGTGATGCGACTGTCAGGTGCAGGCACAGCATCGATGGAGCGCTATTGCAGACCATGCAGTCAATCTTCGCGACGAACTCCTCGCAAAGGTAGCGTAGGTGACGACGAATCGGTAGTGCGACGGTCGCAGAGGTAGTTTAGATATCGACGAATAGGTGGCGCAGAGAAGGGCTCGAACGACCGCGCAGCAGGTGACCCCGAACAGCCATTTCGTCGATAGCGGTTACGTGCGTCGCATTGTTGATGATGAGATCGACAACCTGCTACCCGGGCTTCCTGCAATCCACCTAGACGGCCCCAATGCAGTTGGCAAGACGTCAACGGCCCTTCAACGAGCCGGGACAGTCCACCGCCTGTCCCGGCCACGGGAGCGACTTCGACTCCAAGGGAACCCCGAGCGGATTCTGGACGGGATCCCTCCGATTCTGGTCGATGAGTGGCAGCAGGTCCCTTCGACATGGGACACGGTCAAGGACGCGGTCGATGTGGACCCGTCTGGTGGGCGATTCATCCTCACCGGATCCATGCCTAAGGCCCAAACTCACTCCGGCGCAAGGCGAATCACGACGGTGCGCATGCGCCCACTCACGCTCCCAGAACGTGCGGTCTGCACTCCGGCGGTGAGCCTGCGCCAACTCCTGACCGGGCAGCGCGGTCCCATTGCTGGAAGCTGCGAGCTAACACTGGAGCACTACACGGACTTGATACTCGCATCAGGCTTCCCAGGCCTCCAGCACCTTTCGGGTGACCACCTGCGGGCTCAGTTGGACGGCTATCTCACCCGAATTGTCGATGCGGATATGGAGAGTGAGTCTGGAAGGGTTGTTCGGCGACCTGAAACAGTGATGGGCTGGCTGAGGGCATACGCCGCCGCAACATCGACCACAGCCACGTGGGAGACCATTCGGGACGCTGCCTCGTCTGGATCGCGTCCGGCGAAGACCACGACGATGCCCTACCGAGATGTCCTGACGAGACTGCAGATTCTTGATGTTGTCGAGCCGTGGATTCCAAGCAACAACCACCTAAGCCAAGTGGGCATGGCCCCCAAGCACAACCTCGCCGACCCGGCACTCGCCGCCCGGTTGGTTGGGCTTGAAGCAGACGCTCTCCTAGATGATGAGGGACCCGATGCGCGTCCCGGATCGGACACTTTCCTCGGGCAACTCTTCGAGTCACTCGCAGCCATGAGTTTGCGAACATTCGCCAGCCCCTCAGGCGCGTCCGTACTGCACCTACGCACTCACCGAGGAACCCACGAAGTCGACTTCATCGTCAAACGTGGCGACGGGAAAGTCGTGGCGATCGAAGTGAAACTCTCTCCGATTGTCGAGTCGAGCGATGTGAGGCATCTGGTGTGGCTGAAGAGGGAGTTGGGCGATGGCCTGCTGGATTCGGCAATTGTCACGACCGGGCAAGATGCTTACCGAAGGCGGGACGACGGTATAGCGGTGGTACCACTCGGACTGCTAGGTCCCTAGTCATGGGAATGCTCATCCAATTCGACCCCGACTGGGGGCAGGCGGATTCCAGCGAACATCGTGCCCTGCTCTGGGTCAAGCAGGGAATCAGCCGCGCCGATCGATGAGCCAGCGGTTGACGAAGGCACCGAGCAGGATGGCGAAGGCGCCGAGCCAGACGCCGAGCATCGATGTCACGAGCCCTGCTATGCCGCCGTACGTTTGAGCCACGCTCGGCGACAGCGCCGAGGTGCGCTCCCACAGGAGTTGGATGAGGAGCAGTGCAAGGGCGGCGAAGGCGGCGCCGGGCCAAAGGCTTCGGAACGTAATGGAGCGCCCGACGGCGAGCGCGTGCAGGACCATAATGAGGGTGAAGGACAATGCCACGGCACAGGTCATGCCGACAACCTGCTGGGCGGTTGACCGCATGTCGATGGCGAAGGCGAGCAGGCCTAGGACGATGATCGCTGCGAGCCCGGCAATCGAGGCGAGGAGTCGAAGCGGCAGGAAGTGCACCACAGGAAGGCCATAGCCGCGGCGCAGGCCGCGCATGAGCATGGCCACGGCGGTCGAGATGGTCCACAGCGAGGTGACAACGAGCACTGCGTCGAGGATTATCGAGCCAGGGGTGGGACTAGCCACTGCCTTGAACTGCCCGACGAGCAGGTCGCCGAATGACCCGGGAGCCGATCCGGCGATCGCGATGAGATGCTCGGCGATCGCCTCTTGGTCGGCGAACAGCCCGAGCACGTTGATCGCGACGAGTCCGGCAGGGCCGAAGGCGATGAGGAGCCAAAAGGCCGTGGCCGAGGCCGACTCGGCGATTCGCACCTCGCGGTGCCAGGCGGTGTAGGTAGCGAGCACGACTTGCACGGTCGGTTGCGCGCCTGTCATCTAGCGATCCTTCCATCACTGATGTGGCCCCAGTCGTGCGTTAGCCAAAGAGCCGAGAGAGGGACGATCCGCTCCTCGCAACGCCCTTCATGACCTACTGAACTTGCTGGCCGCAGACGGCCCAGGTTGTCTTCTTGCACGCCTTGGAGGTTAGTTGGCAGCATATGCGCTCATCCAATGCTCGGGCAGGAGTCTTCATTCGGCGGGGCTTGCGTGTTGATGCTCGGCGTACAACCCCCTGATGGAGGGTGAGGGCAGCGCATCTTGTACCCAACAGGGCCGCAGCAGTCGTGCGACGACCACGATGCTGCAGAGCATGGCGAGCGAGGAGAAGATGGCGCGCGCCTGTGGTGTCGCGGATCCGAACGTGGGTCTGGACGTCGGCGAATTCACCAGCGTCGAATGGGGAAGCCGCTACGACACCTTGGTGGCGAAGTGGAGGGTGTGCCTGATGACCTCGTGCGCGATGCACTGTTGCTTTGGATGATCGTTTAACTACTGAGCGATGCGAACGACCGTTCGCTGATTCGTGACCTTGCCGGCAATCAGTCCAATCGTGCCCGTCGCACCGAGATAGACACCGGTCCCTCCGGTCACGACGAGGGTTCTCGTGGGGCTTCCTGCCCCGGTCGGCCCCTCGTCGTATGTGACCGCCCGAATCGTCCC